>NZ_LMHH01000001.1:1200000-1500000 GCF_001427865.1 Altererythrobacter sp. Root672
ACGAGGCGCAGCTTCATGTCCGGACCGCGGAACCACATCGGCGTGGGTGCGGCCTCGATCAGGCCGACAAGCGCGGCAAAGTCGGTCTTTGCCCTGGCGGTTTCGCTGCGCAAGCGCGCCAGCTCGCCCTGGCTTTCGGAGAAATCGAACCACCACAACAACGCCGCTCCGTTCGGGGCGATGACGGAGTCGGCCAGATGGCAACGGATCGCCAGGCTCTTGCCCGAACCGCGCGGCGTCGCGACCATGCTGAAGGGAGCGGCAGTCTTCTGCGTCTTGCGTACGGCATCGCGCAGTTGCTCGAGGTCGTCGGCCTCAAGGCCGCCCGCCTCCCCACCGTCGAGTTCGCTCAGGTATCCAGGAAGCTTTTGCAGCCCCAGCCAGGCCGCAAGCCGTTCTGGCCCTTCGATCTTGCCGTCAGACTTCACCAGTAGCGGAATCGCGGGCGAATCGTCGATCATCCGCGTCAGCCGGCGCGCAGTCGACCGGGCCGTGCGCGCGTGGCGAGCGCGGCTTTGCGCCGCCAGTACCAGCCAGACCGCGCCAAAAGTCCACGCCGCCAACAGGAGGCCGAGCATGACCAGCGCGACAGGAGATAATTCCATGACCTGTCAGCTATTAGCGCGGAGGGGGTGATGCAATGCCCGAAGCCGCCTCCTGCACGACTATTGAGGCCGAATGTGCCCAGTCACCCCCGCCGAAGCGGGGGTGACGAGCGTTTACGAGATCAATAGCGGTAATGGTCGGCCTTGAACGGCCCATTTGCCGGCACGCCGATGTAGTCGGCCTGGCGCTGGCTCAGCTTGGTCAGCTTGGCGCCGAGCTTGTCGAGGTGCAGCGCAGCGACCTTCTCGTCGAGGTGCTTGGGCAGGATGTAGACGTCGTTCTGGTATTCGCCGCTCTTGGTGAAGAGCTCGATCTGCGCCAGCACCTGGTTGGTGAAGCTGCAGCTCATGACGAAGCTCGGGTGGCCGGTGGCGCAGCCGAGGTTCACCAGGCGACCCTTGGCGAGAATGATGATCTTCTTGCCGTCCGGGAAAGTGACCAGGTCGGTGCCCGGCTTCACTTCCGACCAATCGTAGTTGTCGAGCGCGGCGATCTGGATCTCGCTGTCGAAGTGACCGATGTTGCAGACGATGCTCATCGGCTTCATCGCCTTCATGTGCTCGGCGGTGATCACGTCCTCGTTGCCGGTCGCGGTGACGAAGATGTCGCAGCGCTTGACCGCTTCTTCCATCGTCACGACTTCGTAGCCTTCCATCGCCGCCTGGAGCGCGCAGATCGGATCGATCTCGGTCACCATCACGCGCGCACCGCCATTGCGGAGGCTGTCGGCCGAACCCTTGCCAACGTCACCGAAACCGGCGACGCAAGCGACCTTACCGGCCAGCATCACGTCGGTCGCGCGACGGATCGCGTCGACCAGCGATTCCTTGCAGCCATAGAGGTTGTCGAACTTCGACTTGGTCACGCTGTCGTTCACGTTGATCGCCGGGAACGGCAGCTTGCCCTGCTTGGCCAGGCTATAGAGGCGATGGACGCCGGTGGTGGTTTCCTCCGACACGCCGCGGATCGCCTGGACCGTCTTGGTCAGGTAGCCCGGCTTGGCCTTGAGGTAAGCATTGAGCGCGCGAACGAACTCGATTTCCTCGGCATTGGAGGGTTCGAACAGAGCTTCGCCAGCTTCGACGCGAGCGCCCCACAACGCGAACATGGTCGCATCGCCGCCGTCGTCGAGGATGATGTTGCAAGTGGAGTCATCACCCCAGTCGAAGATCCTGCCGACGTAATCCCAATAATCGGCCAGGCTCTCGCCCTTGATAGCGAACACCGGAATACCCTGCGCCGCGATGGCGGCAGCAGCGTGGTCCTGGGTCGAGAAGATGTTGCAGGTGGCCCAACGGACCTCGGCGCCGAGCGCGACGAGCGTCTCGATCAGCACGGCGGTCTGGATGGTCATGTGCAGTGAGCCGGTGATCCGCGCGCCCTTGAGCGGCTGCGAAGCGCCAAATTCCTCGCGCAGAGCCATCAGGCCCGGCATCTCGGTTTCGGCAATGGCGATTTCGGCCCGGCCATAGTCGGCCTGAGAGATGTCCTGGACGATATAGTCTTGTTCAACGACGGCAGCGGTAGCCACGGTGCAACACTCCTGTGCTTTGGGGTGAAGGCGCAGCCGGGGCTCCATGCCGACGCCGATATCGCGAACGCACATAGTCGGTCACGCCCCGCATGGCAAACCCGGCTTCCGCGATCCGCTGGCTGAATAGGTGGAACGAAAAAGTTCGGCAGCAATGTCACATCCAGGTTCGCTGCCTCGTCAATGCATCATTCCTAGCGATGAAACGGATGCAATCATGACGAAACGCCTTAATCCCTACACCGCCGCGCCGGAACTCATGAAGGCCTGGCTTGCCCACTCGACCGAGGTTGCCGAAAGCGGGCTTGAGAAGCCCTTGGTCGAGCTCGTGAAAATTCGCGCCTCCCAGATCAACGGCTGCGCGAATTGCCTTAACATGCATACATTTGAGGCGCGCCAGGCCGGGGAGACCGAACAGCGGCTCGCTCTGCTGAGTGCGTGGGAAGAAGCGCCGTGCTTCAGCGACCGCGAACGTGCCGCGCTGGCCTGGACCGATCATCTCACACTGGTTGCCAAGAAGCGCGCGCCTGCCCACGTCTATGCCCGACTGGACGAGCTGTTCAGCAAGGAAGAACAAGTGAAGCTGACCCTGATGATCAACGTGATCAATGGCTGGAACCGGCTCGCGGTTGCTTTCGAATTGTTCGATCCGGGGCTAGGCTGGAAGGCATGAACGAGGCCGCCGCTCAGTTCGAGGCATTGAGGCCACGGCTCTTGCGCGTTGCCTATCGTATGCTCGGCTCGATGGGCGATGCCGAAGACGTGGTGCAAGACGCGTGGATACGCTGGCAGGCGGCAGATCGCGCAGTCGTGCGTACGCCCGAAGCTTTCCTGCGCCGCGTGGTCACACGGCTGTGTCTCGACCAACTCAAATCGGCGAGGACGCAGCGCGAAGATTACGTTGGAACCTGGCTGCCCGACCCGGTGGTGGAGGCCGATGATGTGGAAGACGTGACACTTCCGCTCATGCTCGCACTCGATCGGCTCTCCCCGCTGGAACGCGCGGCCTTCCTGCTTCACGACGTCTTCGGCGAGAGCTTCGAGCAGATCGGAGACACCCTCGGCCGCGATGCCGCCGCGTGCCGCCAACTCGCCAGCCGGGCCCGCGAGCACGTGAGAGCAGAAAAGCCGCGCTTTCCTGTCGACCGCGCCCACGGGATGGAGATCGCCGAGGCCTTCTTCGCCGCCTCGCGCGAAGGCGACACCGCACGGCTCGGGACGATGTTGGCGACGGACGTCGGGTTCTATTCGGACGGCGGCGGCAAGCGGCCAGCCGTGGCTCGCGTGATGCGAGGGGTCGGCGAGGTAGCACGGACTTACGCGGCCCTCGCCCGGCTGACTCGCGGCTATAGGGGGGCGCTGATCCGCTTTGCTTTTGTAAATGGCCTTCCCGGCTTCATCACGCGCGAAGCTGACGGCGTGCTGCAGACTACGGCGCTCGTGATCGAAGAAGGCAAGGTCCGGGCCATCTATGTCATGCGCAACCCCGACAAGCTCCAGCATCTGGAAAGCGCGCTTCATTAGCCGTCACTTCGTTCGCGGTTGCGCACCGAGCGGCAGAACCTATGTACGCATGCGCACTCACACAGGAGAACGGTTCAGATGACAATTTCCAAGGGCGACAAGCTGCCTGACGTAACGCTGGTCAAGGTAACCGAGAACGGACCTGAGAAGGTTCAGAGCGGCGAGTACTTCGCCGGCAAGAAGGTTGCGCTGTTCTCCGTGCCGGGTGCGTTCACCCCGACTTGCTCGGTCAAGCACCTGCCGGGCTTCGTCGAGAAGGCCGCCGAACTCAAGGCCAAGGGCGTCGACGAGATCGTCGGTACCGCGGTGAACGATGCTTTCGTGCTTGGCGCATGGAACAAGGCATCGGGTTCATCGGACATTACCATGCTCGCGGACGGTAACGGCGACTTCGCAGAAGCGATCGGCCTGACGATGGACGGCAGCGGCTTCGGCATGGGCAAGCGCGCCCAACGCTACTCGATGATCGTCAACGATGGCGTGGTCGAGGAGCTCAATGTCGAAGCGCCGGGTGACTTCAAAGTCAGCAGCGCCGAGCATATCCTCGGACAGCTCTAAGGCACGGCCTTCAGTCGAACCAACGAAGGGCGCCCCACTACGGGCGCCCTTTTTTGTTGAGAGTCGCTGCGGTGAAAGACCCTACAGACAACGCGTCACGCGCCGTATTTCACAATCCCGTAGGGGTTGAATTTGAAGCTATCCTCTTCGTGATTCATATCCCTGGTCAGCCGCGCACCGCGTGACTCCAATGAGGCAGCCAGGCCTTGCGCGGCGATCTCGTCGGCAATGCTGTCCATGATGGCGATCGCCTGCCATTCGTCTCCCGCCAACTGCGCGACATGGACATCGGGCAGCCCGACAAGGTGGAAACCTACGCTCTCGAAGTAGGCCTCTGAAGAGAGCGGACGCTTGGCAAAAGCTAGGCGGGCGATCCGCCGCTGCTCCAGTTGATCGTCGCTGGCCACCGCTGCCGCAGCCTCTGCAACCAAGTCGCGCCAGCGCTGAACGCCGTGGGCGGCACCCGCGCTCTCCGCCTTGATCGCCACCGCCCCTGCATCGAGCAAGTCATCGATCAGCATCAACGCCGCCATCGAAAACGCGACGCTGTTGTCCTGCGTCATCGGCGGGCTCAACACGTAGAGGACGGATTGGTGATCGGCGACGGCTTGCGCGTCGGCTTCGGTCCAGGCCCCCGGCTCCACCCGATCGCGGCAGATATCGAACGAGGCGACCATGCGATCGTCCGGCTCTTCCTGCGAATAGTCCCCGTCGATGTTGAAGCCTTCGGCATATTCGCCCGCTTTGCTGACAGCCGTCACGACATCACGCAGCGGTTGCAGATCGTGGGTCGCGCCCAGAATGCACAGGATGTGGCGTGGCTGTACGGCCGAGAAGGGGCTGTCCTGAGGATCTTCATCCACCTCTTGCACAGTATCTGCAGCGGCAAGATACCCCTTATCCCGCCAATGCTGCAGGGCGAAAGCGTCGCCGCAATGGGGCACTTCCCCGCGTTCGATCAGCGCGTCATTGGCAAGATCGAGCTGCCGGCGCCCAACCCGAAACATCAGCGTCGCCAGCTGCAGAGGGCGGCCGCCTAGAAAACTGGCCGGCACGCGATCGTCATCGCTGTCGAAGTGACTCTTGTATTCAATAAACACGCTTTCCGTTCCGTCGACCTGGCGGTGGATCGTGAAGAACCAGGTCTGATTCCGCTCCGTGCCTTCGGCATCGACGCACTCGCGGATCAGCCTGAGCTTGGGCGGGAGTGGTTCATCGCCAAACGAGGCGCCTTCCTGGCTGAAAGCGCACTCGATATCGCCAAGCCAGAAGCCGTAGCGATCGTCGTCGGTGAAATCGTCATAGGGAGCGACGACGGGCAGCGCGAGCAGCCGGCGCACCTCGTCCGGGTTAATCAGCGTGCGGGCGTAATCATAAGTGGACACTCCGTCGAGCAGGGCGTTCCAGCCGGTTTCCAGCAAACGCTGATACTCCGGCGGGAGTGAGAGCACCTCTCCCGACAACGGATTAGGGTCTTCAAAGTGGTGCCATTCACCGTCACCAGCCTGAACATCCTTACCCATCGCCGATATATCCCAGCGGCCAGTTACGGCGGCACCGGTCAACTTGCCGAAGAGTGAGCGGCGCTCTTCCTCCCAGTTGGCCGAGATAAACAGAACTTGGCGATCGTTCCACAGGCGGACGAAGCGCCTCGCAGACTTCTGGATGCCTGCCTGCACCGAGACATCCTCACCCACCTGGAAGCTGAAATCCGTTATGTTTGGATAGTCCGGATCGTGGACCATCCGCGAAGGGTCGGTGACCTTGAGTATATTCTCTAAGCTCACGTCCCGCTGTTCGAACATGGATGGGATGGCCATCGGCGCCTGCTCGATCCCTTCCATGCGCACGACTGGCTGCCCCGCCCGCAGCATGTCCAACATGGCCCCGCGGTGCAGCAGGACTTCCGTGTCATCGGCGTTTTGCGAAAGGCAATCGGGATCGAGCAACTCCGACATCGCCTGCTCGTCCATCAGGTACAACTCGCCGCCGTCCGGGTCACCCGAGGTCAATCGGCGGCGGATGCCCCGCGGCTCGCGGAAGAAGAAGTGATATTCATCCGTATCGATGCACAACGCGGCCGAGATAGTCCCGCAAACGGTCATGCTGCCATGACTGTAATCGCCCCACAGCAGCTCTTCGACCTCCACGTCACCGGTAACATGGACCTCTTGCCCGCCAAGGAGCGCGTTACGCACTTTCAAGTTGCCGTTGACGATCAACCCAATGGCACCGTCGGTCTCTTCATTGCCGATCCAGCTTTCGACCGTGAGATCGCCCTCCACCAGAACCATGAAGAAAGTCTCGGCTCCCTCTTCAGTCGGGAAATCGAGATCGAGTTCGGGCAGCGTTGTGTCGCCGCGATAGACCTTGACGGTCTCATCCTCGAACGCCCCATCCTTGAGCTCGTTGAGCGCACGCGCCCAGGAATCTTTGGGCAGGCGGTCTTTGATCTGCGAGAACGGAAGTAGTTCGTACTGTGGCATGTGACGGATAAGCCGATCGTCCGAGAGTTCACCTCACAGCACGACACACCGCTAACAAACCAACGAAGGTGGATCGCAGGCGCACAACTGCTGCCGCGCCGATCACCCGATCGAGCGTTTAAGTACCGTACCAGCCGCTGGACTTCGTCTCTTTACGCAGATTCCCGTAAGGGCACGCTGCCCTCAGCTAATCCACTGCACGTCCGCGCCGAGCGAGACGAAGTTGTCGATGAACCCCGGATGCGCCCGGCGGATCGGGTCCGCATCGAGAATCGTCGATTCGCCCTTGATCGAAGACGCGACCATCAGCAGCGCGATGGCGACGCGGATGATGTAGGGGCTGGTCACCGTCGCCGGTGCCAGTTCATCGCCGCCAAACGTGATCAACCGGTGCGGATCGCACAGCAGGGTATGGGCGCCGAACAACGAGAGTTCGGTGTGCCAGGTCAGCCCACCTTCGTAGACCTTGTTCCAGAACATCACCGAACCTTCGGCCTTAACGCCAAGAGCGATGAAGATCGGCAGCAAGTCGGCCGGAATGTACGGCCATGGCGCCGCTTCGACCTTGGTGATGAGGTGCGAGGTAAAGTTCTCCTCGACCACCAGGCGTTCTGGAGCCGCCAGGCGGGACCAGCCGCCTTCGTGCGTCACCTCGGCGCCGAACTTTCCGAACGTGCGGTCGATCAGGTCGAAATGTTCCGGGTGGTTGTTGCGCACCTGGATGTCGCCGCCGGTCACCGCCGACAGGGCGAGGAAGGTCGCAATCTCGTGGAAGTCGTCGATGAAGGTGTAGTCGGCACCGCCAAGCTTGCCGCCGCCTTCGACCGAAACCATCGAGGTTCCCTTGCCGATGATCTTGGCGCCCAACAGCTCGAGGAAAGTGCACATTTCCTGGACGTGCGGCTCGCAAGCCGCGTTCACGATCTGCGAGGTACCCTTGACCGTAAGGGCGCTGAGAATGAAGTTCTCGGTCGTCGTGACCGAGGCGTATTCGAGCCACATCCGCGCTGCCTGGCCCTTGCCGCTGGCGCTGAACACGATGTCATGTCCGCGCTGGCTGACCTCGGCCCCGAAGGCGCGAAATACGGCGACGTGGGGATCGATCTCGCGCGCGCCGAGAGTGCAGCCCTTTACCTCATGCTCGAGCCGGGCCTCGCCCAGGCGTACGATCAGGCCGGGGATCATCATGATCGAGGCTCGCATCGCCTGAGGCAGCCGGGCATCTGCGCCCGGCAGGACCGTCGAGTGATCGATCTCGAGGATCTTGGCCGTCTTGTCCCAGTTCACCGTCGAACCGAGCGTGCCGAAGAATTCGACGATCCGCGAGACGTCGGTGATCTCCGGGACGTTGCGCAGGATGATCGGCGCGTCGGTCAGCAGCGTCGCGCACAGTACCGGTAGCACGGCGTTCTTGTTGGCCGAAGGTTCGATACGGCCAGTAAGGGGCTTGCCGCCCCGCACGAGTAGCGCGGTCAAATCAGTATCCCATCAGCTTGAGGACTTCCTGGCGACTCTTGTCGTCGCGACGGAAGATACCCATCACCCGGCTTGTTACCATGTTCACGCCGGGTGTCCGTACCCCGCGCGCAGTCATGCACGCATGGCTGGCCTCGATCACCACGGCGACGCCCTTGGGCTGCAATTCGTCCCAGATGCACTGGGCGACTTCGGCGGTCAGACGTTCCTGGATTTGCAGCCGGCGAGCATAGGCGTGGAGCACGCGGGCGAGCTTCGAAATCCCGACCACCCGATCCGTCGGCAGGTAGGCGATGGCGGCCTTGCCGATGATTGGAGCCATGTGGTGCTCACAGTGGCTCTGGAACGGGATGTCCTTGAGCAATACGATCTCGTCGTAGCCCCCGACTTCCTCGAACATGCGCGAAAGGTGGCCCGCGGGATCTTCGGTGTACCCCTGGCAATACTCTTTCCACGCCCGCGCCACGCGCTTTGGCGTGTCGAGCAGCCCCTCACGCTCCGGGTCGTCGCCGGCCCAGCGGATCAGGGTGCGGACGGCTTCCTGCACGTCCTCGGGTACTGGCGGCTTGCCACGCGGATCGTCCTCGTCGGGACCGTCCAAACTGCTCATTGGGGGCGGTACTTCCTCTTCACCCTGGTCATCGCACGGGCCAATAGTCCGCCATTACGCAAAAGGCCACGCCTTGGTCCGCGTATCTGAAACATCTCTGCCGGTTCTTCAGGGTCGAGCACCTCGTTAGCCGCCAGTTTCAACGGCAATTCCGCGGGAACTTCCGGGTGGAACGGCATCAGGTGGCGGCCCGAATCCTTCCCGATCAACGCGATCATACCGGCCATCGATCCGGTCCGCTCGATCAACTCCGCGACTTCCTCTGCCGAGATTCCGCAATGTTCGGCCAGCAACGAATGCCGCAGATCGCGGATCATCGCACCGCAATGACCGTTTGCGGGGCGCTCACAGTCGATGAAGACATCGCATTCGGTGTCGAGCCCCATCGAACGGTTGTTGAAATTTGCCGATCCGACCCGCAGGATTTGGTCGTCGACGATCATGACCTTCGCATGGACGTAGATCGGGGTCTCTCCCGAGTAAGGCGTATAGATGTGGAAACGGGCATGCTCGTCGATCTCGCGAATGGCGGCCACGAGCTGCGCTCTGGCGGGGTCCATCGCGGTCGCTTCGATCCATCCGTTTGCTGAAATAGGCTGAACGATCACCACTTCCGGCGGATCGGCTTCGGCCATTCGCGCGGTGATTGCCTCGGCAATGACGCGCGAGGCGAAGTACTGGCTCTCGGCGTAAATGAAGCGCTTGGCTCGAGCGATGTGCTGCCGGAACAACGCTTCGATCTCGCGCACGCCGGGATCTTCATCGTACTCCGGCCGTGTGCGCGCGATCCCGACTTCGACATTCTCGAAGTGAGGGTCCAGTCCGTCGGGCCATGCGCTATCGTCCGAGGGCGTTGAGGGCGTGAGAGGCTTTCCTCCCGCGCGCACCCAACGGTTTAGGGCTAGCGCTTCAAGCTCCGCCGCTACTGGCCCCTCCATCATCATCGTCATGTCATGCCAGGGGAAATAGGGGGCACCGTTCGGCGTTTTTCGCCGCGCGTCCTGCTCGAGGTGTTTGGGCGTGTCCCAACGCCCAACTGTCATGTCGATCCCGCCACACACTGCGAGCGCCTTGTCGATGACGACGATTTTCTGGTGATGGCTGCATCCGAGCGGATGGATGGAGTCGAACTTGAAGTCGATCCGACGGTTTGGGAACCAGCGGATGAGGTCCAGCATCATCGAGCCGCGGAAGGCAAACTTGAGCGCGCCCACGCCCCACTTCAGGATGCGTACCTCCAGACCTTGTCGGTTGCGGGTCAACCAGGGGATGAAGCCGCCGAGGCGAGCCGGAAAATTCCGATTCCAGCCTCTCTGCCACCAGCGCCTTCCGTGAGTGAGATGAACGCGCGTGTCGACGTCCCACCCGATCAGCAGGATCCGTTGCCGTGCCTTGAGCATGGCTTGCTGCATGAGGTCGAAATAGGCCTCGGCATCGACAATGAGGCGCGCACGCGAAGCCATCGCGTAGCGCCACACACCAGGCTCGATCGAGCGGTCGTCGAATGCAGGATCGTTCTTTCCGACGCCCAAGGCCCCTCCGCTCGCGTTCATCTCAATACTCTGTTGCGGCAACAAGCGATTGCCCTCGCCGGTTCCACCTCACGAGGAGTGAGGCCGCCAGCCTTCGCATTGCCAGCTCCGACCGACGTGAAAATCCTGTGAGCCCACTCTTGCAACCTGTTGGAATGACCTAATTGCTAAGTTGCGCAATCTTAACGTTACTTGGTTAGGCCCGACCGCACTCAGTAAGTTACCGAGGCCCCCGCCCGAGTGCGCACGTTCAATCAGTACATCGACCGCGCGACCGATTGGCTTCTGGGTGCGAGGATGCAGGTTTCGCCCGCGATCCGAACGCAACTCGAAGCGGGGCTGTTTGGTTCGGTACCGATCTTTCTTGGCGGAATATTCAATAGCATAGCAGTTGCTGCGATCGCGGTGTGGCGACAGCCCACCACGCCGTTCTTCATATGGCTAGCGGTCGAAATCGCGCTTGGGGTCATCAGGCTCCCCGTTCTGCTTGCCGGACGGCGAGCGCTCAAGAATGGGAAGCCACCACCCAAGACCACGGCGGCCCTCCTTTCCTCAGCCTGGGCCGCGTCGATCGGCGTTGGCGCCTATTTCTCGCTGACGCACCACGACTGGGTCCTGTCGACCATCGTTTGCCTGTCAGCCGCGGCGATGGTCAGCGGCATCTGCTTGCGCAACTTTGGCACACCGAGGCTGGCCGCCCTCATGGTGTTCCTGGCCCTCGCCCCGTCGACGGTTGCAGGATTGATTGCCCCAGAGCCGGGCATCGCCATCATTTCCTTCCAGCTGCCGATCTTCATCCTCACCATCTTTTCGGCTTCGTTCGTGCTGCACCGGATGATGGTTTCGCAAATGACGGCGCTGAGTGATCTCGAGAAGAGCGAGTTCTTCAACCGGATCATTCTTGAATCGAGCCCCGACTACACGATCATCCTCAACGACCAGTACGAAATCATCTTCTTTAACCGCCCCAACTCGGCCCTGCGTGAAAGCGACGACCTGCTTGGGATTGCCTGGCTTTCCTTGCTTCACCCAGCGGATCAGGCGATCGGCGAAAAGGCCCTCGCCGATGTGATGCGCGACGGATCGGCCAATTTCACGACGCGGCGAATCGAACCAGACGGCCGAACCCGCTGGTTTGATGTGATCGCCAGCCGCATCTCGGACGGTTCCGGACGCATCTTGATGGTCGCGCGCGACATCACTCACCAGAAGCGCTCTGAAGAGCGAGCCTTGTGGATGGCCAGGCACGATCCTCTAACCGGACTACCCAATCGGGCAGTGCTGCAGGACCGACTCGACGCGATTCTGAAGACGGGCAAACCGTCGGCAGCCTTGCTGATGCTGGACATCGACAACTTCAAGACCATCAACGACACGCTCGGCCACGATGCCGGGGACCGCATGCTGTCGACCTTTGCTGCCAGATTGCAGGCAGCCCTGGGCGAAGAAGACCTGGTCGTCCGCCTGGGCGGCGACGAATTCGCCATCCTGATCTCCGCCCAGTCCGAGGCCGACGTCTGGAGTGCCGGGGCTCGAATCTATTCCGGACTGTGCGAACCGTTCGAATACCAGGGCAGACTCCTCGCCTGCGGAGCCAGCATAGGCGCCAGCCGCCTATGGCAGGACGGAGGAAATCGCTCCGAAATCATGAAGGCAGCCGACATCGCCCTCTACGCGGCAAAGACCGCCGGACGCGGGCAGCTCAAGCTATTCGAATCCTCCATGAAGGCCGAAGTGGAAGGCCGAGAAACGATGGTCGCCGCAGCGCTCTCCGCGCTCAGGCAGGACCGCGTGGTTCCCTACTTCCAACCGAAGGTCTCGCTCGGCACTTCGCGAATAATCGGCTTCGAAGCGCTGCTGCGCTGCACCGGCGACGATAACCAGGTCCTGGGGGCCGATGACATCAAGGCCGCCTTCGATGACCCAGCCCTGTGCGCCGTCCTGAGCGAGCGCATGATCGAGCGCACGCTGGCCCAGATCGAATGCTGGTTGGCCGAAAAGGTGCCGTTTGGCCACGTCGCCATAAACCTGACTGCCGCCGACTTCCGTCGGGAAGGCTTCGTCGAAAGCCTGCTAGCCCGCTTGCAACGCAAGGCGATTCCGCCCTCGTGTCTTCAGATCGAGGTGACGGAGACCGTGTTTCTCGGCCGCGGGGCGGGATATGTTGAGGCCGCACTCAAATCGCTGAGCGAAAATGGCATTCTGATCGCCCTCGACGACTTCGGGACTGGCTATGCCTCGCTTTCCCATCTCAGCCAGTTTCCGATCGACCTGCTGAAAATCGACCGCACTTTTGTGCAGCAGTTGGGGCAAAGCCCGGAGGCAGAGGCCATTTCCTTAGCAGTCATCAACCTTGGCCACTGCCTGGGAATGCAGATTGTTGCCGAGGGCGTGGAAACCACGGCACAGGAAGCGGCCCTCCTCGCTATGGGCTGCGATACCTGCCAGGGCTTCCTCTATTCGAAGGCTCTGCCGGCCGACGCCATTCCGATGATCTTGCTGGGGCAGGAAAGCACGCCGTTGCGAGCTCTCAGGGCCTGAGGGGCAACCTCGCGCCCATTAGGCTCGCTTGAGCCTGATGCTGAACGCAGGAACGACCCGAGCGGTCGGCGCCTTCGGCAACCGCTCATCAAGCTTCCGTCGATGTTTGAAAAATTGGCGCGCCCGGAAGGATTCGAACCTCCGACCCCCAGATTCGTAGTCTGGTGCTCTATCCAGCTGAGCTACGGGCGCGCTTGGAGGGCGGCACATAGGCAGGCCTTTCTGGCTTGGCAATAGCCTATGATCGGACTTCGGGACACAATCCCTCAAGAAGTTCACGATCCATGGGTGGCATGGCCAGCGCGACCGCCTCCGATGGGGTGAACCAACCCCATTGCTGACCGTCCTTGCCGTCAGGGTCACCATGCCAGTCCGGGCAATTGTAAAGGAATAGGACAAGTCCCGGGCGACCGGATTCGGCAGCCTCCTCAGCAAAGCCGGCCGGGCTCAAACTCTCTAAATGGAGCGAGATACCGAGCTCCTCCAGTACCTCTCGGCACACCGCAAACCGCGGAGTTTCGCCACTTTCCAGCTTTCCACCGGGGAACTCCCACAACCCGCCATGTCGCTTGTGAGGCAGAGCCTGCTGCAGCAGCAATCGGCCTGAAGAATCGCGGATGGCGGCAGCCACCACCAGGACGATTGTCGGACAATTTTCCACCTTAACCAATCCAATCAATAATTCATTAGGACGATACTGCGATAACGACATTCGATCAGACCAATGTGTTGGGGTAACTAGTGATGATCAGGGGCGATCTATTCCATAGATTACGGCGGGACGACCGCGGCGCAACTGCCATCGAATATGGCCTGATCGTTGCATTGATTGTCATTGCGATAATGGTTTCGCTTGGCACCCTTGCCGATGGTGGCAGCGGTCTTTGGGCTGTTGTCAGGGACAAGGTGGTTGAGGCGACCCCCGCTTAGGCATTTGTCAACTAATGCGAACTACTGCTGCGAATTGCTTGATCTCTACCTCGGGTCGAAAATGGGTGGGGTCAAGTTGGGTACCGAAGACCTAACTTAGGAGACGATCATGAAGTTTTTCAACAAGCTGCTCCGTGACGAGCAGGGCGCGACCGCCATCGAATACGGCCTCATTGCTGCTCTCATCGCGGTTGCCGCGATGGCCGCCATGGGCACCATTGGCACTCAGCTGAACAGCACCTTCACCAAGGTCGGCCAGACGCTGGACAACGCGAACTAATCGCGAAGTCGAGCCTCGGCTCGCAAGGAATGAGGCGGCAGGGCAACCTGCCGCCTTTTTCTGTTTGAGGCCCAGTCCCTGCTTAATTGCTGCGGATGACGATCTTGTATTTCTCGCCCGGAACGACCTGCGCATTGGCTGACAGGCCATTGAGGACGCGGAACCGCTCCACCTGGGCATTACTATAGGCCATTCGGTTGGCGAGGGACTGAACCGTGTCGCCGTTCCTCGCAGTGACGACGTCGATCCGCCGAGGGATCACTTGCGCCGCCTCCTGGGCCGAGATGCGGCGCATGGAATTGTACATCGGATTGAAGACGGAAGCCCTGCCAGCTGGAGTGATCGACGAGAAGTGGAGCACCTGGTTGTTCGCGAACTGATACGCGACAACCGTCACGTCTACCGCTCCCTGGCTGGCGTTGACCCGTGACGTCCCAATCAGCGTTTCGAGACCGTTTATCCTGCTCCGCTGCAGGTTTTGCGGTGCGAGCTGAGTTCGCCCGCCGATCGTCTGAAATGCCTGCCTGACATACGATTCCAGATTGCCGTCAAAGGCTGCGGTAGTCAGTTGAGCCTGACCGCCTTGGCCGTTGATCGACACCTCGGTTGAGCCGTTGACCATGTAGTAGCCCTGCGGAACAGTGAAGGTCAGCCGCAAGTCCGGGTGGATGAAGGTGTTTCCCTCGACCACCCCCTGATGAGGATCGTCGCCATAGAGCACGCCATCGATGCGGGTCAGAAACGTATCGCGATTGGTTACGCCGGTTAAATTGCCAGCCAGGCTGTTGGCACCCTGGGCCCGGCTCGCCGGATCGGGATGGCTGGAGGCCCATTCGGGCATCGTGGCGTCACGGCCTTCGAGCCGCGCGTCTAGCGCGCCCTGTGCAGCGAGGCTTTGCAGCACCGTGGCCATCGCGTGAGGATCATAGCCCGCCGACCGCAGGTACTGCACGCCGAGCCTGTCGGCCTCGGTTTCCTGCTTACGGGAATATTTCAGCGTCAGCAGCTGAGGAGCCGTCGAGAACACCTGCTGACCAAGCTGCCCAAGGGCGTTGTTCCCCAAAAGCACGCCTGATAGAATCGAACCGAGCGCACCAAGGACGCTATTCCGCGCGGCCGCATCCTGACGCTGCTTCGAGTGCCGTGCAGCAACATGGCCAACCTCATGGCCAAGCACTCCGGCCAGCTCCGCCTCATTGTTCATCAGCGAAACCAACTGCCGGGTGACGTAAACGTAGCCACCAGGGATGGCGAAGGCGTTGTTGACCGAGCTGTTGAGCAGGGTGACGTTGAATGCCGACGCCGAGTTCGACAGGCCGGACTGAACAGCGATGTTCTGGCCCACCTGCTTGACATAGTCGGCCTGAGGACCGGTCATCTCCCCGCCAAATTCACGCAGAAGTTCAGGGTGATATTGCGCGCCTTGCTGCGCCTCGGTCGGTGTAATGGCGCTACCGGCTCGTTGCGCGACAACGGGGCTTGCGCTCACGGCAATTACAGCAGCACCGGCCAGCGCAGTGCGCCGGAAGCCAGTTTTGAACTTCAGGACCATCGGATTCCTCGTTGGGCAGCACGCGATCTTAGCCGCGCTTTCACGCCACACGAACCCGTCAAGAAGGTCAATGTTCCCGTTTCTGCCTCACTGGACCATGACTAGCGTTCGACGCCCATGGTGAGGAAGCGCTCTTCGCGTAAGCGGATCAACTCCTGCGGAGTTTTCTGGGACAGCGCATCCAACTCTTCAGAGATCGCTCCGCCCAAAGTCAAAGCCGCAGCCTGCGGATCGCGCTGTGCGCCCCCCATCGGCTCCGGCACGATCCTGTCGATGACGCCCAACTGCACGAGATCCTGCGCAGTCATCTTCATGGCCTCGGCCGCCTGCGGCGCTTTTTCCGCGGTCCGCCAGAGGATCGAGGCACAGCCTTCCGGCGAGATAACCGAATAGACCGCGTGCTCGAACATGAGGACCCGTTCAGCACTCGCCAGCGCGACAGCCCCGCCGGAACCGCCCTCGCCCACGATTGCAGAGACCATCGGCACCGGCAGCGCCAGGCAGGCTTCGGTCGAGCGAGCGATTGCTTCGGCCTGCCCCCGTTCTTCGGCCTCGACGCCGGGGAATGCCCCTGAAGTATCGACAAGCGTGACGACAGGGAGCCCAAAGCGGCCCGCCATCTCCATCAAGCGGATAGCCTTCCGGTACCCCTCAGGCTTGCCCATCCCGAAATTGTGCCGCAGCCGGCTTTCGGTATCGTTGCCCTTCTCGTGCCCGATCAGCACGACCTTGCGGCCGTTGAGCCTGGCGAGCCCGCCCATGATCGCCTGATCGTCTCCGAAATGACGGTCTCCGCCCAGGGGGACGAACTCTTCGAATGCCATCGCCACGTAGTCGCGGAAATGCGGCCTGGAAGGATGTCGCGCGACCTGGGTTTTCTGCCAAGGCGTCAAACCCGCGTAAGTCGTCGCGAGCAAGTCGGAGCTTTTGCGTTCCAGCTTGGCCAGCTCACTGGACAGATCGACGTCGCCCCCTTCGGACGCGGCGCGCAGTTCGGCGATGCGAGCTTCCAGCTCAGCGACGGGCTTTTCGAAGTCGAGGTATGAAATCATGTCGACGCGCTAACCGCCCGGCTCGCCGCTCGCAAGAGGATGGCGCTGATTGACCAGCGCGACCAAGCGGGCAGCGTCGACGTGCGTGTAGATTTGTGTGGTCGCAATATCGGCATGTCCGAGCAGCATCTGCAGCACTCTCAGGTCTGCCCCTCCTTCAAGCAAATGCGTGGCGAAAGCGTGGCGCAATACGTGAGGGCTGACTTTGGCGGGATCCATTCCGGCCCTCGTTGCGAGATCCTTGATGAGCTGAAACAGGCGTATCCGGGTCAGATGCTTTCCGCGCGACGGAAAGAGATATCCACCGCCCTGAGGCCGCACGGCCAGCCAGCGCGAGAGCGCTTGCCGGGCCCGCGCCGAAACCGGGACCATGCGCTGTTGCGAGCCTTTGCCGGTGACTGTCAGCAGCGGCGCATCGCGCGGCACGGCGGATAGCGGGAGCGACACGAGCTCAGTCGCACGCAGCCCCGAACCGTAAAGCAGTTCGATCAATGCCAGCAGACGTATCGCCTCCGGACGATCGCTTCCGGCCTCCATTTCGACCCGAGCGAACAGGGCCTCTACTTCGCTGTGGGACAATATCTTCGGCAGCGGGCGTCGCGCCCCTGGGCGCGGCAGCGCGGGCGACGGGTCATCCTCGCGCTCCCCTTCGTCCACCAGGAAACCGTAGAATTGGCGCAAGGCCGAGGCCTTGCGTGCCACCGTCGAGGGAGCGAGGTCTGCCCATCCCTGTCCCAAGCGGGCGAGCGAAGCACGATCCGCCGAGGCAAGATCGCCGACGATCTCCTGCGCGCCTTCAAGGTCCCGGCGATAGGCAACAAGCGTATTGGCTGCGGCGCCCCGTTCGGCCGCCAGCATAGCAAGGAAAGCGTCTATCGCGGCGACGATGGCCTCATCCCCGCGCCACGGCTTCGGCGGCGATCATGCGCGCCTCTGCATTGAGCCCTGCTTGATCGAGCGCCCGCACGATGTGGTAGAGGTGGCGGGCAGTCATCTTGTCCCAACCCGACCCTTGCATGCCCAGCCCCGCCAGAAGCGCGACAAGCGTCTGATTGCGAAGTTCGCCGGCACGATCGATCTTGCGGCTCCAGGGGCTCTCGCGGTTCAAGTTGACGCCGAGGTCCTGGCCGAGACTCACCGCAGTGGAGAAATCCAGCCTGCCGAGGCCAGCAAGGCCCGCCACGAGGAAGCGTGACTTGCGCTGATTCTCACTCGAATCGTCGTCGATGAACTGGCTTACGGCCCCGCCGCTCACCTGCCCCGATCCTCCGGGTTGTGCGACGGCGAGGAGAGCCCAACCTTGGCTACCCTCAGCCACTGCGGAACTCCAGCGCGCTGCATTCCTGTCGAGACCGGCGGCGAGCATCGAGCCGATGATCTGCGGAGCGTCGTCGACCAGCAGCTCGGACACCGGAAGGCGTGCCGCGGCATAGGCGGTCAGGACCTGGCGTCCGTAGCTGTTCCCGTCGCCCCAAAGCTGCCGCATGGCCGCGAGGCGGTCCGCAGGGTCGCTCGCAACGTAAGCCTCGCGCAGCGTGCTTGCCCGTGTGCGGGCTTCGCCCTCGAGCTGCTCGGACCACAATTGCGAGTAGAGATCGACCATCGCCGAAGACGACAGGATGCCGCGTTCGCCGGCCACGTCCATCACTGCGACGCGTTCGGGCAGCGGGACGGCCGGGATCAGGACATCCGAGATGTCATAGGTCGGTCCCGCCCCGTTCCTCAGACTTGCCGGCAGTTCTACGCCAAGCTGGCGCGCCAGTCCGAAGCGCCACGGCGTAAGTTCGTCGACGTTGTTCCACTCGATGTTGACGGCCCGCCGTCCTTCGCCGGCGGCACCGGCAAAGCGCTGTGCGAGCAAGGCATCGATCCGCGGCGCTTCACCGTAGTAGAGCATCCTCTGCAGGTCGCGTTCGGCCTGGCGAGCCTCACCGGCGTAGGCAGCGCAGATCGCTCGCGCCATGTCCCACTCGGCGTCTTCGATCAGCGTGCTTTTCAGGCGCGCGACCGGGCAAATCCCCAACAGGTCTCCGGTGGCGAGATAGGCGTCGAACGCCGCACTCGCGAGGGCGGCGTTATAGTTCGACGAATCGACGTCCTGGACGAGGGCTCGGGCCGCCAGACCTTCGCCGATCCGATTGAGCAGTGAAGCCCTCAAGGCGATAAACGAGGCCGGGTCCATGCCCTGGGGGGAATCGAGCCTGCTGGCCAGTGCGCGGCGCAGCAGGATGTGCCCCCAACGGGAAACCAACGGCCCCCGCGTTGCCTGTAGCGCGGCCTGGACCAGCGCTGGCGGCTGAGCGGCCAACGAGGTGCTATCGAAGCCGCCTTCGTCCTGCCCGATCACTCCGACTTCGCGCAACGCGCGCCGGGCCGCAGGTGGGATGTCGAACTTGGGCTTCAGGCCGAGAAGCTCGTCGATCTGATCGGGATCCATCGCTTCGAGCTCGGCGAGCGAGGGGAAGTTCGCCGGAAGCGGGATATCGGGCAGCGCAACTGCGCCCGGATCGCCGATTCCCGGCAAAGGCTGGATGACCGGCTCCGACACCGTGGGCGCCGAAGGAGCATTCTGTGCCGGGGCGGGAGCCGGAGCCGGTGCGGGCCGTGGCGCGGGCGTCGGTGCCGGATTGTCGAAGCTCGGCGGCAGCAGCGATTCGGGCGCGGCAATCGCCAGTGTCGAGCATAGCGCCAGAGCAGCGCCCGCGAGCAGGACAGCGCGCCTCATTTCACTCCTTCCGGCAGCTCAACCGGCTGCTCGATCATCCGTTGGGGCTCGCGCCCGCCATCGTACCAAGCGACAGCGAGGAAGAGTACGAACAACGCCAGTAAGCCCAGCCAAATCTTGTTGACGCGCATCGCGACCAAAAACCAAACCTTCCGCAAACTTGCACGGGCGGTTAGCCCATCTATAGCGCATGCGGCAATGACCATCGAAACACCCAGCCTTACCGATACCGAGATCAAGTCTCTCGCCGCCCGTGTCGATCGCCCCCTTGTGCTCGTGGGTATGATGGCCGTGGGCAAGTCAACGGTCGGCCGCAAGATTGCGCAATTGCTCGATCTTCCCTTCGCCGACGCCGACGATGAAATCGAACAGGCGGCGCAGATGAGCGTGTCCGAGATTTTTGAGAAGTTCGGCGAGGAGCATTTCCGGGACGGGGAGCGGAGAGTGATCGCCCGCTTGCTTGAGCGCGGACCCTCAGTACTCGCGACGGGCGGTGGCGCATTCGTGCAGCCGGATACTCGCGCCCTCATCCTCGACCGCGGAATCGCCGTTTGGCTGGATAGCGAAGTCGACACGCTGATCGAGCGGGTCGGCCGGAAGGACAACCGCCCTCTGCTGCGCGGCGGTGACCGCAAGGAAATCCTCGCCCGGCTTAAGGTCGAGCGCGAACCCGCCTATGCACAGGCACCGATCAAGATAATGAGCGACGCCGGACCGCACAACGAGACGGTCAATCGTATCCTGCAGGGAATATCCGAATGGCTGTAATTCCGGTCGAGCTTGCTGGCCGCTCCTACGAAGTTCGCGTCGGCAGCGGTTTGCTTGCCGACGTCGCGGCACAGTGCGGCAAGCTGCTGCGCAAGAACCGCGTCCCGATCGTGACCGATTCCAACGTCGCAGCCCACTGGCGTGACACGGTAGAGGGCTCGCTTCGCGCAGGCGGCTTCGAACCGCGCTGGCTCGTGCTCGCTCCCGGCGAAGGCGCGAAGAGTTGGAGCGTGCTTGAAGAAGTGATGGATTGGCTGCTGGCCGAGGAAGTCGAACGCGGTGATCACGTGCTCGCCCTCGGCGGCGGCGTGGTCGGGGATCTGACCGGATTTACCGCAGCGATCCTCAAGCGCGGTTGCGGCTTCATCCAGTTGCCGACCACGCTGCTGGCCCAAGTCGATTCGAGCGTCGGCGGGAAGACGGCGATCAACACCTCGGCCGGTAAGAACCTGGTCGGCGCGTTTCACCAGCCCAGCCTGGTGCTGGCAGACCTCGACGCGCTCACGACCCTCCCCGCACGCGAAATGCGGGCTGGGTATGCCGAAGTGATCAAGTACGGCATCCTCGGCGACCAAGCCTTCTTCGAATGGTGCGAAGCGAACGGCGCCGACGTCGTCAGTGGCGTGGTTGCCGCGCAGGAATATGCCGTCACTGAAAGCGTAAAAGCCAAGGCCCGGATTGTCGCGGAAGACGAGCGCGAGACCACCGGCATGCGCGCCCTGCTCAACCTGGGACACACGTTCGGTCACGCGCTAGAGGCGCAGACAGGCTTTTCCGATCGTCTGCTACACGGCGAGGGAGTGGCGCTCGGCATGGTGCTGGCCGCACGGTATTCGGCGCGACAGGGGTATATTTCCGATGGCGACGCCGAGCGCGTGGCTGCGGCCATCGGTGCCTCGGGACTGCCCACCGAGATCGCCCCGCTTGGCCTCAACTGTGATGGCCGCGCGCTGGTTGCGCACATGCTGCACGACAAGAAGATGGACGCCGGCACCCTGCCCTTCGTGCTGCTGCGGGGGATCGGCGAGGCGTTCCTCGACCGGGCAGTCTCGCTCGACGACGTGGGGGATTTTCTCGACGGGCAATTGCAGCGGCGCTGATCCCGGCCTAGCCAGTTGCGTTCGTAACCGGTCGGGGAGAGCCGATGACCACTGCCGAAGCCACGCCAGAACTCGACATCGAGACCCGGCACGACCGCGCCTTCCTCGGCCACCCTAAGGGCCTGGGCTACCTCGCCTTCACCGAGGCGTGGGAGCGTTTTTCCTACTACGGCATGCAGACGCTGCTGGTGCTGTACATGGTCAACTTCCTGCTCAAGCCGGGGCAGGTCGAATATGTCGCCGGTATCGAGCAGTTGCGCGCGCTTTTCGGCGGGCTCGAGGGTCAGGCCTTCGCCTCAGCGATCTTCGGTACTTACGCGGCGAGTGTTTATCTGACGCCGATCTTCGGCGGCTGGCTGGCCGACCGAGTCCTGGGCAAACGGCGCACGGTGCTGCTCGGCGCCGTCACGATGGCCATGGGCCACTTCCTGATGGCCTTCAACGTCACGTTCCTGTTCGCGCTGCTGTGCCTGATTATCGGCTCGGGGATGTTCAAGGGCAACATCGCCAGCCAGGTCGGTGCGCTCTACAAGCCCGATGACTTGCGCCGGGCGGATGCGTTCCAGATCTTCTATCTCGGCATCAATGCCGGGGTGATCGCCAGCCCGCTGATCGTCGGCACGCTGGGAGAGACGGTCGGCTGGCACTGGGGCTTCGGCGCTGCCGGTGTCGGCATGCTGATCGGCCTCGCGATTTACATCGCCGGGCAGAAGTACCTGCCGAAAGAGCACTTCGACGTGCCCGACAAATCGGCCGAGCCGCGCGAACCCATGACCAGTTCTGACTGGCTCGCCACGCTGGCGCTGATCCTGCTGATCCCGGTCATGGCTATTGCCATCGTGCCCAACAACCAGATCTTCAACGTCTACCTCGTGTGGGCAGACCAGGACTTCGACCTGGTGTTCTTCGGCATCAAGCTGCCGACGACCTGGCTGGTTACGCTCGACGCGGTGGTTTCGGTCAGCTTCCTCGCCATCGTCGCCCTGTTCTGGCGCTGGTACGGCAAGCGTCGGCAGGAGCCTGACGAGCTGTCCAAGCTGATCATCGGCTCGGGTTTCTCGGTCCTTGGCATGCTGTGCCTCTACCTCGCCGCCGAGACCACGCCGGTGGGTGCCAAGATCGGGCTGTTCTGGCCGGTCATGTTCCACGTCCTCAATTCGATCGGCTTCGCCCATATGCTCCCGGTCAGCCTCGCGCTGTTCGCCCGCCTCGCGCCCAAGCAGATCAACGCGACCGTGATCGGGCTCTACTACCTCGCCTTCTTCGGCGCGAACTCGCTGGTCGGCTGGGTCGGCGGCTGGTTCGAGACGATGCCGACGACGCAGTTCTGGCTCATCCACATGGGCTTTGCGGCGACGGCGGGGCTGGTCTTCGTCCTGTTCAAGCTGTTCCTTGCGCCCAAGCTGATGCACCGGGCGGAACCGGCAGAGGTGGCGCTGGCCTAAGCCTCAGTATCGGTAGACCCGAAACCGCTGCATCCCGAACTCGCCGGGCGGCAGGCGCACGTGGCGGCCCTGGTGCGTTTGGTCACCGTTGAGCCGGCGGCCGGCGATCCATTGCCCGTCTTCGTAGCGGCCTTCCTCAACCTGCTCGAAGCCGAGGCGCCCCCGGCCATCGGCGGGTTCGACCGTAAGTGTGACACCCTGCCCCGCTAGGAGATAGTCTTCTCCGCCAAGCCAGATCAGCACCGCGCCGTGAGCCGAAGGATCCTGCTTGGCGCGGTCGGTCCAGGGATCGATCGTCGTGGCGGTGAAGCGCGTGGCACCAAGTGTCTCGACCAACGGGGCTTCGTCCACGGTACCGTCAAAGGAAACGGGATTGGCGAACCCGGCGATCCGTCCCTCCGCCTGCGCATCGAGCACAAGGGGCGCGATGCCCCCCAGCATCGCATAAAGCCCGGCAATGCGTCCGGCCTCCGCCTCGCTGGCATCTTCGATGGCAAAAGGGCTAAAACCGATGGCATCGCGATGGCCGATGCTGCGCAGGGCGTTAGCGGCGATCCGGGTGTCCGACGGCCGGTTGGCCTCGGGAATGAATAGCGGATTTCCGCTTGCGACGTAGCCGTCGACGATCCCCGCGAAGTTGGAAAAGTAGATATCGGGCGCGATGAAATCGATCGACGGTGCGCCTTGCCGCCACTCCTTTGAAAGATGCGCCAAGGGGCCACCGCTCGGGTAATCGCCAGGCGTGACGCCGGGTCGGCCCTGCGCGCCGTTGACGAACATCGGCAGGGCGTACTCACGCTTGCCCGCCGCCGCCACGGCCTCGACATAGCGGGCATAAGCGGTGGCCATGGCGCGCTCGTCGGCCAGGGGGTCGGCACCGGTCCCGCCCTCTTTCGCGAACGGCAGGAAGCCGACCTCGTTCTCGACCTGCACCATCAGCACCGTGTGCCGATCGCCGTCACTCGCCTTGAGGTGCCGCATCAACGCCGCGAAGGCCTTGGCATCGGCATCCCGCGCCTCCGCCGAAGAAGCCGAGATAATTTCCTGCGCCTTGCCGCCCGCGCCTATGGTGCGGGGAAACCTGGCGGGGTCGCGTTTGACCCACGCAGGCACGTAGCTCGAGGTCGAGTTCTTCCACGTGCCGAACCACAGCAGCACGAGCCGCATGTCGTGGGTCCGGGCATCCTCGATCAGTCCATCGACCGTAGCGAAATCGAACCGGCCTTCCGCGGGTTCGATCAGTTCCCAGTAGACCGGCGCGAGCACGGTGTTGAGGTTCATCGCCTGCAGTTTGGCCCAATAGGGTTGCATGTACGCCCTGCTGGACGCGCTCGAATTGCCGAGTTCGCCGCCAAGGATCAGGAACGGTTGTCCATCGACGATCAGCTGGATTGCCTCACCCCGGCGTTCGAGATGAGGGATGTCCTGCGCCTGCGTGGGTGTTGTGAGCGCGATCAAGGCGAAGAGTGCGGTCGCTATCCAGCCCACGAGGTGATGGAGAATGAAACGGTTCCGGGGTTGCCCAGATAGCGTCACTTCGGGCGGGTTTCCGAACCTCTCGGCGGTGATCGTCAAGGAAGCCTCCATGGCCGGGACACTGCATCAATCATGGGGTTGTAGGAAAGTGGATTCTTGTTGAACATCAAGAAATTAGATAACTTTTAGCTTCCGCGTTTTGGGGAGGGTTCAGGCTAGCACTGGCTCTAAATCCACTCGCGCAAAATCGGCAAACAACGCATCGAACAACAGCGAGCGGTGGCACTCCGCCGCGTCGCGCTCGTAGCACAGCAGCGCCACCCGCTTTTCCTCCGCCAACGCTCTGAGTTCGGCCATCTGGGCCAGCGCCTCGGGCAGTTCGAGCTGCCCGGCATAGACCCGCGCTAACTCCGCATGGTCATGCCGGCGAGCTGCCGCTCGTCCTTCCGCCGGCGTGCCGAGTTGCTTGAAATGCCGGTACCCGATCCCCGCCTCTTCGACGGCGGCCTTGAGCGAGCTTTTCGAAAACCCCGGCCGGCGCGACAGCGGGAGGTAGCGTATATCCGCCAGCACCTCGACCCCGGCCTCCTTGAGCACCGAAACCACCGCGGCCTGAGTCACCTGCTCGTAACCGATGGTGAAGATCGTGGGCATCGCCCTACCCGGTCCGCATCCCGTTGAAGTCGACGCCCCACATACCGAGCACGACCAGCATCATCGTGAGCCAGAACCATTGGGTAACAACGAAAGCCCAAAACGTGATCGGCTGCTCCGTGCGTCTTACCGTCATGCCCATCTTCTGGACTCTACCGGTTCGGAGTGTCTCACGGATCGCCCAGAAGAGGATCGCGATGAGGATCGCCGGGATGAGGGGGAAGTACCAGTTCATGCCGAATAGTACCGCAAGCCCACCAAGGGAGTCCTAACGGGGCCCGTCCTCATAGCGGTAGATTGTCGTGCTTCTTCCAGGGGTTCTCCAACCGCTTCCCCCGCAGCTTCCGCAATCCCAGCGCGATCCGTTTCCGCGTCGCATGGGGATAGATCACCTCGTCGATGTACCCTCGCGACGCGGCCACGAACGGGTTCGCGAACCGGTCCTCGTATTCCTTGGTCTTCTCCGCGATCTCCTCTGCCGAGAGGCCGCGGAAGATGATCTCGACCGCGCCCTTGGCCCCCATCACCGCGATCTCGGCCGTCGGCCAGGCGTAGTTCAAATCCCCCCGCAAGTGCTTGGATGCCATGACGTCGTAAGCCCCGCCGTAAGCCTTGCGGGTGATCACGGTGATCTTGGGCACGGTCGCCTCGGCAAAGGCAAACAGCAGCTTGGCGCCGTGCTTGATGATGCCGTTATGCTCTTGCGCGGTGCCGGGTAGGAAGCCGGGGACGTCGACGAACGTCAGGATCGGGATCTCGAACGCGTCGCAGAAACGCACGAACCGCGCGGCCTTCTTCGAGGCGTTGATATCGAGCACACCGGCGAGCACCATCGGTTGGTTGGCCACCACACCCACCGTACGCCCCTCGACCCGGCCGAAGCCGCAGATGATGTTGGCTCCGTGCGCAGGCTGGATCTCGAAGAACTCGCCCTCGTCGAGAACCTTCCGCACCAGCTCGTGCATGTCATAGGGCTGGTTCGCGCTCGCCGGGATCAAGGTGTCGAGGCTGTCTTCCTCACGGTCCCACGGGTCCTCGGTCGGCCGCACGGGAACCCCGCTGCGGTTGTTCTCGGGCAGAAACGAGATGAAGTCGCGCGCCGCCATCAGCGCCTCGATGTCATGCTCGAGCGCCAGGTCGGCGACGCCGGTGCGGGTGGTGTGCGTTACCGCGCCGCCGAGTTCCTCCTGGGTCACGACTTCGTTGGTGACGGTCTTCACCACGTCGGGGCCGGTGACGAACATGTAGCTGCTGTCCTTCACCATGAAGATGAAGTCGGTCATCGCCGGCGAATAGACCGCCCCGCCCGCGCATGGTCCCATGATCAGCGAAAGCTGCGGGATGACCCCGCTTGCGAGCACGTTGCGCTGGAACACCTCGGCATAGCCGGCGAGGCTGGCGACACCCTCCTGGATACGCGCGCCACCGCTGTCGTTGAGACCAATCACGGGCGCGCCGACTTTCATCGCCATGTCCATGACCTTGCAGATCTTCTGCGCATGACGCTCTGAGAGCGAGCCGCCGAACACGGTAAAGTCCTGGGAGAACACGAAAACCAGCCGCCCGTTGATCGTGCCGCTGCCGGTGACGACGCCGTCTCCCGGGATGCGTTGCGCTTCCATCCCGAAGTCGGTGCAGTTGTGCTCGACGTACATGTCGAGCTCTTCGAAACTGTCGGCATCGAGCAGCACCTCGACCCGCTCACGCGCGGTCAGCTTGCCCTTGGCATGCTGCGCCGCCATCCGCTTCTCGCCCCCGCCCAGCAAGGCGGCTGCACGGCGGCGTTCGAGTTCGGGAATGTTGGCGGACAATATGCTCTCCCTGCTGCCCTGGTGCAGGGGGTAGAGCCAGGAGCGGCGATTGCCAATCCTCCCCGGCACGGGGGAGGATCAGCGCATCAGCACAAGCTCTTCGGCCATGGTCGGGTGAATCGCCATGGTCGCGTCGAAGTCGGCCTTGCTCAGACCGGCCTTTACCGCAACCGCCGCGCCTTGCAGGATCTCAGGCGCGTCGGGCCCAAGCAGATGGATGCCCACCACCTTGTCCGCATCATCGCAGATCATCTTGTAGAGGCTGCGCTCGTTGCGCCCCGCGAGGACGTTCTTCATCGAGCGGAAGTCCGAGGTGTAAACCTTGACCGAGCCCAGCTTGTTGCGCGCTTCGCTCTCGGTCATGCCAACGCCGCACATCGGCGGATGGCTGAACACCGCGCTCGGCACGCAGGAATGGTCGACGGCGGTCGGCTTGTTGCCGAACACGGTGTCGGCAAAGGCATGGCCTTCGCGGATTGCAACCGGAGTGAGTTGCACGCGGTCGGTCACATCGCCGACGGCATAGATGCTGTCGATGTTGGTCTTGCTGAAGCGGTCGACTTTGATTTCGCCCTTGTCGCCCATCTCGACGCCGACTTCGGCGAGGCCGAGCCCCTCGGTGTTGGGCACGCGTCCTGTGGCGTACATCACAGCATCCACTTCGAGAGGATCATGGTTGGTCATCGACACCTTGAGCACGCCGTTCTCAAGTTTCTCGATCCCGCGGAACTCGGCGTTGAAGCGGAAGTCGATCCCCTTGGTCAGCGAGATCTGCAGCAGCCGGTCGCGCAGCTGCTCGTCATAGCCCCGCAGTAGTTTGTCGCTGCGGTTGATGATCGTCACATGGGTGCCGAACTCGTTGAAGATGCCGGCGAATTCGTTGGCGATGTAGCCGCCGCCGGCGATCAGGATGCGCTTGGGCAGTTCGTCTAGGTGGAACGCCTCGTTGGAGGTGATGCCGTGCTCATGGCCGGGGCAACCCGGGACGTGCGGACGCGCGCCGACGGCGATGAGGATGTACTTGGCGGTGACCTTGGTCCCGTCGCCCAGGGTGACTTCGTTTGGTCCAGTGACGACCGCGCGCTGTGCGATAATCTCGACTTTGTTGTTCTCGAGCGTCTGGGTGTAGAGCCCGTTGAGCCGGTCGACGTCCTTGAGCACGTTGTCGCGCAGGACCTTCCAGTCGAAAGTGCAGTTCTCGACCGACCAACCGAAGTTCTTCGCGTCCTGCAGGTCCTCGGCGAAGTGGGCGCCATAGACGAGCATCTTCTTGGGCACGCAGCCGCGGATCACGCAGGTGCCGCCGACGCGGTATTCCTCTGCCACGGCCACTTTGGCGCCATAGCTGGCCGCAATGCGGCTGGCCCTTACCCCGCCCGATCCGGCGCCAATGGTGAAGAGGTCGTAATCGTAGTCAGCCATGTACGCGCTCCGTGAAGGTGCGGGGCATATGGCGGGTGCCAGGGCGTTGGGCAACCAGCGCGGACGAGCCGTTCACTCATGTTGCGGAGGGCTTGCGATGCAACGCGGGATATCTGAAGCCCTGCGCACTGATTGTCGTGAGACTGAGGACGAACCATGCGATCGATCATCTTCTCAATGCTGCTCGCGGCGAACGTCGCGCTGGCCCCTGCTCCGGCGGAGGCACAACAGTCGCAGACGGACGAAGCGATCACCGCCACGCTGTCTGCCCTCTTGCAAGCGGATGGGAAACGAGCGCGCGAACTTCTGGCGGGTATTCCGGCCGATGGGCTCGACCCAAAGGATGTGAAGTTCCGGGAATGTGTGTTGGCGCGCCTGGACGGTCCGACGCTTGCTCAAGCTCTCGTCTCCCCGACCACCGGACAACCCGATGCTTTCGCCGGAGAAGTCCTTGGCCTTTATCGAGAGTATTGGCGGCGCAGCGTCATGGCTCCCGATCAACGCGAGGCCGAACTTGAAAAGCTTCGTGGACAGCTCGGCCGCCTGCTCGGTTCGGACACGCTCGACCTCGAGATGTTGCTTGAGCAGACCAAGGCGCGGCTCGAAGCCTCGGGCTTTCACCTGATCAACGGACAGACCGGCCGGCTCCAGGATCTGATTGTCTGGTCGAAAGAGGATGCCAAGATCGAGAGCGTCACACTGCCTGAAGGCACTGTGCAGACGCACGTCTTCTATCTCAACGATTTCCAGAGCCAGGGATGGAGCAGCTATCTCTCCTGCGAGCGGACGGGAACCGGAGGGTGGGCTACGCGAGATGGGCTCTATGTCATCGTGCCATCATACGAATCTCTGACCGATGAGAATTTCACGGTCAGCTTCCTGGGGCATGAAAGCCAGCATTTCGGCGACTACGAGCGCTTTCCGGATCTGTTGGGCTGGCAATTGGAATATCGCGCAAAGCTTGCCGAGCTCGCTCTCGCCAACGCGAACCGCGACCGGCTGCTGGCCAAGTTTGCCGGCAATCAGGGGGACGACCCGGAGGACGCGCATAGCTACGCGAACCGCCGGGTCCTTTTGACCTTGCGCGAACATCTGGGCCTTGGTCCGCAAGCGGACCTCAGCACCGTCCCCGTCGACCAGTTTAAGCAGGCCGCCGTTGCCGCACTCCGCGACGATAGCGCGCAGCGGAGTGGCAAGCCGGGAAAATAGCGGCCCTTCGGCCCAGAAATTCGCAGACGTCTAGATCAGCCCTCTACGGCGCGCGGGCCGCTCGGACGGCCGCCACGGCGGCGATTGCCTCCATTGCCACCGGGACCGCCATGTCCATGACCGCCGGGCTTGCCGCCCGGGCGGCCCTGGCCACCGCCGTGACCTTGGCGACGTTCGCCCTGGCCACCGCCGTTGTGTTCGCGGCGTTCGCCTTGTCCACCACCGTGGGCCGGACGACGTTCGCCCTGACCACCACCGTGAGCCGGACGACGTTCGCCCTGACCACCACCGTGAGCCGGACGACGTTCGCCCTGTCCAGCACCGTGAGCAGGACGACGTTCGCCTTGACCAGCACCGTGAGCAGGTCGACGTTCGCCTTGACCACCGGCGTGAGCCGGACGACGTTCGCCTTGACCGTTGGCTTGACCGTGACGACGCTCGCCACGCGGTTCGACCCGAGCTTCGCCGCGCGCATCGCGCTGGGCTTCGGTACGGGTATCGCGGCGCGGCGGCTGACCGCGGCCGGGCTGGCGACGCGGACCGCGTACCGGCTCGGCGTGCTTGGCCACGATCGCGACCTCTTCACGCAGACCTTCAGGCAGCGGCACCTGGTCGAGAGTGACCTTGGTCAGGCGCTGGATGTCGCGCAGATAGTCGCGCTCGTCATTGGCGCAGAAGCTGATCGCCACGCCTTCGCGCCCGGCACGCGCAGTGCGGCCGATGCGATGGACGTATTGCTCGGCGACGTTGGGCAGCTCGAAGTTGACCACGTGGCTCACGCCCGAGATGTCGATGCCGCGAGCCGCTATATCGGTCGCCACCAGCACCTTGACGCTGCCCTGCTTGAACTCGTCGAGCGCGCGTTCGCGCTGCGGCTGGCTCTTGTTGCCGTGAATGGCGTTGGCGCGGATGTTGCTCTGGACGAGCTTCTTCACCACGCGGTCGGCACCATGCTTGGTGCGGGTGAACACGAGCACGCGGTCCATCTCGCCGGCCTTGAAGCCTGCGCGCAGCGTGAGCGTGAGCAGGCCCTGCTTTTCGGGCTGGCCAATGAAGCAGACGTACTGCTCAACGCGCTCTGCGGTAGTGGCAGCCGGAGTGACCGAGACTTGCGCCGGATCGGACAGATACTGGCCGGCCAGCTGCTTGATCGCATTGGGCATGGTGGCCGAGAAGAACAGCGTCTGGCGCTGCTTCGGCAAGAGCCGGACGATCGCACGCAGCGCGTGGATGAAGCCGAGGTCCATCATCTGGTCGGCTTCGTCGAGCACGAGGATTTCGACCTGCGACAGGTCGAGCGCGTTCTGTTCGGTCAGGTCGACCAGGCGACCCGGAGTGGCGATCAGGATGTCGACGCCGCGCGCCACGTCCTGACGGTTCTTGTTGACCGAGGTGCCACCGAACACGGTGACGACCTTGAGGTGCGAGAAGTGCCCGTATTCACGGGCGCTCTCGGCGATCTGGCCAGCCAGTTCGCGCGTCGGAGCGAGCACCAGCATACGGCAGGTGCGCGGCTTCGGACGCTTGTCGGAGGCGACCAGGCGGTCGATCGACGGCAGCATGAAAGCCGCGGTCTTGCCGGTGCCGGTCTGCGCGATACCCAAAAGGTCGCGGCCGTCGAGCACGTAAGGGATCGCCTGTTCCTGGATCGGGGTCGGCTGCCCGTAGCCCTTGAGCTCGAGCGCCTGGAGTACGGGCTGCGACAGCCCGAGTGTTTCAAATGTCATGTTAAATTCTAAACTCGCAATATATGCGTCGGCGCGCAGCCGTAACGGCGCGCGTCAGCGGGTGGCTGAACGACCCGCGTGAAAAGGGAAGCTCTTTGGCTAAAGAACGAAGCGCGGCCGGGGCGGATTTGTCCGCCAGTTCACGCTGCCGAGGCGCTTCGATGGCGGCCATATGGTTTCGCAGTTGCGAAATGTCAATCGAATCTTGCGTGAACTAGTAATCTTCGAAAGCTTCGAGAGAGCATCTAACAGTCCGAGAGGGGCGTGAATGCGAGGGGACTTTATCAAGATCGCCATTGGCTTATGGGCCGTGTGGCTCGTCTCCTGGCACATCGCCGCGCTCTGGCACAGCCAACCCACGGTCAAGGCACCGCGCCGCGATTACCGGCTGCATTTTGTAGTGATCGTGCTGGGGTTCTTTCTGATCTTCAATGGCCTGCCGCGGCTTGCGGGACCAATCTTATGGCCAGTCACGCCCAAGCTCGGTTGGTCCATGATAGCACTGACGGCTGGCGGCATCCTGTTCGCATGGTGGGCCCGGATCCATCTCGGCAAACTGTGGTCGGGCGGCGTCGAGCGCATGGCCGACCACCGCGTGGTCGAGACCGGGCCCTATGCCCTTGTCCGGCATCCGATCTACACCGGTCTCATCGCGGCGGCGCTGGCGATGGCCGTTCTCCGAGGAACGCCATGGGCCTTGGCCGGCGTTGCGCTGTTCGCGCTCGGTTTCGCGCTCAAGGCCAAGGTCGAGGAGCGGTTCCTCGAAGGTGAGCTTGGCGGCTACGAACAATATCGCGCTCGCGTACCGATGATCGTCCCGTTTATCCGCCTCGGCCGATGACCCGCTCCGCTACGTTCAGCCCCCTCGCCCATCGCGTGTTCGCGCTCGCTATGGCGGGCGTGCTGCTGACCAATCTCGGTAACGCGATCCAGTCGGTCGGTGCGTCCTGGCTGCTCACTGCCGGCGGTGAGCCCGCCGATATCGTCGCGCTGGTGCAGACGGCGATCAACTTGCCGATCATGCTGCTGGCCTTACCCGCGGGCGCCTGGGCGGACATGCACAACCGGCGGCGGATCATCCTGACAGCGCAGACGGGCATGCTGCTGATCTCGCTCGTGCTTGCCTGGCTGGCGCTGTCGGGTAATGCACCGGCTGTTCCGGTACTTATCCTTACCGCGCTGCTGGCTTGCGGCATCGCCTGCTTCAGCCCGGCGATGGGCGCGTCGATCGGCAGCACTGTCCCACGTGCGGAGCTTGCTGCCGCCGTGGCGCTCAACATCCTGATCTTCAACACGGCTCGCGCTGTCGGCCCGGCCATGGGCGGCGCGATCGTTTCGTTCGGGGGCTCGACGGCCGCGTTCCTGGTCAACGCCGCGAGCTATCTGATCGCCATCGCCATCTACTTGCGCTGGCGCCCCACGCAGGACCTGCCGCAGAACCGGCGCCCGCTGGGCTCGATGATCGCCGAGGGCCTGCGCCACGCTGCCACCACGCCCCAGATCCGCACGATCCTGCTGCGCGCCCTGACCTTCACGATGACCGGTGCCGCCGCCTGGGCGCTCATGCCGCTGGTCTCGAAGGACATGCTGCACAGCGGCTCCACCGTATACGGCGTCCTCCTTGGCTCACTGGGCGCGGGCGCGGTGCTCGGAGCGGCGAGCGCCACCTTCTTCCGCGCCCGCTATTCGGCCGAGTTGATCACCCGGACCGCCGGCTTGATCTACGGCCTCGCCTGCGTCGGCGTCGCTCTTCAACCGAGCCTGGGCGCCATGGTTGCACTGCTGGTCCTCGCCGGCGCCGGGTGGGTCCAGGCGTTGTCAGGCTTCTCCGTCGCTGCCCAGCTGTGGGCCCCGCGCGAGGTGGTTGGGCGGATCGTCGCACTCGCGAGCGCCGTCACCTTCGGTGGGATCGCGTTCGGCAGCTGGCTGTGGGGCCACTTTGCCGAGGACTATGGCGTGGCAAGCGCGATCATGGCCTCAGGCGCCGGAATGGTCGTCCTGCCGCTGATCGGCCTGTTGCTACCGATGCCCGCGCACGAGGCGCCGCAGCCGAGCGCCTAGCGTACGCGGGTGAAGTAGTTGGTCCGCATCACCGGGACGCCGTTCTCGTTGTAGTAGACGGCCGTCTCAGTCTGCGAGTTGCCGTCGGGAGCGACGGTGTAGATGCGGATCGAACCGGGCACCCCGCCCTTGCTCAGCGCCATCACCAATACGTTCGGCTCCGGAGTCCGCACAGCGACCGTGTCGGCCTCGCTGCTCCCGGTTGCAGGGGCGGCCGTCCCATCGAGCGGATAGATCGCCACGCCGTGGCTCTCGCTGCCATCGGCCAGGATGATGTCGACATTGGAGCGGTACTTGCCTTCGCCGGCATCGCTGAAGGTGATCATGACGCTTTTCGGCCGCGCCTCGGGCGGGACCGGCAGCTTGGTTACGTCGACCGCCCAGGTGCCAAGGATCGGAGGTCCGCTATCGGCCGAGGCCGGGACCGCCTGAAACAAGATTCCTGCTGCCAATCCGATCGCTAATGCGTGTTTCATAACCCTCTCCCAAGACGGGACTCTCTCTTGATGCAGGTCCTTTGCTCCAGCCTTTAGCCAAGGCCCGCTGCCGCCAGCAGCGCTTCCGTGCTGGCATCGAAGCCTTCGCCGCCCTGCTCGATCTTCCGGGCGATCTCTTTGCCCAGTTCGACTCCGAACTGGTCGAAGGCGTTGATCCCCATCAGGACCGCGTTGGCAAACGTCCGGTGCTCGTGGAAGGCGATCAGCGCACCCAGCGTGGCAGCGTCGAGGTCGTCCACCAGGATCGTCGCACTCGGCCGGTCGCCGGGATAGGCGCGCGCGAGGTCGTCGCTGGCCTTGCCGGCCATCAGCGCCGCGCCTTGGGCAAAGCAGTTCATCAGCAGGATGCGGTGATGCGCCGGGTCGAGTTCATCGCCTGGGGCGATGCTGGCGATGAAGTCCACCGGCACGAGGTGGGTGCCCTGGTGAAGCAACTGGAACACCGCGTGCTGCGCATCGGTGCCTACCCCGCCCCAGGTGATCGGCGCGGTCGGCCCATCGACCGGCTTACCTTCGGCCGTCACGCTCTTGCCGTTCGATTCCATCTCGAGCTGCTGGAGGTAGCTCGGCAGCAGCCGCAGCCTTTCGTCGTAGGCGAAGACGGCGCGGGTCTGGGCCCCCTTGAGGCGGGTATAGAGCTGATCGGCGAAGGCGGCGCGCAGCGGCATGTTGGCGCGTCCATCGGCATCGCGGAAGTGCACGTCCACCGTGGCCGCGCCATCGAGCATGGCCTGGAAATCCTCCCAGCCCACGGCCATCGCCACGGGAAAGCCGATCGAGGACCAGATCGAATAGCGTCCGCCCACGCTTTCGGCGAACGGAAGGATGCGCGTCTCGTCGACGCCCCATTCCACCGCTTTCTCCGGGGCAGCCGTCAGCGCAATCACTCGGCCATAGGCATCGGACACGCCGTTGTCGGTCAGCCACTTGAGCGCACTTGCGGCGTTGGTCATGGTCTCGATGGTGGTGAAGGTCTTGCTGGCGACGGCGACGAACGTGGTCGCCGGATCGCAAGCCGCGAAGGCCGCCTCGAGCGCGACGCCATCGATGTTCGAGACCACATGGACATCGACCAGCGCCAGATCGCGCGCCAGGGCATCGACCGCCAAGGCCGGGCCGAGCGCCGAACCGCCGATGCCGATGTGGATCAAATGGCGGACCTCGCCCAAGGCGCCCTCGTGGATCGCCTCGACCAGCAGCCGCATCCGCGCGCACAAGGCAGCCGCCTCTTCGACGCTCGCTTCCTTGCCCACACCGCGCAGCGACGAGTGCTCGGCAGCACGCTTTTCAGTCGGGTTGACCACCTCACCCGCAAACAGCTTGCGGCGCATCTCGGCGAAACCCGATGCCGCTGCGAGATTTTCGAAGCCGTCGAGCAGGCCATCGGTCAGGTGGGTCTTGGACCAGTCGAACAACACGCTACCCGCGCCAATTGGCAACCGCGCGGAGAGCTTGGCCACCCGGTCAGGATCGGCGGCGAAAAGCTCTGCCAGTGTTTCCGCCGGTTGTTCCTTCAGCGCCTTCCAGGCCTGCGTGCGGCTCTCACTCAACGGTGTTTCCCCTTTCCTATATTCGGGCATAGCGGCTAAGGCCTCGCCCCATGATAGGCCAACGCAATCGCATCGATCCTAGCCAGGACAAGCTGCCATTGCGCCGGACTGCGTCATCTGTGTCAACTTCGGTAGCAGGCCAATGAGCGAAAACGCCCCCACCGTCACGAGTGAACCTGTCGAAACTCCGCCCGCCCCGGCGGCGAAGGCGAAGAAGAAGGAAGACAGCTTCCTCGTCTTCCTGATCAAGCTGGTGGTGGTCGTCCTGATCTTCCGGACGTTCCTGTTCACCAGCTTCTCGATTCCCAGCGAGTCGATGATGCCGCGCCTGTTGGTCGGCGATTACCTGTTCGCCGCCAAGTGGCCGTACGGTTATTCAGGAGCTTCGCTGCCGATCGATTGGAAAACTGGCAAGCGCATCTTCGGCAGCCAGCCCGAACGCGGCGACGTGGTGATCTTCAAGCATCCCATCGACCGCACCGACTACGTGAAGCGCGTCATCGGCCTGCCGGGCGATCAGGTGCAGATGGTCGCAGGGGTCGTGCACATCAACGGCGTGCCGGTGAAGAAGCAGAAGATCGCGGACTTCGTTGTCCCGGTGCGCCCCAATGGCGGTTGCGCCGAGGTCCGCTTCACCGAGCGTGAGGCCGACGGCACTTTTGCCTGCCGCTACCCGCAGTACCGCGAAACTCTGCCCAACGGCGTCAGCTACAACGTGCTCGATTTCGGGCTGAAGCCGCAGGACACCACCCCACCTGTGGTCGTCCCCGAAGACCGTTTGTTCCTGATGGGCGACAACCGCGATAACTCGCTCGACAGCCGCTTCCCGGCCGTCGCACAGCGTGGCATCGACCTCGTGCCCCAGGAAAACCTCGTCGGCCGGGCGAGCTTCATGTTCTTCTCCACCGACGGCACGGCGGAGTGGCTCAAGCCCTGGACCTGGTTCACCGCCGCCCGCTGGGACCGGATGGGGCGCGCGATTTGAGTTCGCTAACCGATGAAGCGCGTGAATGGCTCGATGGCCTTGGGTTTGAGGTCATCAATCCGGATTTGTGGCTCGAAGCGCTGACTCACGGCAGCACTGGGGCCGCACGCAAGTATGAGCGGCTCGAGTTCCTCGGCGACCGGGTGCTCGGCCTGTCGATTGCCGAATGGCTCTACCGTAACAGCACGGGCTCCGAAGGCGAGTTGGCCCAGCGCCTCAACGCGCTGGTCAGCCGCCTGTCCTGCGCCAAGGTAGCCCGCACGATCGGCGTCCCCGCGCATGTGCTCCTGGGCAAGCAGGCGCGGGATGACGGCGCGGCCGATAGCGACAACGTGCTTGGCGACATCATGGAGGCCCTGCTCGGGGCCAGCTTCCTCGAGAGCGGCTTCCCCGCCACCCGCGACAAAGTCCACAATTTGTGGCAACCGGTGATCGAAGGCCGGGCAGGTCGCTCCAAGCATCCCAAGAGCGCGCTGCAGGAATGGGCCGCCGGTAACCAGCGGAAGCCTCCGGAGTATAAGCTGGTCGGACGCTCGGGCCCGGATCATGCGGCCAAGTTCACCGTTCGGGTGAGCGTAAGAAACGTTGGCGAGGTCGAAGCGACTGCCAACAGCAAGCAGGACGCCGAGACCGAGGCGGCACGACAATTTATGGAGAGATACGGGTGAGTCAGAAGTGCGGAGTGGTTGCGGTTATCGGCGCGCCGAACGCCGGCAAGTCCACGCTGGTCAACCAGTTGGTGGGCCAGAAGGTCGCAATCACCAGCGCCAAGGCCCAAACCACGCGTGCGCGCCTGCTTGGCATCGCGCTGGAAGGCGAGACGCAGATCATCCTCGCCGACACGCCGGGCATCTTCGAACCCAAGCGACGGCTCGACCGCGCGATGGTCAGCGCCGCGTGGGAAGGCACAGTGTCGGCCGACGCTGTCCTGCTCGTCGTCGACCCGATCAAGCAGCGTCGTCACGAACTTGAGCCGCTGCTCGAAATCCTCAAGGACCGGCCCGAACGCAAGCTGCTGGCCCTGAACAAGGTCGATGCCAGCGCCAAGGAACCGCTACTGGCCCTCGCCCAGGACCTGACGGGGAAAGTCGACTTCGCCGAGATATTCTTCATCTCCGCCCTGACCGGCGATGGCGTTCCCGAATTGAAGGCTCACCTCGCCGGCCTGATGCCGGAAAGCCCCTGGCACTACCCTGAAGACCAGGTCTCCGACGCCAGCGAGCGCTTGCTCGCCACCGAGGTCACCCGCGAGCAACTCTACCGCCAGCTGCACGAGGAACTGCCCTACGACAGCGCTGTGCGGCCCGAGAGCTACCAGGTGCGCAAGGACGGCAGTGTCGAGATCCACCAGCAGATCGTCATCGGCCGCGACAGCCAGAAGCCCATCGTCCTCGGCAAGCGCGGTGCGCGGATCAAGGCCATCGGTGAAGAAGCGCGCAAGGAGCTAAGCGAGATCCTCGGCGTGAAAGTGCATCTCTTCCTTCACGTGAAGGTGGACGAACGCTGGGCAGAAAGCCGCGAGATCTTCGAAGAGATCGGGCTCGACTGGGTCCGTTAGGACTTCCGCAGCGTCGCCATTGTCCCACCTGCCTTGGTCACGCTGACGAACCTCGCCAGGCTGCACAACGCCGCCACCGCCGCGAGCGCGCAGGCCACGAATAGCGGCGTCGGTCCGAGCCCTGCCCCGCTCGCCAGCAAGATGCCGACGGTAACCGCCGCCATCGTCTGACCCAGCAGGCGCGACGTTGACAGCAAGCCTCCCGCCGCCGCCGCCCGCTCGCGCGGAGCCTGGCCGATCAACAGCCGCGAATTGGGCGCAAAGAACAGACCGAAGCCGAGCGCGGTGAGGCTGAGGCGCCAACCGATGCCGAACTCGCCCGGTCTGTCGGGCATGAAGGCCACTAGCAACAGGCCGACGATGGCGATGGCCATGCCGGCGACGCCGAGCTTGGTCGGGGCGATCCGGTCGCTCATCCAGCCAGCAAGCGGGGCCACGACCAGCATCGTCAGCGGGAATGGCAACAGCAGCAGTCCGACTTCCTCGGGCGCGTAGCCCATGCCCTCTTCCAGCCGGAACGGCAGCGAGAGCATCAGCGAGCCGGCAGCAATGAAGCAGGCGATCGCCCCGAGCGCAGACAGGCCGATGACAGGCTTGGCCAGGAGGTCCACCGGCACGACAGGGTTCTTGCGCGCCTTCTCCCGCTGCACGAGCAGTAGCAGCGAGACGGCACCGGCGATCGCCAGGGCCGTGCCGATGACCGCGTTCTCATGCGTCGCCAGCTGCATTCCGCCGATCAGCAGGAGCATGGTCCCGGCGCTCCACAAGCCACTGACCCATTCGGGCGGATGCGATTTGCGGACCGGCTCGGGGAGAGCCCTCCCCAGTAGAAGCGAGACCAACGCCAACGGCGCCGCGGCGACGAACACCCATTGCCAGGGCGCATGCCCGACGATGAAACCGCCCAGCGTCGGCGCCAGGGCCGACGACGAGGCGACGATCACGCTGTTGACCCCCATCCCGCTGCCAAGCTGTCGCGCCGGATATATCTGCCGCAGCATCGCCGCCGAAACGCTCAAGGCCATGCCCGCCCCGACCGCCTGCAACCCTCGCAGCGCAAGGAGGACGAGGAAGTCGCCGACGAACAGGCACAGCGCCGAGGAAACGAGGAACAGCGCTTGGCCGTACTGGTAGAGCCGCCTGTGCCCCATCCGGTCACCCAGGCTGGAGAACGGCAGCAGCACCATCACGAGGACAAGTTGGTAAACCGCCACGACATTGGTCACCGCCGCGTTGCTGACGCCGAGGTCGCGCGCGATGGTCGGTAGTGCGACGTTGGCGATCGCCCCGTCGAGCACCAGCAGCGCCGTGCCGAAGCTTATCGCCGCAATCGCCCACCAGCGGCGAGGCTTTGGGAGGCCGTCGTGCTGGTGAAGGTCGGGCTCGGTCGGCATTGAAGCCATGTGACTGTAATACCGCTCGCTTTCAAGCCCACCCAGCCTGCTGATCAGGAAGGCGTGCTCGGCTCCAGGCGGACGCTCAAATTCATCACGTAGGCAACGGGCGCGCCTGTCTTATCCGCAAGGACGGGACCGGTGAGCTTGGAAGCATGCCCGCAAGTCCATTCGACGACGGAACTGTCCACGGGATTGGAGGCAGGTATTCCTTCGCAGCGCTTCACGGCCCCCTCAGAATCAATCTCCAAAGCCAGCCCAAGCGACAGCGGTTCGGTGATCTGGAGAGAAGGAGTATCGACCTTCAGCGTAAGATCAGGCGTGCGCCTTGCAACTTTGACTTCGCTGCTCTGCTTGTCGCCGCCCACGAGCCATCGAGTGACGAACGTTCTAAAGCGGCCGGGCATGGGCGTGCCGTCCACCCCCTTGGCGGGAGTTAGCCGCAAACGCATCGCTGCATTGCACTCCTGCTGCGCCAGGCGTTCATCGCCGATGAACGAGACGACCGAACAGCTCCGCACTTTCCCATCGGTTTCTACGATCAAATCGATGAGTGTGGCGGCCGACTTCCCGTCTCGCACGGCCCAGGTGGGATAGGTGCCGAAAAACTGCTTCTTCGCCGCATTCGAGAATTCTGGCGCCGCCATGAGCGACGACAGAAAAAGTACCGATCCAATCACTTCCACCCCCATTGATCGCCGACCCCGGAACTACCGCTTCTTAGCAATCCCGATCCCGTCGATCTTGGCGCGGTCCTTGGTCGATTCCTCGGTCCGCCCCAGCGCCTTGGCGATCTCCTTCAGACCCTTGCCCTTGCCGGCAAGGATCTTGAGCTTGCCGACTTCCTCGGACGTCCAAGGCTGCTTATGTCGCTCGAAACGTTCACTCATGACTTCGCCGCCTTCTTCTTTGCCGGCGCCTTCTTGGCCGGAGCCTTCTTCCGGGCGCCCTTCTTCTTTGCCGGTCCCTTCGCAGCGCGAGCGTCGATCAAGGCGATGGCCTGCTCTTCGGTCACGTCCTCAGGCTTCACGTCCTTCGGCAGAGTGGCGTTGGTCGTGCCGTCGGTCACATAAGGGCCGTAGCGGCCCGGCATGACCTTGATCTCGCCGCCGCTGGTCGGGTGGGATCCGAGCGTCTTGATCGGTTCCGCCTTCGCCCCGGTACCCCGAGCCGCTCCGCCGCGGTTGGCGGCTTCGGCGAGCAAGGTCACGGCGGCGTTCATGCCGGTCTCAAACACCTCGCGCGTGCCGCCGAGCTTGGCGTACTTGCCATCGTGCGCGAGGTAAGGACCGTAGCGGCCGATGCTTGCGGTGATCGGGTTGCCCGTCTCCGGATGCGTGCCCACCTCTCGCGGCAGGCTCAGCAAGCGCAGCGCCCAGTCGAGATCGAAGTCAGGCAGATCCTTCGGGATCGAGGCGCGCTTGGCGTCCTTGCCCTCGCCCAGCTGGATATAGGGCCCGAAGCGCCCGGTGCGCCGGGTGACCGGCAGCCCGCTGTCGGGATCGGTGCCCATGACATCGTCGTCAGCGCCGTCTTCCGGCGGTTGGCCGAACTTCCGGCGGAAGCTGCATTCGGGGTAGTTGGAGCAAGCGATGAAAGCACCGAAACGTCCGCCGCGCAGCGACAGCCGGCCACCATCGCGGCCTTCGGCAATGCACTTCGGGCAGGCCCTCGGGTCGCTGCCGTCCGCCTTGGGCGGGAACAAGTAGTCGGACAGGAACTCGTCGAGCACCTCGGTGACTTCGGAGGGCTTGCGCTCCATCACCTCGTCGCTCTTCGGCTTGAAGTCGCGCCAGAACTCTTCGAGCACCGTCTTCCATTCCGCACGGCCGCCGGAGACGTCGTCGAGTTCTTCCTCCATCTCGGCGGTGAAGTCGTAGCCGACATAGCGCGGGAAGAAGCGTTCGAGGAACGCGGTCAGCAGGCGGCCGGAATCTTCCGCGAAGAAGCGGTTCTTCTCAGTGCGGACATATTCGCGGTCGCGCAGGGTCTGGATGGTCGAGGCGTAAGTCGAAGGGCGGCCGATGCCGAGTTCCTCGAGCCTCTTCACCAGGCTCGCTTCCGAGAAGCGCGGCGGCGGCTGGGTGAAGTGCTGGTCGGCCTCGACACCGAGCTTGGCCGGTGAATCGCCCTGGCGCATCAGCGGCAGCAGGCCCTCTTCCTCGTCGTCATCGCCCTTCTGGTCGCGGCCTTCCTCATAGACGGCGAGGAAGCCGGGGAACTTCACCACCTGGCCGGTGGCGCGCAGCTCGTGGCGTCCGGTCGGATCGCGCAACGTAATCGTCGTGCGTTCAAGGCTCGCGGCCGCCATCTGGCTCGCCATCGCGCGCTTGAAGATGAGGTCGTAGAGCTTGGCCTCGTCGCCAGAACCGGCACGATCGCGGCTGAAGTCGGTCGGGCGGATCGCCTCGTGCGCTTCCTGCGCGTTCTTGGCCTTGGTCTGATAGATGCGCGGCTTTTCCGGCAGGAAGTGGCCCGAGAAGCGCTCGGTGATGGCCTTGCGCGCGGCGCTGATGGCGCTGTGGTCCATCTGCACGCCGTCGGTACGCATGTAGGTGATGGCGCCCGCCTCGTAGAGGTTCTGCGCCAGACGCATGGTGTGGCTGGCCGAATAGCCGAGCTTGCGCGCGGCTTCCTGCTGCAGGGTCGAGGTGGTGAACGGCGGTGCCGGGTTGCGCTTGAGCGGCTTGGTCTCGACGCCTTCGACGGTGAAGCGGCCCGCTTCGACGGCGGCCTTGGCCTTGTCAGCCGTACCCTTGTCACCGATCGACAACCGGTCGAGCTTCTGTCCGTCGAACGTGACCAGACGGGCATCGAACTCGGTTCCGTCGTGCTGCATCTTGGCAACGACCGACCAATATTCCTGCGCGACGAATGCCTCGATCTCGCGCTCGCGGTCGACGATCAGGCGCAGAGCCACCGACTGCACGCGGCCAGCACTCTTGGCGCCAGGGAGCTTGCGCCACAGCACTGGGCTGAGGGTGAAGCCGAACAGGTAATCCAGCGCGCGGCGGGCGAGGTACGCATCGATGAGGTCGGTATCGAGCTCGCGCGGGTGCGCCATCGCTTGCGTCACCGCTTCCTTGGTGATCGCGTTGAAGGTGACGCGCTCCACCTCTTTAGGCAGCGCCTTGCGCTTCGCCAGCAGCTCCCGGACGTGCCACGAGATCGCTTCGCCCTCGCGATCAGGGTCGGTGGCGAGGATCAGACGGTCGGCCTTCTTGGCCGCGTCGGATATCTCCTTCACCCTGGAGACCTTGTCGCGATAGGTCTCCCAATCCATCGCGAAACCTTCCTCCGGCCGCACCGAACCATCCTTCGGTGGCAGGTCACGGATGTGGCCATAGGAAGCGAGGACCTTGTAGTCCTTGCCGAGATACTTCTCGATGGTTTTCGCCTTGGCGGGGGATTCAACGATGACAAGTTGCATGGGTTATTGGCATTCCTTACGCGTACACGCGCGAGGGTGGTGGGGCTCGGCAGGGTTCGTCAAGCACTTGCACAGAAGCCCCTCGCTCATGCGAAGACTTCGTCAAGCTCTTCGGCCTCGTCATGTACCAAGGAGTAGATGGCGATACCAAGGCCAGCGTAAACCCCGCTGATCGCGGTTTCGACAAAAGACGAGACGATGCCGCCAACAGTCTCGCCGGCGATGCTGAAAACGACAGAGAGCACGGCCACCGCCACTCCGAGCCCCAAGAGCAGGACGATGGCTGCGAAGAAGATGGCCCAGCCACTCCCCTTTGTGGCGTGCCAGCTCGATGACAATGACTCGAAGACGCCCTGGCGCGCGCCAATCAGGTAGCCGGATGCTGCTGACCAGCGAACCAGCAAGATAACGCCGGGTACGATCAGAAACAGGAAGCCAATGAGTACCGCGATCACGGAGAGGATCGACATGCCGAGATAGAGCCAGAAGCGGCTTCCTTCGCTCTGCAACCGTCCTCTTGCGGCTAGGTAACGGGTAAGCAGCACATAAGTGGCGACTATGCTCACGATCATGGTGCCTATCTCAAACAACGCGCTTGCCGGCGTGTCGTTCGTATCCACCGAGAACCCATAGCTGATGGTGCCGCTCGAGGTTTCCATCAGCCCGAACGCCACACCGATCGCTGTGAGGCCGCCCACTACGAGCGTGTAGATGGCAACGTCCCGCTTGGCATCGCCGATCAGCGATACCAACTCCTGAAATATGCCCGAAAAGGTGGCTTCGTTCCTCATCATTCCCCCCATTGGTCGACTGTCACGTCGCCGAAAATATGCATTAGATCAGCTAGAAAATCGCACCTAATTCAGGTCCGCTGTCGTAACGAGCGAAACCCGTGCCCCCGCGTGCCGCGCCAGTCTTCCAGCGATTTCCAGCTCAAGCAAGGCCATCTGGACCGCGCTCGCACTCTCACCACTCTGCCGAACCAGCTCGTCGACGCCGATCGGCGCCGTCGTGAGTAGATCGCGAATGTCTGCCGGCTCATCGGCGAGATCGTCTTCCTCGCCCGCTACGAACGGCGGCTGTGTCTCCTGGAACCCCGAACGCGGACGGCCGTCGAAGCCCTTCAGAAGTTCGACCACATCCTCTGGCGTTTGCACGAGCACGGCACCGTCGCGGATCAACTGGTTGCAGCCGTGGCTGCGCGCGTCGAGCGGGCTGCCCGGTATCGCCATGACCTCGCGCCCGGCTTCACCGGCCAGCCGTGCGGTGATTAGCGAGCCGCTCTTCGGTGCGGCCTCGACCACGAGGGTGCCCAGCGACAGGCCGGCGATGATGCGGTTGCGACTGGGGAAATGGCTGGCGCGGGGCTCGGTGCCGGGGGGCTGCTCGGCCACCAGCAGGCCCTCGCTGGCGATCCGCTCCTGCAGGGCCGCATGCTGTGGCGGGTAGGCGATGTCGATGCCGCTCGCGATCACTCCGATAGTCGCGGGAAGCGAGCCTTCGTGGGCCGCGCCGTCGATACCCCGAGCGAGGCCGGAAACGACCACAAAGCCCTCTTCCGTAAGCCCATGAGCGAAATCTCGCGCCAGCTTGACCGCCGCTGCCGAGGCGTTGCGGGCGCCGACGATCGACACGCAGGGCTTGGCGGCAACCTGTACATCGCCGCGAATGGTCAGGATCGGTGGGGCACTGTCGATTTCCCGGAGCAGCGCTGGGTAACCCGGCATGTCGTGAAACAGGTAGCGCGCTCCGGCGGCGCGGACTGCGGCGACCTCCCGCTCGATCCTGTCGCGAGGCGCGGGGCGGTAGTCCTTCTTTCCGCCAGCGGCCAGTTGGGGGAGCGCCCCGATCGCGGCCTGGGCATCACCGAACCGGCGGAGCAATTGGGCGTAGCTGATCGGCCCGATGTTAGGCGAACGTAGCAACCGGATACGGGCAAAAGCTTCGTCCTGACCCAGCGTAGCCGGTGCATTCATGTCTTCCGGCCGACCCTCGGTTCGGTGCCGGCGCGCAAGCGGGCGATGTTCTCGCGGTGCAGCCAGACCACGATCAAGGCGATCGCCGTGAGGACCGGCACGAACTCCATGCGTCCAAGGAGCGCCGCTGCGATGGGAGTCGCGACAACTGCGCTCATCCCGCCGAGCGAGGAAATGCGCGTGATCGCGAGCATGCCCAACCACACCAAGGCATAGACCAGCCCAAGGACCGGCGCGAGACCGAGCGCCACCCCGAGCGTCGTCGCCACGCCCTTGCCGCCCTTGAACTTGAGCCAGACGGGGAAGCAGTGGCCGAGCACTGCGCCGAGCGCCGCAAAGACCGCCACGTCAGGCAGCCAGCGCCAGGCCAGATAGACCGCAGCGAAACCCTTCGCCGCATCGAGCACCAGGACAGCAGCCGCCAGCCCCTTGCTGCCCGTCCGCAGCACGTTGGTAGCGCCGATGTTACCCGAGCCGATCTTGCGGATGTCACCCTTGCCCGCGAGTATCGCCAGCAGGAGCCCGAACGGCACCGATCCGAGAAGGTAACCGCCCAGCAGAGCCAGAACCCAGTCCATATCCTCCCCGTTCATTGCCGCCGAACTAGCTCAGCCCTTGCACTTCGCCAAAGGGAATACAATCCGTTGCGGACCGTATCTTGGGGTACCAGCCTTGCGGGCTTGGGTACCAAATGGCGATATTCTAGAACCTTGGGCCATGACCGACGCTGAGATCGACGAGAACACACGCGCCGCCTTGGGCCGTCTAACGGCGGGAGAGAGGGAATGCCTCCAGCGGCGGCTGCGTCACCAGACGGCGAAGGAAATGGCGATAGATCTCGGCGTATCGCCGCATGCCGTGGAAAAACGGCTGAAGATGGCGCGGGCGAAGCTGGGGCTTTCGTCCTCGCTGGAAGCGGCACGGCTGCTGGCCGCCTCTGAATGGTACCAGCAGACAGCACCCCACTCGCCGGCCCTCGCGCCAGCGGCCGCCGTCATCGACCACGGGGCAATCCGACTGACAGTGTGGGGAGTGATTGCCATGAGCCTTGTTGCAGCAACCTTGATCGTATTGGCCACCCAGAGCCCAAGTTCGGGTGGGGTCGCGCCATTGGATGCTGGTGGCGTGGCGCCATACCCTAGTGGCGCTGTCGCCCCTTCTCCGCGCTCCGAGGCAATGGTCGAACCCACTGCTGCGGAGCTTCACATGGTGGTGGTGGCAACATTCGGGAAGCTCGACGTGGACAAGTCCGGCTTCATCGAGCTCGCCGAAACACCGGTCACGGGCAACGACCCCATCGCGCAGAAGATCTATGACCGTGATGAGCAAGGTACGGTTCGCGAGACCGGCCAGGTTCGGACGGTCAGCGCTGATCAGGCCCGAGCCGAATACATCGCGCGCGGCGACCGCGACGGTGACGGAAAGTGGAGTTTCATCGAGTTCCGTGAGTGGATGAAATCCAACGTAGCGAAGACGGGGATTCCGGCTGCCTGGCGCGAAGATATCGAAAGCGCCTACTAGTCGGTAACTGTCGTTGACGGGGACGAGACCATTGTCCATCCCGCGCTGATGGATCCCGCTGCCCCGATATTGCTGTTCGACTCAGGCGTCGGGGGCCTCACCGTGCTGGCGGAATTGCGCAAGCTGCTTCCTGATGCGCCGGTCATTTATGCGGCCGACACAGCAGGCCTCCCGTACGGCGAGAAGACCGAGGCAGAGATTGCCGCACGGGTCGCCGGCCTGCTTGGCCGACTTGGCGAGCGCTACAAGCCGAGGCTGATTACAATCGCCTGCAACACCGCCTCGACCATTGCGTTGGGCATGGTTCGCGACGTGTTGCATGTGCCGATTGTCGGTACCGTGCCTGCGATCAAACCGGCGGCTGCGCTCACCAAGACCGGCTCAATCGGGTTGCTCGGCACGGCGGCGACGATTCGCCAGGGCTATGTCGACCGGCTTGAGGCAGAGTTCGCTAACGGCAAACGGCTGATCCGCCATGCCGCGCCCGATCTGGTCGAAGCAGCCGAGATCGTGTTGCGCGGTGGATTGCCCGACCCTGCCGTGTTCACCGCTGCCGCCGAAGGCTTGCGAGCACAAGCCGGCGGCGATGAGATCGACACAGTGGTCCTCGCCTGCACCCATTTCCCGCTAGTCGAAAGTCAACTTTCCACAGCCTTCGGGCCCGGCGTGAACTTCGTCCACGGCGCCGAAGGCATCGCTCGGCGGATCGAATTCCTCACTCGCGGACAGACGTTTGAGCGCGAAGTCCCTGATATGGCTTTGTTCACCGGAGATGCAGCCCGGTTCGGCCAATTGGCCGAGGCGCTCAAGCGATATGGGCTGGAACGGACAGAGTCATTCTAGTTGCGAATCCCTCGCAAACTCCGTGCTTTAAACCCTGCCCGCCTTCGCCTAAGTCGCGCGAGACTCAATCGGCCGCTGGGATCGCGGCGCTGAACGGACACATCCGTTGAACTACGATTTTATATTCGACCAAGCCATTCAGCGTCTCCATGCAGAGGGGCGCTATCGCGTTTTCATCGACATCCTGCGCAACAAGGGTGCCTATCCCGACGCGCGGTGCTTCGCCGGACACAACGGCCCGAAGCCGATCACGGTGTGGTGTTCGAACGACTACCTCGCGATGGGCCAGCACCCCAAGGTCACGGCCGCGATGGAAGAGGCGCTGCACAATGTCGGCGCCGGTAGCGGCGGCACGCGCAACATCGGCGGCAACACCCACTATCATATCGAGCTGGAGCGTGAGCTTGCCGATCTCCACGGCAAGGAAACGGCGCTACTGTTCACGAGCGGCTACGTCTCGAACGACGCGACGCTCTCCACTCTCGCCAAGCTGCTGCCGGGCTGCGTGATCTTCTCGGACGAGATGAACCACGCCAGCATGATCGCCGGCATTCGCAACTCGGGCTGCGAGAAGCGTATCTTCCGCCACAACGACGCGACGCACCTCGAAGAATTGCTGGCGGCTGAGGACCCGAACGTCCCCAAGCTGATCGCGTTCGAGAGCGTCTATTCGATGGATGGCGACGTCGCTCCGATCCACGCGTTCTGCGACCTGGCCGACAAGTACAACGCCCTCACCTACATCGACGAAGTCCATGCCGTGGGCATGTACGGCGCGCGTGGTGGCGGCATCTCGGAGCGTGACGAAGCTGCGCACCGGATCAACATCATCGAAGGGACGCTGGGCAAGGCGTTCGGCGTGATGGGCGGTTACATTGCGGCCGACACCAAGGTGATCGACTGCATTCGCAGCTATGCTCCGGGCTTCATCTTCACCACCTCGCTCTCTCCCGTGCTCGTGGCCGGCGTTCTGGCGGCTGTGAAGCACCTCAAGGAAAGCTCGGCGGAACGCGAAGCGCAGCAGGCCGCTGCGGCGACGCTCAAGCGCATGTTCCGCGAAGCCGGCCTGCCGGTGATGGATTCGACCACGCACATCGTTCCGCTGATGGTGGGCGATCCGGTGCGGGCGAAGAAGATCAGCGACATCCTGCTCGCCGAGTACGGCGTCTATGTGCAGCCGATCAATTTCCCGACCGTGCCGCGCGGCACGGAGCGCCTGCGCTTCACGCCTGGCCCCGCCCATACGGAAGCGATGATGGCGGATCTGACGGCGGCGCTGGTCGAGATTTGGGACCGCTTGGAACTCGAGTTCCGCAAGGCCGCCTAAGGTCGCGGCGGGAACGCCGACGCACCATCGTTCCACACCTGTCGGTCCCGGCAGCGCGGGCTTTCGCGTCTGCATCTGGTTAAAACTCCAGAGAAAACCTGAGTTGATCCTCGGTGCCGAGCGGCGCATCGTCCGCGTCCATATAAGAAGTGAAGTCTACCAACGGGTCGCCAACATCTCGGAGGTTGGCATGAAGGCACTTCTTCGGATTTCGACGATCGGGCTTTTCCCCCTCGCCCTGGTGGCGTGCAACCAGGCGAGCGAACCGGCGCCGGAGGCGACCACGGCAACGCCGTCCGCCGCCCCCGCCATCAAGCTTCCGGTCAGCCTCAACGCGGCGATGGTCAGCATGGTCGACCATTCGGCCGACTACATCTTCGCCCTCGGTAACGACGACCTGCCGAGGAATGATCGCGACTGGCTGCTGGTGCGTAACTCGGCCTTCGAGATGATGCTGGCAGGCACGGTCACACAGATCCCCGGCACCGGAGCGTTCGACGAGGAGTGGACGAAGAATCCAGAGTGGCAGACCCTGGCCAAGCAGTTGACCGCCCACGGCGCAGAGGCGCTCAAGTTGGCCGAGGCCAAGTCGACCAACGTCCAAGAGTGGCGCGCGCTCGGTGACCGGTTGGTCCAGACCTGCCTGCAGTGTCACGAAAAGTTCAAGCCGGAGATTCCCAGCGAAGGAATCCTCAAGGGTTCGACCGAGCGACAATCGCGCGGAGAGAGCATCTTCAGCTGACGGCAGCACCTTAACTGTATCCAACGATACAATTCCGCTTGGCTCGATTGTAGTCGTTGGATACAATCGCCTCCGATAAGAGTTGGGGGCAGATGTCGTGAAGCTCGCGGATATCGTCGGATATCGCCTTGATATGGCGCGTTGCGCGGCCTTGCGCAGCCTCCACCGACTCCTGGACGACACCACGTTCCGTCCCGCCGACACCACCGCGCTGCTGTTGATTAAGGAACGGCCCGGTTGCGACCAGACGATGCTGGGACGCGCGCTCGCCGGCAACCGGTCGGTCGGCATGAAAGTCGCCACTCGCCTCGAAGCCCGTGGGCTGCTGACACGCGGCGAAGGCCGCAATCGCCGTAGCAAAGGCCTCTACATCATGCCTGAGGGCGAAACGGTCCTCGCCGAACTCCTCGACTGCCACGACGAAGCCGAGGCCCGCATCGCTGCCGCCCTCGCCCCCGGCGAGCGCGAGCAGCTGCTCACTTTGCTTGGAAAAATCGAACAGGCCGTCCTCGATGAAGAGGCCGGACTCACCGGAAGTACCGCCGCTCAGACGGCAATCCAGGAAGCGGGAGTGCCCGAACCGACCTAGCCCAACCTCACGACAATCGGCCCGAAGAACATGCCGATGTCGATACCAGGGAGATCGATGCCATGAAGTCACGGATACCTTTGCTGTGCTCCTCCGCCTTCGCAATCCTGGCGGCCCAGCCCGCCCTGGCGCAGGACGCACCTGCCAGCCCCCCACCTGAAACTCAGAGCGGAGACATTGTCGTCACCGCGCAGTTCCGTGAGCAGCGGCTCCAGGACACGCCGCTGGCGATCACCGCGGTGAATTCGGAAATGCTCGAGGCTCGTAGCCAGACCGACATCAGCCAGGTTGCCAGCCAGGCGCCTTCGGTCACGCTCAAGCCGCAAGGTGCCGCGTTCGGCCCTTCGCTGGCAGCCAACATCCGCGGCGTCGGCCAGTACGACTTCAACCCCGCGCTTGAGCCGGGCGTCGGCCTCTATGTCGATGATGTCTACTACGCGACCCTGACCGGATCGATCTTCGACCTGCTCGACCTTGAACGTGTCGAGATCTTGCGTGGCCCACAGGGCACCCTGGCAGGCCGCAACTCGATCGGCGGCGCGGTGAAGCTCTATTCGCAGCGGCCCGAAGGCTCCAACACCGGATCGATCACCGCCGCTTATGGCAGCCGCGATCGCGTCGACTTGCGCGGCAGCTTCGACTTCAACATCACCGATGGGCTCGATGCCCGCATCGCCGGCGTGGCCAAGCGGCAGGACGGCTACGTCCAGCGGCTCGACTTCGGCTGCGTCTATCCCACGGGAGGCCCCGCCACGCTGCCGGCCGATGCTCCGCTGAACGCCGGAGCGCCGATCAACCCGGCAGTCGGCGGGATCCCCGCCCGCCTGCCTTCCGGCAGCGACTGCGTCGTCGCGGACGAAGGCGAGGTCGATTACATGGGCCTGCGTGGTCAGGTCCGCTGGCGGCCGACCGACACGATCGATATCAACATCATCGGCGATTATACGATCGACGATCGCTGGCAGGTCGGCTCGGTCCTGCTGGAAACGTACTACCCCAACGGGGTGCTCGCGAGCCCGCGTTTCCCGCTCCCGGCTAACCCGCCGTACAACACCGCAACGAACCCGACGCGGGACATCAATCCGTTCGGCCCCGGCATCGCCTACGACACGCGGTTCGTCTGCGGACCGTACTGTAACTTCGCCAGCTACACGAACGAGCCCGACACCACCTGGCCAATCCGCGACCAGGCCGACGGGCGCATCAAGTTCGAAGGTTGGGGCGTATCCGGCCAGATCGACTGGGACGTCGCCGAGACCGTCCAATTGGTCTCGATCACCGCCTATCGCGAATACACCTCGAACTTCTCGAACGACAACGACACCTCACCGATGGCTCATAGCCTCGGCTATGGCCCGCTGACGTTCGAGTTCTTCAGCCAGGAACTGCGCCTCAACGGCACTTTCGGCAGCAATGAGGAAATCAACTACACGGTCGGCGCCTATTACAGCGACCAGCAGTCGGTCTACACGTCGTTCCAGGGCTTGCGCGGATCGGGCCTCCGCTTCGTCCAGAGCGACCCCGTCGATCTCACCAGCAAGGCCGTGTTCGCCAACGTCAGCTGGACGCCGATCGATGACCTGACGCTCAACGGTGGCATTCGCTACACCGAAGAAGACAAGACCTACACCTACAGCCGCAAGAACCCCGAAGGCGGCGTGGCTGGCCCGCCGCTAACTGCGCTCGACGGTCTGGTCGGCGAGGCTTCGGCAGAACACGTCGACTACCGCCTGGCGCTGCAATATCGCTGGTCCGACGAGTTCATGACCTACGCCCAGTACTCGACGGGCTTCAAGGGAGGCGGCGTCAATCCGCGGCCGTTCTTCCCACAGCAGGTCCTGCCGTTCGGTCCGGAAACGCTGGAATCCTTCGAGCTCGGCTTCAAGAGCGACTTCTGGGATCGCCGGGTCCGTCTCAACGTCGCCGGCTTCTTCAGTAACTACAACGATATCCAGCTAACGCTAACCAATTGCACGGTCCAGGCCGGGGCGGGCTTCGGCGCGCCGTGCGCCCTGCCCGTCAACGCGGGCAACGCCGACGTGAAGGGTATCGAGGTCGAGACCACGATTACCCCGATCGACGGTCTGCTGATCGACGCCGCGGCGGCGTTCCTCGACTTTGACTATAAGGAATTCGCCAGCTTCGACACGCCGGCGGGCCCGGTCAGTGTGGGTGGGCCGACCAATATCAACGCCCCGCAGTTCGGCGACTATCCGGCGTTCACGCCGCGGTGGAAGTGGAGCATCGGGGCGCAGTACGCGATCCAACTGGGCGGCGGTGCGGGCTCGCTGACCCCGCGCATCGACGTCGCTTACCAAGGCGACCTGCACACCAACCCGATCAATCGCGATAGCAACCTGATCGAGGGCTACACGCTAGCGAACGCACGTCTGACCTGGCGCAACGACAAGGAGGATCTCGAGTTCGCGCTCGAGGTCTCCAACTTGTTCGACGAGTACTACTACCTGACGATCAACGACCAGACGACGGGCGGCCAGGGCTACACCAATGCCCAGCCCGGCCGGCCGCGCGAATGGGCCGTCAGCGTGAAGAAGAAGTTCTAGGGGCCTTCCGGCCGGTTCGCCCCTAGGGGGAGGGGATGCCGGGCTGCCTTGGGCGGCCCGGCATTTCAGCGCCAAGGCCGCACTTTAGCGGCCCAGCGCAGCTCAGTTCTTGAGCGCGTCTTCGCCAGCCTGGCCGACGGACTGGATATCGCGCCCGGCACCCTTGACGGTGTTGCAGGCACCAAGCGCCAAAGTGGCGACAATAAGGATCGCGGCAGCGGCTTTACGCATCGAGAACAGACCTTTGCAGTGAGAATACGAAACGGGTGAGCCGACTAGCGCAGACTCACGACGTTGTCGCTGGCACGAGGATCCTTACGCTCGCCTGTATAGAGGCTCGCCATCGGCTCATCGTTCGCGATTACGGCTTCGGCCACGCCGAATCCGTTGAACCGCGTCTTCATCGCCGCACCGTAGGCACCGAGCATGCCGATCTCGATGTAGTCGCCCGCCTGGATGTCGGCCGGCAACATGAAGGGACCCTTCATGTAGTCGGCGTCGTCGCAAGTCGGTCCGTAGAACGCGAATTCCTCGAGCGGCTGGGTGAGGTCATCCTCCAGCGCGCGAACCGGGAAACGCCAGGCCACGTGTGCGGCATCGAACAGCGCGCCATAGGCACCGTCGTTGATGTAGAGCTCGTCACTGCGGCGCTTCTCGACCTTGACGATCATCGAGCTGTATTCGGCGCAGAGCGCCCTGCCCGGCTCAGCCCAAAGTTCGGCCGAGTACGAAATCGGCAGAGCTTCGAAGTGGCGGTGAATCAGCGCGAAGTAGTCTTCGAGCGGCGGAGGCTCCATGCCCGGATAGGAGCTAGGGAAACCGCCGCCCACGTCGATGATATCGACCGTGACCGCCGCCTCGACGATCGCCACGCGAACGCGCTCGAGCGCCTGGACATAAGCGAACGGCGTCATCGCCTGGCTACCGACGTGGAAGCAGATGCCGAGCGCGTCGCAATGCTGGCGAGTCGCCTGCAAGAGCGATCCGGCGTCAACCAGGTCCGTGCCGAACTTGGCAGCGAGAGAGAGCTCAGAATGCTCGGAAGACACGCGCAGGCGGACCAGCAGGTTCAGGTCCTGCGCGCCGTCGGTGGCTTCGACGATCTTCGCCAGCTCTTCGTGCGTATCGAGGCTGAAGGTGCGGACGCCGTGGACCTTGTAGGCTTCGGCGATGGCGCTCTTCGTCTTGACCGGATGCATGAAGCACAGCGTCGCTTCGGGCAGCAGCCCGCGGACGAGACGCACCTCGGCAATCGAGGCCACGTCGAAGTGAGTGATTCCCGAATCCCACAGGATCTGCAGCAGTTCGGGCGAGGGATTCGCTTTTACCGCATACATCGACTTGCCGGGAAAGCTCTCGGCAAAGAAGCGAGCAGCCCGCGCCGCGGCGTGCGGGCGGTTGCAGATCACGGGTTCATCCGGCGCGAGAGCGCGAACTACAGCCTTGGCGTCAGGATAGATGTGCAACTCAAGGGACCCCCAACAAAACGTTCGGTTTAAAAGCTGCCTTGCGGTTGGAAGTCCCCATGGGGCAGCGGAGTGGCGCGCATATATGCGGAGGCAGCTGAACTGCAAGTTAAAATGTGCAGGCCGCGCGATGACTGCGATCAGTTGTCCACAGCGTCAAAAGCTTACGGATGGAACCTGATCGACGGTGCCTTGTTCGCTCGCATCGAGTCGATGAAAATCAGCCTCGCGAAAGCCCAGGGTTCCCGCGAAAAGAATCGCGGGAAATGACTGAATTGCAGCGTTGAAGCGCGACACGGCGGCATTGAGAGCTCGGCGGGCTGCGGCCAGCTTGTCCTCCACGTCGGCCAGCTCGCGCTGCAGTTCCTGGAAATTGGCGCTGGCCTTGAGGTCCGGATAGGCTTCACCCAGCGCCAGCAGCTTGTCGAGCGCGACGCGAAGCTGCGCCTCGCTGGCCGAGTTCGTGCCCTGCGCTGCGCGATTGCGTGCTTCGACTACGGCGTCGAGCGTGGAGCGCTCGTGAGTCGCGTAGCCTCTCACCGTGTTGACTAGGTTGGGCACCAGGTCATGCCGCTGGCGCAGCTGGGCATCGATGTCCGCTACGCCCTGGTTCACGTTCTGACGAAGGGCGACGAGCCGATTGTAAATGCCGATTACACCGACCAACAGCACGACCACTACCGCGAGCAGTATCCATTCCATCGCCGAGTCCCCAGCTTCGCCCGCTTGCCCCCGGGCCCCCTGACGTTATCAAAGCGCAACGGGGGGCATCTGGCAATGATCGAACGTCCGAACGTGGAAGCCTTGTTGGCGGGACCGCTGGGCGAGTGGCTCGAACGTCAGGTTCAAGTCCGGGCAGAGGCCAAGGCCAAGTCGAACAAGCGCTTCGTGATCGCAGGGCTGATCGGGGCGGTGCTGGCCTTCGTTGGCTGGACCACCCTCCCCATCCCCGAGCAGATCAAGGCGTTCGGCACCCTGGCGATCGCCCTGGTCGGCGCGGCCTGGGCCTATGCTCCCCGCGCCAAGGCGATCGAGGAGACCAAGAACGGCATCAACAAGGCGATCGCCGCTTCGCTCGGCCTCTCCTACGAAATGGAGTTTGATCCCGGCCACGGCTTCGACCTCGCCAGGCGCTATGGCCTGTTGCCGAGCTACGACCGGTCGAACTTCGAGGACCTGTGGAGCGGCCCTTTGGGAGCCCGCGCCTTCACCCTGCACGAAGCGCATCTCGAAGAGGAGCGCGGCAGCGGCAAGAACCGCAGCTACGTCACCGTGTTTCGCGGCGCGATCCTCACGATCAGCTTCGACAGGCGATTTCTCGGAACAACGCTAGTCGAACGCTCGAACAAACACCGCAAGCTGTTCGGCGGGTCCCAGGATTCAGTCGAACTCGACGGGCTTGAGCTCGACTATGTCGACATGGTCCACCCCGACTTTCAGGACCGCTTCTCGGTGTGGTCGGACGATCAGGTGGAGGCCCGCTACCTCGTCCACCCTCGCTACGTCGAGCGCCTGCTCGACATCGAACAGGCGTTCAGCGGCAAAGACGTGCGCACACTGTTCAAGGGCGGCGAACTGGTCATCGTCATCGAGAGCGAGAACATGTTCGAAAGCGGCTCGCTCGACGCCAGCGAGGACCGTGCCAGGGTCACTCGCTGCGTCGATCAGTTCATGACGCTCGTCGACTTGTGCGAGGCCCTGAACGAGCCGGCCAGGTAAGCCTCAGGCGAACAGCTTGGCCCAGCGGCGCTTCTCGCGATCCTTCCACAGGCCGCGATGGTAGGCGTCCGACGCCAGCAGCGGCATGACCGAGCCGGCTTCGGCGAAGACCATCTGCTCGATCCCGGTGTTGACCTTGCCCCAGCTCGCGGCCTCCTGCAGCGTCGAGGACGAGCAGGCCCCGTCGCGCACGTCGGCGACGGTGATCTGCACGGCGTACTTGTGCACCTCGACGTCATCGTGGCCGAGGATCTCAGCGCAGACGACGGTGTCCTGGATGAAGTTCTTGGGCACGCCGCCGCCGATCATCAGCAGGCCGGTGGTGCCGGCCGCGATCTTGATGTCGGTCAGTTCGCGGAAATCGGCGATCGAGTCGATCGTGAGGTAAGGCCTGCCCGCCTTCATCGCGTCGACCTGGTGCTTCACCAGACCAAAGCCTGCAGAGCTGTCGGTGAAGGCCGGGCAGAAGATCGGCACGTCATGCTCGTAGGCGAGCTTGACCAGGCTGTTCTCTTTCTTGCCATGCTCGACGAGGTACTTGCCCATCTCGCGGATGAACGCGCGGCTCGAATAGGCCTTGGGTTCCAGTGTTTCGGCAATCTCAAAGATCGTGTGGTCGACGTTCTGGAGGTCTTCCTCGTCGATGTAGGTGTCGTAGATGCGGTCGATGTAGAGCGAGCGCAGCGTGTCGTCGTCGGGGATCTCGAGCGCTTGGTAGTGCTTGTGACCGAGGCCTTCGAAGAAATCCATGTCGACGATCGTGGCACCAGTCGCGACGATGCCGTCGACCATGTTGTTGCGCAGCAGCTCTGCATAGAGATCCATGCAGCCCGCCGCCGAAGTCGAGCCGGCGATGACCAGGAACACCGAGCAATCCTTGTCGCCGAGCATCTGGTTGTAGATGCGCGTCGCGCGGGCAAGGTCACGGCTGGTGAAGCTCATCTTGCCCATGGCGTCGATCAGCGGGCGAGCGTCGAACTTGGTGATGTCGATGTGTTCGACCTCAGTCGAAAGCAACTCGGCTTTACGAGTGTCGTTGATCGCGGCGTCGGTCATGAAGAGTCCTCCGGCATGTCGGTGAGGCAACGGGCCGCGTTGAACAGCGGTTCCCCGAGAAAACGGGCCCGTTAGAGGCTGGAGGCCCGCTAGTAAATATGCCACGTGGCAAGGCTGTGACGGAGACAGCCAACATGCGCACGCCAACCAGAGAGGGCGTGCTTCGCGCCGCGACGAAAGTGGCAGAGATCCTGCCGCAGACGCCGCTGCTCATGACGGAGATCGGCGGCACGCCGGTTTGGATCAAGGCTGAGTCCCTTCAGCCTATCGGCGCATTCAAGATTCGCGGGGCGTGGCATCGACTGACCGATCTCTCAGACGAAGAGCGCGCACGTGGAGTGGTTGGCGTCTCCAGCGGCAATCATGCCCAAGGAGTCGCCTGGGCGGCGCGAAGGCTCGGCATCGCCGCGACTATCGTCATGCCCAGTGACGCACCCTCGGTTAAGCTCGACCGGACCCGGGCCATGGGCGCCGAGATCGTGCCCTACGATCGCTACAAGCAGGATCGGGACGAAATCGCCCAGGCCCTGGTCGCCGAGCGGGGCGCAACGCTGGTGCATGCTTACGCGGACCCATGGGTGATCGAAGGCCAGGGCAGTTCCGCCATCGAGATCGCTGCGCAACTTGGCGGCGAACCCGATCGGATCGTAACACCCTGCGGCGGAGGCGGGCTGGCCGCCGGTCTTGCCCTCGCCTGCCCGTCCGCGAAGATCGTTCCGGTGGAACCGGAAGGCTGGGACGATGTCTGCCGCAGCCTGGAAACCGGTACCATCCAGCGCGTCGCTGCCGATGCCCCGCCCACCGCCTGCGACGCCTTGCAGACCCCGGCAACCCGGCCGATCAATTTCACCGTTCTAAAAGAACGCTGCCCATTCGGTCTGCGGGTCAGTGAAGCCGAGGTCGCCGAAGCACAGCGCTTCGCCTTCGCTCATTTGCGGCTGGTGGTGGAGCCAGGCGGAGCAGCAGCTCTTGCTGCTGCACTTGCCGGCAAGGTCGCGCTCGACGGACGAACGGCCATTATGGTTACTGGCGGCAACGTTGATGCGGCCAAGTTTGCCAAAGTGCTCTGAGGGACTGCTCGATCGGTAGCTGAGCAGTAGCCCAGGTGAATGGCCCCCGAGATGACGTCTCAAGCTTTCAGGTGAAACGAATCACCATCGTGATGAACATTGCGCCATTTTGGGCGCGCACGACGCTTCTGTGCCAGAATGGCACCATTAAGTGTCGCAAATATACAACGAATTAACAAATGTACAACGGGGTTAGCGCTACCCGGTCTACCCCTTTAGTATAGTTTGCCCGACAAACAGGAACCGCGCTCCACCATGCATGCTCATGGAATGAATGATTTTTTTGGGCTTAGCCAAAAGGGAGAGCCTCGACCTCTTTGCACAGGTTTTTTGCGATGCCGCAAATTTCTCGACACCGGGGGCGTCAATAATTTATAAAGACTTCAACGGTTCCGGTCATCCGGTTAGCCGAACGAGAGCAAGAAACGTCCACTGTATCCTGGGTCGCGTACTTCTTTTTACCGAGAGAAGGTACCCGGTATGCACGAGCTTAAAAATATCAGTGTCTCACTTATTTGTTCTACATCACTTGTGAGCGAAGGTCTCAGAAGGATATTGGACGAGAGGGAGTTCATCGTTGAGGGATCTTTCAAAAGCAGCCATGCTTTACTTGGCGATGGTGGAGAATTACTCCCCAGCACCGCTTCAGAACTTATCCTTCTCGATGTAAGCGCCGCCACCGAGTTGCGTGACGAAGTTGTCGCGCTGCGGAAGGCGTTCCCCAAGTCCAGGCTGGTGTTGCTTAGCGACACCTTCGAGCTCGACATCATGATTGAAGCTGTCAGAGCTGGAGCCGACGGATACATCCTGAAAGAGATCGCCTGCGAGTGTTTGCTGGAATCCCTCAAGCTTGTGGCGTTGGGCGAAAAGGTTCTCCCTGGCCAGTTGATTGAGCATCTGCCTCACGGCGGGATGATGAACAGCAACCACAATAAGGTTGAAGCCGACTTGGCTTCGCTGCTTTCGGAACGAGAAATCGAAACCTTGCGGTGCCTGATCATGGGCTACCCCAACAAGGTCATCGCCTATCGGCTCGATATCAGCGAGGCGACCGTCAAGGTCCACGTCAAGGCAATCCTGCGCAAGCTGATGGTCCAAAATCGGACCCAGGCGGCGATCTGGGCGGTCAATCATGGCCTGGACTCCAATGCGGTCTGCGCGACAATTGCCGCAGCTCCGAACGCCGCGCGGCGGGCCGTCGAGGGGATCAAGTCCGACAGCCTGATTGCCATTGCTTCCTGAGGCGGGAAACTCCCCCCTATCCCGCCTAGGATCCTGCCAATCTCAAGCCCCGGTGGCGCAAACGAATTGAACGGCTAAACACGGATTTCGTCATTCGCGTTTACAGCTACCGGGGACTTGGAGAGCATGGCTCTGCTAGAAATCGACGGCGATGAACTACGCAACGAGCTTGCGGCGATCGGGCGGTTCATCCTGGTCGGGATACTCAATACGGCGATCGGATATGCGATCATCCTCACGGGGCTGGCCGCCGGGCTTGGCGACTATTCGGCAAACCTGGCTGGTTTCGTTCTCGGCTTCCCGATTGCCTATACCTTGCAGCGTCGCTGGACTTTCCGAACAAGTTCCAAGGCGACGATCCTGGAAGCCGCGCTCTACGCGCTGTGTTTCCTGGCTGCGTACGGGATAAACCTTGCAGTCATCGCCATTGGCCGACGGCTAGGTTACGAGGAAAACGCAATCGTACAACTTGCCGCGATCTGCTTTTACTCTGGATCGTTCTATGTATTGACGCGGCTTATTGTCTTTCGCGGAAAGGCACCAGCGTCGCAGTCTCGGCGAAATTGATTTTGGTTTCGATTATCGGCTGGGCATCGTTCTTTGCCTGAAGGAACAACCTGCCGATGTATTCGCCCATGATCCCCATGAAGATGGCATTGATCGAAATCGACATCAGCAAGAGGATGGTGGTCGTCGCAAAACCGGCTGGCCATTCCTGACCGAGCAGTAGCCGCCCCACGATATAGACGAATGTCAGCACCAGGCTGAGCATCCCGATGACGATCCCCGCGATCGAAGCCAACCGCAGCGGCAAAAGCGAATGGTTCAGCACTCCATCGATTGCCAGGGATATCATCGACTTGATGGGGAACTTGCTTTCTCCGGCAATCCGGTCGGCCCGATCGTATTCGAGTCCGATCTGGGAGAACCCCATCGAACTGATCAGTCCGCGCAGATAGGGAGTGGTATCGTCGACCTTACGCAGCTCGTTCAGGATGCGCCGGTCAACCAGCCTGAACTCACCGGCATTGACCGGCAGATCGTCCTCGCTGATCCAGGAAATGAAGCGGTAGAAAGTTCGTCTCGACGACGCGACGAGAAAGCCGTCCGCCAGGGACCTGCGGATGCCGTAGACGACCTGGTTACCCAGCCCCCAGAGACGCAACATGTCGGGGATCAGCTCCGGCGGGTCCTGCAGATCGCAATCGAGCTGGACCGAACAGTCGCCCGAAGCCGCCTTGTAGGCACACAGGAGCGAGCGCTGGTACCCGAAGTTGCGTGAGAAGCGGATGACCTTGAGCTTCGGATCACGCTTGGCGAGGCCCTCGAGCAGTTCAAACGTCCTGTCCGTCGAGTGATTGTCAGTGACGATTATCTCGTAGTCGTAGTCTGTGAGCTTGCTGAACGTGTTCACGATCGCCGCATAGGCGCGTTCGACGTTCGCCTCCTCGTTGTAGGCCGGCACCAGAACCGAAACGAGTGTCTTGCGCTCAGCCACTGCCATGCCCCGCTCTTAAGTGATCCCCATCCCCGACCGACAGCAGCCTGGCCAGGCCTTCTTCGAGCGAAAGCGAGGCTCGCCACCCGAATACTTGCCAGGCGAGCGACGTATCCGATCGCAACTCCGTCGACGGCGATTGAGCCGGGCCGAAGTGCAGTCGTTGCGGATCGCTGCCTATCAGTGTCACAACAGTCTCGGCCACCTGTCGCATCGTGGGCGCGACACCCGTGCCGATATTTACCAGTCTGCAAGCCCGATCATGCTGTTTCGCGACCAGCAGCAGAGCGTCGACGACGTCGTCCACATGGATCAGATCGCGCCGGTCTTCGGGCCGCTTGATGTCGAAATCGCGCCCAGCGAGACAGGCTTCGACCAATGCGGGAAGCAGGAAGTTGTGGGACTGGCCAGGCCCATAGGTGAGCGCAAGCCGCGCGGTGATGACCGGAAACGCAAGCTTGTCCGCTAACATCTCGAGGTACTGCGTACCGGCAAGAAGACCCGCACCGTAGGCGTTTCGCGGGGCCTCGCGGACGCCCTCAAGATAGGGGAGCGGTACGTCGCCATATTCGGCGATACTGCCCGCGCGCACCACGACAGCTGGCGGCACACTGAGACCCTCGAGCGCTTCGACCAGACTGATCAGGGGCTCGACGAGGTGCTTTACGGAGAGATGCGCTGCCGCAGGCGATGCCTGTGTGCCCGCCCGCGTTTCCGCACCGAGATGGAAAACGATCTCTGGCTGGACCCGCTCGATGCAAGTTCTAACCGCATCCCGATCTTCGAGATCAGCACGGTGGATGACGATTTTGTCTGCGTTGCGGGCGATCCGCCCAACATGTGATCCTGGCCGGATGACCGCGTGTACCTTTGCCCCTTCACGGATCAGCCGGTCGGTCAGGTGCGAGCCGATAAAGCCCGCAGCACCTGTAACGAGACAGACTGACCCTTCCATTTCGCGCTATCCCGCCCCCGGGTTTTCTAGACCAGCCGTGGCTCCGGGAACGGGACAAGGAACTTGCCTCCGCGCGCCCGGAAGTCAGCTTGCTGCTCCTTGATTTCGTCGAAGAAGTTCCACGCGAGCATGAAGAGGATGTCCGGCTTTTCTTCCTCGATGGCTTCCACCGGCCTGATGGGAATTCGCAGGTTCGGCGAGAACAGGCCGTGCTTGAGCGGGTTCTTGTCGACCAGGAAGTCGAGATACTGCGTCCCGATCCCGTAGTAGGTGATCATGGTGTTGCCGCGGGCCGAAGCGCCATATCCGGCGATCCGGAGGCCCTGCACCTTGAGGTCGTCGAGCATTTCGCGAAGCCGCATGCCGGTCTCATCGAAGCGTTCAACGCGAGCATCATAGGTGGCCTGGTCGAGCATGCCGCCGGCAGCCTCCTCGTCCAGCATTTCGGCCACCAGGGGATTGATGGGGTACCCCGCCGATTTCCTGGTCAGGAACACTCGCATCGAGCCGCCGTGGATGTTGGGCAGCCGTTGAGCGTCGGAGACTTCGAGGCCGAAGAACGCGCCTAGCTTCGCGATCGACAGGAGACTGAACTCCGAAACATGCTCGTGATACATGTTGTCGAACTCGGCCAGTTCGAGCATTTCCTTCGCGCGCGGTACTTCGATGATGAAGGTACCGTCCTCGGCAAGCAGGATGCAGACGGCATCCATGAAGCTGTGCAGGTCGCCGATGTGATTGAAGGTGTTGGTCGTGACGATGACCTTGGCGCGACCGTGCGCTGCCTTCACTTCGTTTGCCGATTGCCGATGGAAGTAGTCGATGTGGGTCTGAACCCCCCTCGCAGCAGCCAACTCGGCAATGTTCTCAGCTGGATCGATGCCCAGTGTCTTGCAACCAAGGGCATTGCAGGCGGCGAGCAGCAATCCGTCATTGCTGCCGATATCGACAACAAGCCCTTCCGTCCCTGCCCGCTCGGCGATGACGCGCGAGAAGCCTTCGAAATGGCTCTGCATCGTGGCCGCGCCGGAAGGCACATAGAGATAATGGGAGAAGAAGTTCTCCGGAATCTGGTCCGCCACCGCGATCAGCCCGCATTCGAGGCACACGTGCGCGTTCAGTGGAAAGGAAGGCTGTTCGCGTTCCATGTCCTCAGGCCGGATGAGCATCTGAGCTGGCGAGTGCGAGCCGTACTCCAGGAACAGGTACGGGTCCGGTGCCTTGCAAGCGCGACAGCTCGAAAGCGTGGCGTGGTCGACACGTTCGACGGATTGCGGGTCAAGCATTTGCGGCCTCTTGCATTGGATTGAAAAGACGCTCGCGGACGAACGCTTCGAAACACTCGTGCATGTAGTCGAGTTGAGCTTCTTCGAGCCCGTGATGACACGCGAGCAGGATACCGCCCCGCATGACCGCATCAGCCACCGGGTAACCATCGGCGGAAGTAGTCGAAACGACCGACTTCATTGCGGGTTGGCGCAGGATGTTGCCGGTGAAGACCGGACGGGTCTGCACATCGCGTTCCTCGAGCCAGATCTGCAGCTCGCGGCGGGTGAACGGCGCATCGGCGCGGATCGTCATCGGGAATGCCAGCCAGCCGGTACGCGATTCCGGCAGCTGCTTGGGAAGGATGAACCACTCTTCGTACGCCTTGAAGAAGTCGTACTGGCGCTTGAAGTTGTGCTCCCGCGCCGCGATGTTGTTTTCCAGCTTGTTGAGCTGGATCAACCCGAACGCAGCGCCCATTTCCGACGGCTCGACGTTGTAGCCAAGCTCTTCGAACAGGAACTTCGCGTCGTAGCTGATTCCGTCGAGCTCGACGTTGAAGCGCTTCTCGATGCTCTCGGAATCCACGTAGAGCGACGAAGTCCTGCCCCATGACCGGAGCAAGAGCGCGCGACGCCCAAGCTCCTCGTCCGACACGCACAGCATGCCACCGTTGCCGGCGGCATTGATGACGTGCGAACCGTAGAAGCTCGTCGTGCTGATGTGTGAACGAGTTCCGGTGCTGGTGCCGCGTATCGTCGCGCCCAGGGTATCGGCGCTGTCTTCGATCACCATCAGGCCGTGCGCATCGGCGATGTCGCGAATTCTATCCCAATCGGGGAGGTTGCCGATCAAGGACGGGATCATCATGGCCTTGGTCTTCGGGCCGATCAGTTCCTCGATCTTGTCGACGTCGATGTTGTAGGTGCCCTCTGCCGCATCGATGAAGGCGGGTACGAGCCGCCCGCGAACGATCGGTGCAACCGTCGTCGCGAAGGTCAAAGCGGGAGTGATGACCTCGCTACCTTCGGGAAGGTTGAGCAGCTCCATCGCAAGGTAATTCGCGCTCGAGCCGCTGTTCACCATGATGCCGTGGCTCTTGGCGAACAGCGCCGCGACGCGTTCCTGCATTTCGCGCACTTTTGCCCCCATCTGCGTGGATGTGCGGAGCACCTCCACGACAGCGGCGATTTCCTCTTCGCCATGGACCGTCTGGCCGTAGTTCACGCGCATGCCTGGATCTTCTCCTGAACACGAGAGGACAATTCTGCAGATGCCGCGAAGCTGGCGATCTGTTCGATGGTTAGCGACCGCATGTTTTCCGAGCCATCCGCGAAAGCGCGATACCAATTGGTGGTCATGGCAATCGCTTGCTCGGTGGTGAGCCTGGGCCGCCAGCCGAGCCGGCCAAGCGCCTTGCTGCTGTCGAGCGTGAGCATGCCGGCCTCGTGAGGGTCGTCGGTCCGCTTGCCGAATGCGATAGAGGCAGCGCCTGGCCCCCAGGTCTTCTGTAGAATTCGGGCTATAGTCTCGACATCGACGAATGCGTCCGGGTTCGGGCCGAAGTTCCACGCCTCCGCGAAGTCAGGTGCGGCATCGCTGAGCAGCAAGGCACCGATCGTGAGGTAGCCCGACAAGGGCTCGAGGACGTGCTGCCACGGCCGCACGCTGGCAGGGTTGCGAATGGCGACTGCCGTTCCGGCGATCGTCGCTCGGATGATGTCAGGGACCAGTCGATCTACGGCCCAATCGCCGCCACCGATGACATTCCCCGCGCGTACCGTGGCGATCTGGCAACCTTTGGGATCGCTGAAGTAGGATCGCCGAAAGGAGCTGGCGACCAGCTCCGTGCATCCCTTGGAAGCGCTGTAAGGATCTGCCCCGCCCATCGGGTCAATCTCGCGATAGGGCCAGGGCCACTCGTTATTCTCGTAGCATTTGTCGCTGGTGACGACGACCACGCCGCGCACGGTTGGCATCCGCCGAACTTGATCCAGCACCACAGCCGTTCCGACAGCATTGGTCCGAAACGTGTCCACAGGATCAGCGTAGGAAGGACGCACGAGTGATTGTGCGGCCATGTGAATAACGAGATCGGGCTCCAGTCCCTCGCAGGCCCGCCCAAAGTCCGCCCCGTCGCGAATGTCTCCGATGCGATGATCGATGACGTCGGCCAGGCCTACCGCTGAGAACAGCGAGGGACCCTCAGCAGGCGGCAAGGCAATCCCCGTCACCTCGGCCCCCAGCTCCTTCAGCCAGAGGCACAGCCAGCCTCCCTTGAAGCCCGTATGGCCTGTAACAAGGACCCGCTTGCCGGCAAATTGAGCTGCCAGGGCGTCATGGCAGATCGCTTGTTCAGGCATTGACGGCCTTCGCCTGCCAATCTGTCGAGGTGATCGCCTGACCGTTCTCGAAATCCATCCACGGCGGCAGCGGCTCGGAGCCTAGCTTGTTCAGCGTGTCGCGATCGCGCACGGTGTCCATGGGGTGCCAGAAGCCCTTGTGCATGAAGGCCATCAATTCGCCATCACGCGCCAAGTTTGTCAGCGGACCTTGCTCCAGCGGCTCGTCGTCGCCGGTCAGGTAATCGAGCACACCCGGTTCGAAGACGAAGAAGCCCCCGTTGATCCAGGTTTCGTGCTTGCGCACCTTTTCCGTGAATTCCACGACCTGGTTGCCGTCCAGCTCCAGATTGCCGAACCTGGCGGGTGGCTGCACGGCCGTGACGGTCGCAAGCTTGCCATGCGAGCGGTGGAACTCCAGCAGCGCCTCGATATCGATGTTCCCCACTCCGTCGGAGTAGGTGACCATGAAAGTCTCGTCGTCGAGCCAGTCGCGCAAGCGACGGATGCGGCCACCGGTCATGGTGGCAACACCGGTGTCGACCACCGATACCCGCCAGTCCACCTTTGACGTTGGGCGCAGGGCCATTTCACCGTTGCCGATGCCAACGGTGAAATCGTTGGTCATCAGGTGCAGCCCCTGGAAGAAGCTCTTGATCGATAGGGCCTTGTAGCCACAGGCCACGATGAAATCGGCGTGCCCCCAGTGATCGTAGATATCCATCACGTGAAGCATGATCGGCCGCCCGGCGACTTCGACCATGGGCTTCGGTATGTGGACGGTTTCTTCCGCGAGGCGTGAACCAAGTCCGCCCGCTAGCAAGACTACCTTCATTTGGCCCTCCGATGCACGGAAATCTCCGCGCGTCGCGTGGTTAAATACCTGTCGATTTTACGGAACCGGGCCGATGCTTCTAAATGGGCATCGGGGTTAGGCAGCTTTAGACAATCGGTGTACCAACGGGCTAGCGCCCCACCTAAATCGTCAGTCAGTCGGGCCGAACGTACAGCCGGACGTCTCGCCCCTCCCGCCCGGGGACCTCGCGATAATTGTGGCTCACCGCGAATGCGGCAAGAGCGCCCTCCATGGGCTCCTCTTCGTTGACCAGGATCGCGTCGGGCCGTTTGCTTGCAAGAAACGCGGGCAATTCGGCCGCTGAGGTCGTCCGGTAGTAAGGTTTGTCGTCAGCCGGTATGAAGGGTGCAACGCGATAGACGAACTGGCCAGCCGCGAACTCCGGGTAGATCTGCCAGCCCCCGTCAAGTGCCATTACCGGCGTCATCGTCACCACGTGCGCCCGACCATCCAGTCCGGCTTTCCCAGCTAGGTCGCGCATATCTCGATGCAGCGCGAGAGGCTCCCAATGGCCGGGTCGGGCAAGTTGGAGCAGGCCTGGTCCGATCCGCGTGACGGATCCGAGTATGGCGATCAGTGAAAGAGCCAGCCAAAGCGGCATTGCAGCCCTTCTCTCCCCTTCGCCAAGCGAACCGGCCAACGCGATCATCGCCAATACGAGGAAGGGCAGAGGCAGCGCAAAGTACTGCGGGAATGCCGGATCGGGCACGAACGCGACAATGAAGCCGAACCCGGCAAAAGCCGCGGGCAAAATCACCTTCCACGACGCGATCTGTCGAATTCCCGCCCACAAGCCCCTTTCCCACAACACCATGGCGATGAGCACGACCAGGCCCGCGATGGCCAGGAGGTAGGTGTTCGAGAGCCAAATCTCTTCGGCCAGAAGCGTCTTTTGGGCCAATCCCGTGACCAGCGGGTCGGTTGAGCTACCCCAGTAAGCCTTTTGCAGCTCGGTGAAGTAGCGCAAGGTGTGGGCCAGGAAGGCGTCGGGATCCCTGGCAAGATGGATCAAGGCCGGGAGCCCGCCAATGACGCCGCCGATTGCCAGGGGCAGGCTGCATTTGACTATGCGCTGGGTAAGCGGCCGCGCTTGCGGAGCAAGGACTGTCACCAGAGCGATGACTGGCGCCAGGAAGAAGTAGTTCACCTTGAAGCCGACAGCGAGAGAGGCGAACAGGCCTGCCCAGAAGGCGGAAACCGGCGACGTTCGCCCCTCATCCATGGCGCCGAGCAGGAAGTAGTAGGACGCAAACGCGAACGGCAACGGAATGAAGGTGTTGCTCACCAGCATGCCCGACGGGCCGAGAAACAGAACGTTGCCGGTCAGCAGGAAGGCACAGGCGAGGAAGGCCGGCAGGCCGGCGTTGAGGCGCCGGGCGATAAGCCAGAGCATTGCGATCAAGGCCAGCCAGGCAACTAGGACAACCAGCCTTCCCGTGAAGAGGTAAGTACCGGTCCCGGTCAGCGAGTATACCGAGCCCAGTAGGTAAGGCATGTTGGGCAGGTGGTTGTAGCCAAAGTCGCGGTAGATATCGCCCTGCCCCAACTGGCTCGCTACCGAAACGAACATGTTCTCGTCACGATTGAGCGGATAGGAGAGGAGGCGTCCGGCGATCCCCGCGAGCATGACGCCCAGAATGACCAGCCCGGCCTTGACGAATGTGCCGCTGCGCAGCTCGTCGCTCTTGGCGTCCACGTCGCTCATCGGTCGAGTGCCCTCCAAATCAACCGATGTTGAGGCGGAGAAGCGCAGCTGGCGAGCGCTATAACGACGTAATCATTCTGGATGGCCATGCGATCCCAGTGGCTTACGTTCCCAGCTGGGCGAACCAAGGTGACGACGCGCCCGGATCTCGCCCCTCTAAGAAGGGTTAGACCAGAAGACTATCCTCAAAGCTCTCTCTCCCATGCTAGAAACGCCGTTGTTAGAAACGGAGAAACGACGTTTCAGCTGTGCCGTCGCACCACATATCTATCCTGACATCCGGCCTTGGGGCCGGTGGCGCGGAGCGCGTCATCGCCCAACTTGCGGCGCATTGGTGCGACACGCCCTATCGTCTTTCGATCATCACGTTCGACCATGCCGAGGATGCGGTCTTCCATCCGCTGCCTTCGAATGTCGCCGTCGAGCGGCTCGGTGACACCACCGGGAGTGGCCTTACGGGCGCGATCCGCAAGACCTTTGCCCTTCGCAAAGCCCTGCGCCGCGATCCGCCCGACTTGCTCATATCCTTCCTGACAAAGAACAATCTCCTCGCCGCGATTGCTTCGATTGGTCTCCCAACAGGCCTCGTTTGCTGCGAACGGAACAACCCTGAGCGGCAGAAAGTGCACCCTCTCTGGAATTTCCTGCTCCCCGCGGCCTATCGGCGCGCGGATGCCATCGTTTGCCAGACTGAAGGGGTAAAGAGGTGCTTTCCCCGCTCCGTCGCAGACAAGTTGGTGGTCATTCCCAATCCGTTTGCCGGTCTCGATAGGACCGGGCCGGAAACGGCCGGCAAGGATATCTGTGCCGTGGGACGCCTGACCGAGCAGAAGGGATTCGACCTCCTGATCGACGCGTTCTCCAGGGCTCTGCCGGATTTCCCCGGATGGAACTTGCACATCTGGGGCTCCGGACACGATTTGGAGGCACTGGAGCAGCAAATCTCCGACCTCGGCTTGAGCGAGAGCGTCCACATGCGTGGCATCAGTCCCCGCCCGGGCGGTTGGCTCGACAATGCCGACCTGTTCGTCCTCTCTTCCCGCTACGAGGGCTTTCCCAATGCCCTGGGTGAAGCGATGGCGGCCGGCCTGCCGATCGTTGCGACGGCTTGCGACTTTGGGCCGGAGGAAATGCTCGACCACGGGGTAAGCGGGTGGCTTGTCCGCAACGAGGACCCGGCGGCGCTCGCAGCAGGTCTGAAGCATCTGATGTCGGACAGCGCTCTTCGTGTCAGGCTAGGGGACGGGGCAACCAAAGCGGTCCAGCGTTACGCGCCCGCCGTAGTTTTCAGGCAGTGGGACAATCTCGTGCGGGACTTGCTCGGACCACGGGAAGAAGCCGTCGCTGCGGGAGCGAGCCCGGCTCACTCGTTGGAGGTTCGGGTCACCGAATGAGGAACGGGCCGCTGCGTATTCTGTTCACGTCCGCCGGACGCCGGGTTGAGCTTGCGCAGTGCTTCCGTGCGGCAGCCGCGCGATTGGACACAAGTTGCGAAATCCACGCCTGCGACCTCGATCCGGAACTCAGTCCGGCATGCCGAACTGCCGACGCCCGGTTTGCGGTCCCGAGGTGCACGGCCCCCGGCTATATCGACACCCTGCATGAGTACTGTGTGACGCAGTCGATCGATCTTCTGGTCCCGACAATCGATCCCGAACTTCCCCCTCTCGCAGAAGCACGCGATCGCTTCGCTCAGACCGGCACACTGGTCCACGTGAGCTCTGCTGAGACGATCGATATCGTACGCGACAAGCTGAAAACCATCGAGGCGCTGGCCAAGTCTGGGGCTCCGGTGCCACGGACCGCAACGGCAGAAGAAGTCCGCCGGTCGCCAGGCGATTGGCCCTTCGCCGCATTCATCAAGCCATCCGCAGGAAGCGCGAGCCGCGGGATCGGGATTTTGCAAGGTCCGGAAGATATTCGCGCCGAATACGATGAGCCCATGATCGTGCAGGAGTTCCTTCGCGGCCCCGAATACACCGTGAACATCTACGTTGACCGCAATGGCAAGCTCTTGTCCGCGGTACCGCACATCCGCCTTTCAGTGCGGGCCGGTGAAGTCGAGAAAGGCCGTACCGAACGCAACTCCGCCTTCTGGGAGATCGCAGAACGTGTGGTCGCCGCCCTGCCGGGACCGCGAGGGGCGATGTGCTTCCAACTCATTGTTGACCCGGCGAAGGGGCCAAGGGTGTTTGAAATCAACGCGCGGTTTGGTGGCGGCTATCCGCTGGCGGACCATGCCGGCGCCAGGTTTGCTGAAAGCCTGTTAGCGGGAGTGCTCGGGCAACCCGAATGCGCATCCAACGACTGGCGCGAAGGGGTGACGATGCTGCGCTATGATGCGGCGGTGTTCGATGGTTGAGATTGATGCCGCAGTCGTCGTGCTCGATCTCGACGATACGCTCTTCCATGAGAGTGATTTCGCGCGCAGCGGATTTGCTGCAGTTGGCGCCCACCTCGAAAATCGGCTCGGCGTTTCCGACTTTGCTTCTCATTGTGAAAGGCTGCTCAAGGCCGGCTCGCGAGGACGCATTTTCGATCAGGCGTTAGCCGAGTGCGGGCACCATCCCACCCCTGACTTGATCGAAGAGCTTGTCGATATTTACCGATCGCATAAACCTTCGATCCAATTGCCGCGAGATACGGTGGCGTTCCTCGAACACGTCGCGGGATTGCCGACGGCCCTGATCAGCGACGGCCCCGCAAGGATGCAGCGGAACAAGGTCGTAAGCCTGGGTCTCGATAAGCTCATCGATAAGATCGTGCTGACCGGCGAATGGCCCGACGGCTATGGCAAGCCCCATCCCAGGGCCTACGGCGAAGTCATGCAATGGTCCGGCCGTATCGGCTCCGATCACGTCTATATCGCGGATAATGGCTCAAAGGACTTCATCGCCCCAAGAGCCCTTGGGTGGAAGACCGTACAGATCCTCCGGCCCGGGCGAGTTCACGACGGCGTTGCACCAACCGCGGAGCACGAAGCAGAGTTCAGAATAGCCAGCCTCGACGAAATTAGCCTGCGTCGCGTCCTCGCTGGCTCGCGTTAGCGCGACACTTCCTCGCGCAGGACTTTGGTCCGCCGCTCACCGCCGATCATGACGAGAACCGTTCGCTGCAGGATCGTCAGATCAAGCCAGAGACCGGCGTGATCGATATACCAGAGGTCCAGCGCCACCTTCTCGTCTAACGAGAGGAGAGTGTTGCCATTCACCTGGGCCCAGCCGGTCATCCCCGGTCTTACCAGGCCTCTCCTCCGGCCCTTGTCGCCGAGTTCCTCGATGGTAATCGGCAGAAGCGGGCGAGGTCCGACAAAGGCCATTTCGCCCCGTGCGATGTTCAGGAGGCCAGGCAACTCGTCGAGGCGGCTCCGGCGTAAGAATGCACCCACTGCAGTGACTCGCTGCTCGTCGGGCAATAGGCGCCCAGCTTCGTCGCGGTCGTCCCGCATCGTACGGAACTTGTACAACACGAACGGCTCGCCAAGACGCCCGCAACGGACCTGCCTGAATAGGACCGGCCGACCCAGCGAAAGCAGGACAAGCAGTCCGAGCAGCAACTGGATCGGGGTCAACGCGACCCCAAGGATCACCGCCAGCAAGCGAGAGAACGCGGAAGCCATCGAGCGCGGCCGATCAGGCCATTTCAGGTTCATTCCATTCTGGCCGGCGCCGGCGTCGCATCCAGTTGCGTGCCCGTGTGACGATGCCTTGCGGATGTTCGAAGTCATCCGAGTAGTAGTCCGACGAGTCGACGTAGAACTGGACGGAATCGCCATACCGGAGCCGCGCGTGTTCGGCATAATCGACATGGTCGAAGATGACGCCCGACACGGCATAGTGGTGCAGGTCGAGGGATGCATCCATCTGCTCGATGGTCGTGCGTCCCCAACGGGCCACCATGATCGTCTGGTCGGCGAACTGCCCCATCGCCCGCGCGTCGCGCACGGCGAGCGTCGCCGGGGCGTTGATGACGATGAAGTCGAACTTCTCCCGAAGATCGCGGAGCAACTTTGCCAACTTGGGCGAGGACAGCAGCACCGCCGGTTCTTCCACCGGGTTATGGGCGCTCAGGAGGCCGATCCTCGGAGCGTTGGTGAATTCGCCGTCGTCGTCGGTTGCTCCCTCATGAGGCAAGGGAAGCAACCCATCGATATCGGCCTGGCCCGTGATGATATCGATAAGGTCAGGTGAATCGATATTATTCTGCAACCGTTGCAGATAGCCGTGCTTGCGCAGGTCCAGATCGAGCACCAGGGTCCGATCGCCCATGGCGAGGCCTGCCGCGGCGAGTGTCAGGGTGACAGTCGACTTGCCATCTCCCGGCAAGGGAGAGCTGACCAGCACGACTTGCGATCCCGGCTTCTGCCGCAGCGACCGGATCTCGCAATACATCGACCTTGATACTTCGGCGAAGAGCGACTGCGGGTCGGCGATGACCGGGCTGTCGCTCGGATCGTCGGCCGGCTGGTCCCGCTCTAGCAGCGGAAGCATGCCGAAGGTCGGGAGCCCGAAGTACTTCCGGATCTGGGCAGATGTCCGCAGGCGATCATCCAGGAAGTCGCGCAGGAACGCCAGGAGGAAGGCGAGTATTCCCGAGCCGAGGAAGGCGATTATCGTATACTTGAGCGGCGCCGGAGCAATGGCGTCGAGGTTGGGCACGGCCGGCGAGACGATCGAGGATGAAACGCCCTCTTCCTGCATCTGGGCACGCACCTGCTCAACGCGCGCGGCGATGGCTTTGTATGATTCATCAGCCAGCGTGGATTCGCGAACCAGGTTCTCGAGTTCGACCGAGTTGCCCACGTTTTGGTAGGACTTGCTTTCGACGCTCGCGAGGATCCCGTTGAGGCGTGCGGCGGCCGCTGCATCACCAGCTGCATCGCTGCGTGCTATCTGGGCCATCCTGGCGGACTCAGCGGCCGCAACCGCCCGAGCATTGGCTTGGGCGTTGCCTCGCTCCACCGTCATCGCGCTTTCGACGGCATCGATCTGCGACGAGATGCGCTTTACGTCTGGGTGGTTGGGGCCATAGCTCGACGTAAGCTTCGAGCTCTCCGCCACGAGATCGGCGTGCCGGCGTTCAAGCTGATCAAGGCCGGCCGAACTGGCCATCGCCGTGCTCTGCATCGATCCCGCCGCGGCGATCCCGCCGCTGCGCGCTGCCGAACCTTCGCGCGAAGCGCTGGCGGCCGCTGCCTGAGTGGCAATGCGATTGAGCTGGGCCAGGTCTTCAGCACCGCCCGCACCAACGAGCATGCGATTATTTTGCCGGAATTCGGCAACCTTCTGCGCAGTGGCAGCGGCAATCTCTCCACGCTCGTGCTGTTCGGTCTCCAGGGAGGCGAGCAGCTGAGCGCGAAGCTCATTGTTCTTTGAGGCGCGTACGGCGCGAACCGACGCGGGGATCTGGTTGGCAATGCGCGCCGCCAGCTCGGGCGAACGCGAAGAGACCGAAATCGCGAGCAAGTCGGAGTTCGGCTCGGCTGCCACTGTCACCATGCTGAGCAGCCGGTTGATGGCGAGATAGATGAAATCGTCGTCGCCGGAGCCGATATTGCCCATGTCTTTCTTGAAGTGCGGATCGTTGAGCAGATCGAGGTCCTCAATCACGTGCTCTGCAGCTGAACGCGAACTGTGGAGACGGACAGCGTTAGCCACCCGCTGCGCGTTCTGAGCGATGACGTCAGCCTGGTTGGTACCCACCTGGTCGATAAGCTCGACCTGAACGTGTGCCGTGGACCGGTAGATGGTCGGTGACAGCAACTGATGGGCCAGGACCGGCAACGTGATCGCGGCAACGATCGCCGCCATCATGTATTTGTAGCGAATTGCTACCCGCAGAAGGTCCTTCAGCGAGATCGCCGACCCAGCATGCGGGGGCGCCCCACTGGGGTAATAAGGTGCCTGGGAATTTGTGCTGAGGCTGTTGCCTCCATATGATGCCAAGGCAGTTTGCATCGTACACCCCTGTGAGCAGACGCGCCGGCAAAATTTGCGTCACTCGCCGCCGACGCAAACGGGGTTATGGGCAATTTCAATGGGTTTTTGAAACGGGCATCCGTCTTGTCGGCCGGGTCATAAAGGGTAGCTCGAAAGGGTGGTAGCGAGATCCCCTAACGGCCGGCGCTGCGATATAGGGCGAGATGCCGGTCCGCTGAAACGTCGATCGAGAATTGCCCGCTCTTCTTGACGGCTCCCTGCGAGAGGGATCGGTACAAGTCAGCATCGACGATTACACGTCCGATGGCTGCTGCAAGCCCTGCTGGATCGTCAAGCGGAGCAAGCAAGCCGTTCTCGCCCTCGGCCACCAGGTCGCGGTTGCCAGCGACATCGGTGGCAACGATTGGCAGGGCCATCCCCATCGCCTCGATAATGGCAATGGGTAGCCCCTCGTAAGTCGACGTGTTGAGAAGGATGTCAGCGGAAGCCATCAGGTGGCGAACGTCAGATCTTTCGCCGAGGAACTCTACATCCTCGAACAGGCCCATGTCCTGCGAGCGCATCCTGAGCTCGTCGAGGCCCTGCCCACCCCCCGCGATCAAGAACTTAGGTCTCGCGAACTCGGGATTGCTGTCGCGCATTGCCGCTGCTGTTTCCAACACCAGGCCATAGTTCTTTTGGTCGGAGATCGTCCCCACGCTGAGGATCAGGCATGGCTTGCCGGCTGCCGTTCTCGGAGCGCCAGCGTCGAATTCACGCGCCGCGGCATTTGGGATAAGTGTGATCGGACGCCTGGTAAGGCTTCGATAAATTGCCTCCAGCTCAGGCGAAATAGCGACATACCTGTCTACGACCAGATCGAAGGCTCTGAACAGATAACCGGGAAACGAGAGCCGCGTGTTGTGATGGGTCAATATGACCGAGCCGCGAAAACCGGAAAGGGCAACCATCGCCACCGCCCTGGCGGTATGGCAATGGATCACGTCCGGGACGCTAGAGGCCAATAGCTTTCGGAGGGCTGCTGCGCCTTCCAATGGGCCGCGTTTCTTGCTGAGTCGCAACGACACGAAGTCACTGCCGCCATTTCGTATTTGTTCGGCGAGGATCGCTTCCATCTCGATGGTGTTGCCGAGCGTGGCAGCATCACAGAGCGCAATTACGCGGTTCGTTACCCCGCGGGCCGCTAGCGCCGCACTCAGGTTGGACACCAGCACCTCTGCCCCGCCCGCGGTGAGGCTCGTGACGATCGACCAAACATTGAGGGTCGTTTGCACTTGTTCGACCGACCCTTGCTCTTCAGCGATGGTCCGCATGTCGTTCACGCGCTGTCTTCTTCCAGCCGCTGCGCACTTATTTCGGCGCGAACACGGCCCAATCCTCGCCACATCGCGACGTCGAGAGCGACAGCGGTCACGAAACCAAACGCGATATGGGCAAGGTTCACCCCGACAGCGCCGAGGCTCGGCATGGCCGCAAATGCCGTGACAAAGAAGATTGCAGTCGAACCTGCTGCGACCGCGAGAACGTAAGTCGGGCGATTCATCGCCAGCAACGCGGAGCGCGAAGGCGCAGCATGCAAGACGAGCGCGACGGCGAGCAGCTGGGCCAGCAGCATGGGAAACGCGCCCACGAAATCCGGACCGAAAACGAGGTGCAGCGCCCACTCACCCGCAAACCAGCACAAGGTGATTGCAACAACGGCACCCACTGCGAGGATGACCTGCAACCACTTCACCGTCTGGGCAAAATTGGCGATCCCCTTGCCTGTCCACATCCGCGCCAGGTCAGGATAGGCCACGGTTTGGATCAGGTCCCCCCCTTGCTGGGCGATCTTCGCGATCCGACGCGACAAGAAGTAAAGGCCCGCAGCCGCAGGACCAGCAAAGAAGCCAACCAGCAGCGTATCGGCCTCATGCGTTAGAGTACGCAGCGCGGAGGACATATTGGTAGAGAACGCAAAGCCGAGGAAGCCCGGAAATTTCGCGGGCAGCCCGCGCCAGCTTGCCTTGAATGGGCTGGGTATTCCGTTCTGCGCCAGCGCACGCAAGCCAATCCAATTGAACACGATCGAATCGAGAGCCTGGGCAAAGGTCCAAGCGGCTATGAATTCGAGCAGGCTTCCGCCGGTCAGAAAAACCAACAGCGCCAATACGAGCCGGGTCAGGCCGCCGACGAACTGGACGTAGGCAATCGTGCGAAATTTGCCGGACATGCGGAGCGCTGCGCTGGCCATGCCCCGGAAGTTGATGGCAATAGCGGCCGCGTAGATTACAACCAGCCGCCCCTGATCGGGAGATAGCCCGACATGGCTTGCCGCCAGCCATCCTGTGATGACGCAGAGCACGGCCGCAAGAAACGCGCTGCTCACGTCAAGGAGCAAGCCATACGCGTAGAGCTGCGACAGTCGCTTGGGATCAGCCGCATTTTCCTCGGCAGCCACGAAGCGGATCAACGGCTGCCAGGATTCAAAACGGACCAGACGCTCACAAACGCGACCTAGTGCCAGAATTAACGCAAGAGCCCCGAAGTCCGCCGCTCCGAGCGTTCGAGCCGCCACCGCTGTGCTCGCCAGCATTGTGACTGCAACACCGAAGTTTCCGGTCAACAGATGAACCACGCTGCCGATCCGACTTTTCAGAAGCGGGTTCTCGTTTACCGACGCGGACAGATTGCGCACGAGTTCTCGAGGATGCAGCGCACTGAGCGAAAACTTCGCGGTCGGTCTGGAGGCAGCCATGACGCTTATCCCGTCGCGCGCAGCGAGTCCCGGACGGACCGGTTGCCAGCAAGGTCCGGACCGTCCCGTCGCGTTGCCCGCTCGTACCTTGCGAATGCCAGCGCAAAGACGATGAGCGTCGGACCAATCCAGATGCGGGCGTACATGTGCGGGATCGACATCGTATAGATGAAGAAGGCCGCCGTAATGGCCGCGCACGCAGCGCCGTCCAGCCGATGGTTCCGCCAGATCAGGAGGCTGGTGAGGCACATGCTCACCAGCATTGCGGTTAGCCCAAGGCCAGCAACGGCCCCGCCCTCATTTAGGACCAGGAGATGCAGATTGTGGACCGGCATGCCCTCCGGATTCACTTCGCGATATCGATCGGTGCCGAGCCCGATCAGCATGTTGTCGTTTGCCATCTGCCAAGCCTCGGCAACAAGGTGCGTCCGTCCCGTGAATGTTCCAGCCTTGTCGAGATCGCCGGTTGCGATGGCGGCCACCACACGATCCTCGAATGGCTTTGGCAACGGTCCCCCTGCCCAAACATAAGTGACCGCCACGAGGGCTAGCGGGACCGCGAACCTCACAAAGTTCGAAAACCGTCCAAGCACCAGAAAGAGCGAAATTGCCAGTACTCCGGCCGCGACTGCCGAGAAGCTGGCGCTGGCGATGAGGCCGGCCACGATCAATCCACCACATACCACGGCAATGCGGATCGGCATCCGGCGATCCATGGCACAGTGAAGCAACATCACCAGCGCATAGACGCAGACCGCCCCGTTCGAATTTGGCTCACCCGTCAACGTCCCGAGCCGACCGTTACCCGACAGGACTGTCTGCCCGACATATGGGGCAACGTCGTCATAGGTAAGAAATTGAATGATCAGCAACCCAATGAGCTGGGAGATAGCGACGGCTACGACAAAGGCAGTCACCGCCGTCTGCAACGTCAATCGATCGCAGCTCCGTAGAACCATCGGTATGACCAGCAAGGCGAAGAGATACTGCGCCGCTACCGGCATCCAGCGGTCCGGCTCGCCGCTGGCGAGTGAACTGACTAGCAAGCCGCCAAGCATCAATGCGAGGCCTCCAATCCAGAAGATCGTCAACCTTCCGAATACGTCGACCCGCAACTTTCCAGACAGGAGGAGCACCAGGCTTGCTGCAGCAAACAGCATGTCGGAGACGCTCAAATTTTCCTGGGGCAGGCGCACCAGTTGCCAGGGCAGGAAGAAGCACGCCGCAATAACGATGAGGCGATTGGCCATCGACGTACGGAAGGGGTCGTATCTGTCTCGAGCCGGCCGAGTTGGCATCGGGCCAAGCGGTCCGCCTTCCGGAACACGATGTCGTCCTCTCGCGACTTGCATGCCCAGATGATGGCGCCTGGCCCCTGCATGCGCAAATTCAAGAAAGGCCAGACCCGCTACGCATTGTTGGTACCCTAATGGTCACGGCCGCCCCCGAGTTGCATCTCGAAATGATAGCTTTCGGTCTAATGGCGCCGTTCGTATCTTTGTTGACCAAGTATGTTGCCGATTCCGCTCAATTATTCACACCAACCCGGCACCATGGCGGGCATTGGAACCACAATGAGTGGAACTTCCTCGGAGACGGATGGATGAAACGCGCCCCGGTCCACACCCGCATGGCCAAACTCGCATGGATTCCTGTCTGCGCTCTCACGGTCCTTTCCCTGGGCTGTTCGAACACCGCTGGCGCCGACGCCTCGCAGGAGCCTCAACCTCCGACATTCAAGGCTGTCGCGGGCACCCCGGCGTTTCCGGGGGCTGTAGGGTTTGGCGCCGTAAGTAAGGGCGGGCGCGGTGGTCGCATTATTCAGGTGACGACGCTGGCCGACAGCGGACCCGGATCACTTCGAGCTTGCGTCATGGAAAGTGGCCCCCGCGTTTGCGTGTTCCGTGTGAGCGGCGTTATCCGGTTCACCGATCGCCCTCCAATAATTCGCGAACCCTATCTGACCATCGCTGGCCAGACGGCCCCTGGCGGAGGAATAACCTTGGCCCATGCTGGCGGTCCAAACGGCCGAACCCCGCTGGTCCTAAAGACCACCCATGACATCGTGGTTCAACACATCCGGATAAGGCCTGATATTTTCGGAGAAAATCGCGAATCCGAAGACGGAATAACCATCGAAAACAGCAGCCGCGTGATCATCGACCATGTCAGCGCCACCTGGGCGCGAGACGAACTGATCAACGGCTATGCGGACAACGATGAACTGACGATCAGCAATTCGATCTTTGCCCTCGGCATCCCTCCTCACGACAAATGCGCCCTCCTCGCAAGCGACCCGACTGATCGGCAGAACGTGAGCTTCATAGGCAACATCTGCGCGCACAATGGTGACCGCAATCCTGATGCAAACTTCCCGGTTCGGTCGTGCGTCGAAGTGGTCAACAACGTGTTCTACAACGGCCAGTCGGAATTCACCGAGGTCTGGGAGAGCGAAGGTGGGACACCGATCTCGATCGTTGGTAACACCTACATTGCCGGCCGAAACACGCACGCCGAAACGGTTGGAATTCAAAACGATCGTACGGAATCACTCGGGCAAGCGACAATTTACCTGTGGGACAATCGGTTCTTCGGCTCGTTCATCCACCTGGGCCCGAACGCGCGCGAGGCGTTGAGTCCTACCTCGCCTTGTCCTCTGACCGTGCACCCCAAGGAGGTGAATGCCGCCTACGATGCCGTCCTTGCGCAGGCCGGCGCCTGGCCACGTGACGATATCGATCGACGGGTGGTCGAGGATGTAAAAGGCCGCTCCGGACGCATCGGCGCCATGACCAGGGTCATTCCAGAAATCGCCCAGGGTGATCCTTATCCGGATCAAGACCAGGACGGCATGGACGATAGTTGGGAACGCACCGCGGGCGCAGATCCGGCGACAAATGACGCGTGGAAGGATTCCAACGGCAACGGAACCGCGAACCTCGAGGAATTCCTCGCTTATCGCGAAAAGCAGCTCGCTTCTTGAGCAACCGGCGATCGGCTCTTGATCAACCTGCCGACGCAGAGCCGACCGGCAGCGACCTTTCGAGGACTGGGCGAGGCCCGATTACCGTCTGCTACCCCCTAGCTGGCGACACCATTGGCGGAAGCCACGTGTCCTTGCGAGGGCTCCTCGATCGCCTCGATACCGCACAGTTCAATGTTCTCATCGTCCCAGAGTCGACCACCGGCCGCCTCGCCCAGCACTACGCGGGATTTCGGCAGATTGCCGATCCGGCTCCTCCGCGAAACTCGTTCGTTGCTGGTCGACAGTTCGGTCTCCTGAATTTCCTGCGCACATTTCCGGCGATTGCCAAACGCGCTCGTTTTCTGAAGCGCCACCGGGTCGACATCGTCCACACCAATGATGGACGCACGCACGCGAGTTGGGCCTTGGCCGCAAAGCTCGCCGGCGCTCGCCTGGTCTGGCATCATCGCGGCGATCCAACCGCACGCGGCATTCGATATGTCGCTCCGCTGCTCGCGGACCAGATACTCGCGGTCTCGTCGTTCGCGCTTCCGGGCGGGAAAGTGGGTGCCGCCCGAACGGCCAAGGTCGTGCACAGCCCATTCGACAGCTCCATGACGTTCGATCGGCAAGCTTCCCGAGACAAGATCATCGCCGAGCTCGGATTGGATCCGGACACCGTGCTCTGCGGCTATTTCGGTTTGTTCATCGAACGCAAGCGACCGCTGAAGTTTGTCGAAGCCGTTGGTGAGCTTGCTCAGCTGATGGACCGGCCAGTAGCCGGGGTCATGTTCGGCGAAGCGCTCGATGAGGCGATGCCCACTTCAATAGGCGACCATATCGCGCAACTTCCTGCAAATGCTCGAGTTGCGCTTATGGGCTACCGTACTCCCGGCCATGAATGGCTGGTGGGTTGCGACCTCTTGCTCGTTCCAGCGATCGATGAGCCACTGGGACGCACCCTGGTCGAAGCGATGCTCGTCGGCACGCCAGTGGTCGCAACCAATTCGGGCGGAAACCCCGAGGCCCTCGCGAACGATTGCGGCGTCCTCTGCGAGGGCGATGATCCGACAGACATGGCCCGCAAGGCGCGGGACCTGCTGCATGACCCCGAGCAGGTTGCCGCCATGGTGTCCCGCGCTCGAGCAAGAGCAGTCGACAACTTTTCAGAAGAACGCCACGTCCAGTCGATCGAGGAAATCTATCTCCGGCTCGCCGGATGAACCTAGATCCGTAGGCGGATTGCCACGCCGCCGCGGAACCGTTCGAACTCATCGAACGGAACGTCGCTGGTGCGCTTGCCATAGGATGCGTCGGCAACAGCGGATAGATTGCGGCTGACCAGATACTCCAGCTCGAACCGTCCCTGCGCCGTTTCCTCGGTCAAACCGCTGCCGCGATATTTGCTGTGGCGATAACCTGCGCCGAGGCTGGAGTAGAGGTTATGGCGGATTTCGTGCTGCCAGGTCAGCTGCACGCTTGTGTCGGTTCTTCCGCTTGCCCCGTTCCGAAACGTGACCACATCGCCATTGAAGGCATCCAGGATAATCGCAGCCCGGCGAGTGGGACGATAGACAAGCTGTCCAGCTGCAGAGAGGCCCGTGTGACTGTCGATCGTGGGCTCGGCCGGTTCGTGCTTGAACACACCGATCGAGAAATTGCCTTCTAGGACGCCACCAGGCGTCACCTCAAAGCCCAGTCGTCCGCCATATGTAGTCGTGTTTCGTAGAAGCCCGGCGAGCGAGGTTTCTAGACGAAAGTCTCGCGTGGTTATGAAGCCGGTTGCAGTCGCGAAGGTCGAACCGCCGATCCGATAGCCCACCGTCGCTCTACCCGAATAGGATGTGAAATCGCGGTCGGCGTCGATGATCGATACCGCGTCATTCTTGACGGCCGATCCCTCGATATCGAGAAGCAGCTTGGCTGAAGTCCGGCGGTATCCGGCAATCGCGGAAGCGATGTCGATTTCGCGCGGTCCGATCGCCCTGACGTCGCGAGCTTCGGGATCGCCACGATCCTCGATCGCTCGCTCGTACCCGGCGTTTAGCCGAAGCGCGTCTGCTTCCGTCGGCCGCCAGGTCAGGTCGCTTGCGAGGCGATAGGTCTCGGCGTCTTCGGTGCTGTAGGTCGCGTATCGCCGGAGGCCGAATGCTCCATGCAGATCCAGGTCAAATGGGCCCGATCGGTGGCTTGCGTCGGCCCTGACGTCCAACTGGACGATCTCATCAGCAATGGGATCGGTCGGGATGGCATAGATATTGTCGTCGTAGCCAAGATGCAGATCGCTCCCGACGGTAAGCGCCAGTCCGCCAACGTCGGTCGGACGAACACGATACTCGGGGTCGTTGCCCCTCACCGCCGGCGCCGTCTGCACCATGGTTTGGGCATGGAGCGGCAGCGCGTGGTACGCGACGCAATTGCACAATACGGCGATCGAAAGGCGTAACTTCACGGTCAGAACCAGCGCTCGAGAACTCGAATTCGATCGCCAGGTAAGACGCGTGTGTTTTCATCGGCCCGAGTGGTGACTTCTTGCCCCTGAACCGTGCGGGTGATCGCCACCTCACCGGTTTTGGCTCGGTAAGTGTATCCGCCCGCGGCAGAAAGGGCGGCGAGAACCGTCATCCCCTGCCGGTACTTGAATTCACCCGGCTGATTGACTTCACCCATGACGTAGAACGGGCGCAGCTCGACGGGCTGCACGCTTACGACGGGCTGGTTGAGAATGCCGGACTGAAGATACGCGGCCTCGACTTTGCTTTCGATCTCTCGAAGCGTCAAACCATCCACGGGGATTGCCTTGACCAGCGGAAGCGAGATCGAGCCGCTATCGTCGACCTCGTATTCCCCGTCGGCAGCGGTCAGGTCCTGCACCGTGATCCGAATCTTGTCGCCGGCACCTGCGCGATACTCGGCCGCATCGGCTGACATCTCCGGAATGCCTTGCAGGCCAGAGCTACACCCCTGAAGCACCATCGCCGCAAGGAGGGCCTGCGCGAAGATTAGGAGTGTTTTCCTCCAGGAGCTCATTCTCACCTCCATCATCCGTTGTGACGGTTCCCGGAACAATTTTCCGGATTTTGGCACCCGAAAACCTAGCGTTTTCAGACGCTGTGTCGCTTTCTACGATGGCGAGTTGACCCACCCTCTTTCTTCCACTCGACAGTCCTGTCGAGTATGCCTCTCATACCAAGGGGTTATCGCACCATTCTTTTCAGGCAGCAATCTCCGATGCCGGAACCTTCCAGTGCGAGAGGTCGAGATCGAGTAACTTCTCCGCCCGTTCGATGTCTTTCTGGTAGAACTCAGTCATTCGTTCCCGCAGATCGGGCCTCAAGGGTGGATAGGCTACCTGCCTCGCCAAGAGCGATCGGGCCCCCTCGAAGAGCTTGGTGCCGCGAACCGGTCGGACGCTATCTTTGAGCGGGGCCAACGCCTTGCGTATCGGCAGCGGCAGAAGCGGTGACTGGCTGCTGTTTTCGTGCTTGTCCGCGAGCCCTGGATCGAAATAGGCCTTCGCTCCGATGTGCTGCGAGGTCGACCGCACCACTTGTTCAGGATCGCGCTCCACATCCTCAAAACGGAAGGCAAATATCTGCTCGCGATCGAAATGGTCGAGCCATCGCGACAGATGCTCGCCGTACAATCCGTCATTCAGGAATCGCGGCTGGGGGTTGTCCAGGGAGCTGAGATACTCTTCAGGCTGGCCTCGCACGGTGCCGCGGCGGAAGAGCATCTTGTAGTCGGAATAGGCCCGTTCGACGGGGTCGCGAAGCTGCACGACCAGCCTCACCTTCGGCAACATGGCTGCGATGCGCTCTGCTGCCTGGTCATGTGACAGGTAGTCGGCCGATTTTTCGCCGATCAATGCGCCTGTAGCGGGCCTGCCGGAAAAGAAGCTCTCGTAGAATTCCAAGCTCTTCTCGAACTCCCGGCTGAAGAAGTGCGGTTCCGGATCGGGCATGAAGATTGCCGGGTTCGCCTGCAACTGCATTTGAATCCACGTGGTCGCCGCCTTTGCAGCGCCGATCACAATGAATGCAGGATGCCAATCCGTGTCACGCGAATCCGTCGTCATGCCAGGGCCTCGACCAGACTATCGGCAATGCGGGCCATGTCCGCTTCGCTAAGTGTATGATCTACCGGGAACATGAGCGTCCGCCCGGCAAGCCCAGCAGCCGCAGGCAGGACACCATCCTTCCTGATGGGTAACCCGGCAAACGCTTCTTCCTTGCTCATGTCGGGGCAGGAGCCTGTGGCCACGGGAATGCCTTTGGCCGTCAGCTTGGCGATAACGCGAGCACGGTAGTGCTGGATTGGCTCGTCCAGGCGCTCGCGGAGCTGAACGTAGAATTTGTACCATGCACTCCGGACTGATGCGGGAGGCTGGAAGACGTCAAGGCTCGGATGGCCTTCCAATGCCGTGGTAAGGACTTCGACGTTGCGCGCCCGGCAATCAAGCCACTCCGGCAAACGCCGCAATTGCTTTCTGCCGATAGCGGCCTGCATCTCGGTCAGGCGGTAATTGGAGCCCGGCCCGTCGTGGATGTACCGGAATTCGCCAGGTACGCCCTTGCCGTCGGTGAGCTTTGCGGGGTTCTTCCCGTGATCCTTGTAGGACCAGGCAATGTCGTGGTGCCGACGGTCCTTGAACAGGACCATGCCCCCTTCCCCTCCCGTGGACATGATCTTGTCGGTGCAGAAGGAAAACGAGGAAATATCCCCGAACGAACCCACGCGACGCCCCTCTATCTCGGCTCCGTGGGCCTGGGCACAATCCTCGATCAGGAACAGGCCATACTTCTCCGCCAGGCCGACTAGCGCTCGCATGTCGCAAGGCCATCCGGCTAGATGGACGCAGATGATCGCTCTGGTGCGCGCCCCAATCAGGCGCTCGACCGAGACGGGATCGATGTTCTGGCTGTCCGGCAAGACATCGGCGAACACCGGCATTGCCCCGGAAGCGAGCACACAGCTTGCGGTCGCAAAGAAGCTCCGCGCGGGAACGATGACCTCGTCCCCCGGCCCAACGTCCAAGGCGCGCAGTGCCAGTTCCAGCGACACTGTTCCGTTGGCCACACAGAAGGCATGATCCATGCCGATGTAGCTCGCGAACTCTCGTGCGAAGAGCGCGTTTTGCTTGCCATGGACCAGGCTGTTCACCTGACCAGTTCGCAACACTTCGGCTACGGCGTCGATCTCGTCGTCCTCGTGACGCGGCCACTGGCTACGCACGGGCGGCAGGGCGTGATCTGCCGTGGACAGATCATCGCTGAAGTCTGACGGTAGTTCCGAACGAAAGTGAGCGGCGCTCGCTTCCTTCATAACGGGATCGCTTTCTCATTTGTGCTGGATGAGCGACCCCCGGGCGGTGCAGTGAAGATATCGAACGTTGCCCCGCTGGCCGGGATCTTCGTGAGATTGTGAGTGATCGTCCGCGCTTCCGCCTGATCGCCTTGGGCAACGGCGCGCGCCAGGCGGTCGATGCTCTTGGTGATGAAGGGAAGAGGAATGGGCTGCGACAGCGCCTCGAAGATGCCCTTGATGCCGGATTCAACCTGCTCTTCGCAGTTGTCGAACAACTCTTCGAACAGCTTCTCTCCAGGACGAACACCGACGAACTCGATTGGAACGTCGGTTTCCGGTTCGAGGCCGTAAAGCCGGATCATTCGACATGCGAGATCGACGATCTTCACGGGATTACCCATGTCGAGGACGAAGATCGTGCCTCGCGGAGTGTCGTAATTGAGCGAGCTTGAGCTGCTCTGCAAAATCAGTTGCACGGCTTCGCGAACCGTCATGAAGAAGCGCTCGATGTCCGGATGCGTGACCGTGAGCGGTTTGCCTTCCTCAAGCTGGCGCCGGAACAGGGGCACCACCGATCCGCTCGACCCCAACACGTTTCCGAACCGAACGGTCATGAACCGCGGCGCTTCCTCATCGTCCGCACCGCACATATCCAGAGCCTGGCAATAAAGTTCGCCAACCCGCTTCGTCGCCCCCATCATCCCCACCGGATTGACGGCTTTGTCGGTCGAGATTTGGATCATGGCCTTGGCCGAAAACTCGCAGACCGCGTCGGCGATGGTCTTGGTGCCGATGATGTTGGTCTGCACGCCAGCGCAGGGGTTCATCTCCACGATCGGCACGTGCTTCAGCGCCGCAGCGTGATAGACGATGTCGGGGCGATGCTTGGCAAAGACCCGGCGCACTTCCTCCTGGTCGTACACACTGCACAGTTCCGCGTGGATTTCGACCTCAGGATAGGCCTCACGCAGGCGCATCTCGATCGTGTAAAGTTGGTACTCGCTATGCTCGAGCAGGATCAATTTCGATGGCCTGAAGCTAGCTAGCTGCCAGCAAAGTTCGCCGCCAATCGTTCCTCCGGCACCCGTAACCAGAACGCGCTTGCCGCCGACCTCACGAGAGATGAGCTCGCCATCCATCTCGTATTCGTTGCGGCCCAGCAACTTCTTGACCGAGATCTCGCCGGGGTTCGACGCGCTTGGGGATTGGAGGATGTGGCTCCAGCAATCGCGGATGCGCGAAAGGTCGAGCCCGAGCTGGCGGGCACGGTGCGACAAGCGGGCCATTTCGCGGTGGCTCAAATGGGTGCCGTCATCGCAGGCAATCACCAAGGACGGGCGTTGATCGCGCTGCTCAAGCGTCGCGACCACCTCCACCAGCATGTCGTGACTGCCTAGGACCGGGACGCCGGCAAGCCGGTTAAGCGTATCGCTGATCGACGGCAAAAGAACGCCAGCGATGCGGAACGACGGCTCCTCCTCAGCCCGGAGCAAATGGATCACGGACAATGCCCATTGGGGCGAGCCGACCAATATCGCCCATCGAGTGCCGTCCGCGCCGCTTCTGTGAGCCACGCTCGGTCCGGTCCCCGAAAGCCACTCCCGGACAATTCTTCGAGATGCACGCAAGGCCATCAACAACGCAGTGGCGAACATCAGGTGATCGAGCGCGAGCGGAACGATGCCGCGGCCGATGGCCCGAACGTCAGGAACCGCCAATGAGGAAGTCCAGGCTATCAGCAGCCCAACTATGAGCACACCGACCAGCGTAAGCGCATGCCAGAAGCCATAGTATCGCCAACTCCGGCGATAGATTCCGGAAATGTACAGGACGGCGACGACGATCGACCCGAACGGCAGAGTGATCCACCATTGCGTCATCACGCTCGCCACTTCCGGCGAGTTCGATTGATTTGCGAGGAGAACCAGGCCGAAGACCAGCGCGAGGTAATCGACCAGGACAAGCGTCAGGGTTCGCGTTGCGCGCCTGACGCTGAACGGCCGGCGCGCCGGTCCCGATTGCTGGCCGATAAGCGTGATCCGGTGATCCTGCCCCTCAAGGTGAGAAGTCAGTTCCCCATCGTTACCGGCAATGACATTCGTCATGGGTGGTGCGCCCTTCCTCTCGCCCCCGATCAATCGATCGCCAGAAGAACAGAACAATTCGGACTTTAGAGCTAAGCAGCGATAATCTATCGGTCGCCAACAAACACAGGTGCAATTAGCCATCAGCCATAATGGCAGGCGCATAGCCTTTGGGATGTCTGCCCTGCTCCCTTAGCTCTCTTCGCTAGTGGGCACGCCGCAGAGCACCCTTTTGGCGCTGCCATCCTATCCGAAGGGTTATCAAACCGATGACCGGGTTGCCGATCGGCATGGGCGTGCCAACTATACGGCGTCCACTTGGTCTGGGTGAACGGGGGTGCCGGACAGCCGGCTTGAATGCCCGTGACCCGAGTAGAGCACGGTAAAACCTCGTGAAAATATTGATCTTATCGAGCCTAGCCTATTCGTTGACGAATTTTCGCGGGGCCCTCCTCGCGGACATGCGGCGCAATGGACACAAGGTCATAGCCGTTGCACCGGACGACAATCCCGAAGTCAGGGAAAAGCTTGCGGCAAACGGAATCGACTTCCGCGTGATCCCAATGCAGCGAGCAGGCAAGAACCCGTTCAGCGACCTTTGGTTGTTATTGAACTATCTTTGGCTCATGACCCGCGAGAAACCGGACCTCGTCCTCGCCTACACACAGAAGCCGATCGTGTACGGAGGTCTTGCCGCCCGAATACTGTGCATCCCGCGGTTTTACGCACTCATGTCCGGTCTCGGTCATGTATTCGGCTCATCTGGACAAGTCGACACGGTCTTCAGGCTGATCGTCGCCAAGCTCTATCGAGAAGCAGTCAGGTGGGCGCGAGCCATTTTCGTGTTCAATGCCAACGATCGAGAAGACATGCTCCGGTTGGGCATCATCTCGCCCGAGCAGAACGTCATCCAGGTCCCTGGATCGGGAGTCGACGTGGACCATTTTGCGTTCACTCCGCCCGTTCAGTCCCCGACCTCGTTCGTGCTGATCGCGCGGCTCATGCGCGACAAAGGCATCTACGAATTCGCAGAGGCCGCGAAGCTTGTGAGCGCCGACCATCCGAACTGCAAGTTCAGCATTCTTGGTCACATCGATTCCGAGAATCCCACGGGGCTCACCGTGGCGAAATGCGAACGTCTGGCTCAGCGATATCCGGTCCGCTTCATTCCCGGCACCAAGGATATCCGCCCCTTCCTTTCGAGCGCCTCGGTGTTCGTGCTCCCCTCCTATTATCGGGAGGGGCTTCCCCGTACCATTCTCGAAGCCATGGCAATGGGGCGGCCGGTAATCACGACCGATATGCCCGGATGCCGTGATCCGATTGAGGAAGGAGGCAACGGCTTCCTCGTTCCTCCTCGTGACACAGCAGCGCTCGCCGAGGCCATGCTCCGTTTCGTGAAAAAACCAGCGCTGCTCGAACAGATGGGCCGGCGCTCAAGGGAACTGGCGGAAGAGACCTACGATGTCAGAAAGGTCAATCGGCTCCTTCTCAGCGAAATGGATCTTGAATCACCATTTGGCTATGAGAGCACGATCAGGCCGTCCCCAGTGAAACGATCACTTGGCAGTGCCGGCACCGCCACCACGCAAGCCAGTAAACTCGACAGACCTGCCCGTGCAGCAAGCTGACGGCGTGGCACATCATCCTGCAATCCTGACTAGGGTAGCTTGACGTGCGTGCAGTGGTAGTGGGTGCCGTCGGCAGCACTGAAGTATTAATCAACGCCTTGATCGCCGATCCGGCGTGGGAGCTCGCTCTAGTCGTCACTGTCCCGCCGGAGCTCCATGGTCGGCATTCGGACATCGTCGATCTGTCCGATCTCGCCGCCGAGGCCGGGTGTGCCTTGCATTTCACCGCCCACACTAATGACGAACCAACGCTAGCGGCCGTGCGTCGCGCCGAGCCCGACTACATCTTCGTAGTCGGTTGGTCGCAGCTCTGCAGATCGGAGTTTCTGGCCCTGAAACCCGGCCGGATTGTCGGGTACCATCCTGCCGCTCTCCCACGGCTGCGAGGAAGGGCCGTATTACCCTGGACCATCCTGCTCGATGAGAAGATCACTGCCGGGAGCCTCTTCTGGTTGGAAGAGGGGACCGATGACGGCGATCTGATCGCGCAAGAGTTCTTCCATGTGGCGCCCGACGAGACAGCCACGACCCTGTACGCCAGGCACATGCTGGCGCTCGGAGCCATGCTGGCGCGAGTTCTGCCTGAGCTCGCCAGCGGACGACAGCCACGGACCGCGCAGGACGAGCGGTACGCAACTTACGCTGCAAAGCGCACACCATCGGACGGGCTCATCAATTGGGCCGCTGGTGCCCGTGAGATCGATCGGCTTGTGCGGGCGGTTGGGCGCCCTTACCCTGGCGCCTTCAGCTACCTCGGGGACGAAAAGCTCATCCTATGGAAATCATCGCCGGCTGCAGATGATGGACGTTATCATGCACGGCCTGGGCAAATCGTGGCCTGTGGAGACGATACGTTGGTAGTTCAAACCGGCGACGGACTGCTGCAGGTCGAGGATTGGGAACTTGAGGGACAATCACGGCCGCGGATACACGCTGTGTTGGGGCGCTGACCGATGGGCGAGCTGAAGCACCTTGGGCGCGTGCTGGTGATCGCGCCCCATCCGGACGACGAAATCCTCGGCTGTGGCGGCACAATGGCTCGTCTCGCTGCCGAAGGGCATGACGTTCACGTAGCAATCGCGACCCAGGGCTACCCGCCCGCGTTCTCGGAAGAGAGTGTCGCGCAGGTCAGACGCGAGATGACGAACGCTCACGAAATCGTGCGCGTCACCAAGACGCACGTGCTGGACTTACCCGCCGCGGCACTGGATCAAGTGCCGGCTTCCGAGCTTAACGCCAGGCTTGGACGGCTGGTCGAGGAAGTCGAACCGGACACTCTCTTCCTCCCATTCGTAGGGGATATTCACGGCGATCATCAGCTGATCTTTCTAGCGTCGATGGTCGCTGCCCGGCCCAGGCACGACAAAGCTCCGTCCCGAATATTCTGTTACGAGACGCTATCCGAAACGAACTGGTATGCTGCGCCGATAACGCCCGCATTCGTGCCCAATGTCTTTGTCGACATCGCCGACACACTTCAGGTCAAGCTGGACGCGTTCGCAGCGTTCGAGAGCCAGGTCCGTCGCTTCCCCGAGGAACGCTCGATCGAAGCGATCGAAGCTCTCGCACGAGTTCGTGGGGCGGCCGTGCATCTGCGCGCTGCCGAAGGGTTCATGCTAATCAGGGAAATAGCCCGCAAGGCCTGAACCGCGTTGGCAAATCCTCTCGACGCGGGATCCGCCGCAAGCGGTCGCGTAGAGCGACGCTACATGACACCAGGCAATAGGCGCCAAGTCACCAATACAATCCATTGAAATATCAAATTATTTCAAATTGTCGGCCAAGAACGCCAAATTTCGGCGGTTGATAATCCTTCGGCTCAGCGAAAATCAACCACGGTTCACCTCCTTTTGTTCAGACCGTATTGTGCCCTTATCATTAGCTTTGGCAATAAGCGCTCGGGCGGAGCGTCGTTGCAATAAGTTCAATGCAGCGCATCCCAATCTTCTTTGGCGTATCCATCGGTTTTATTGGGATTTGTTCAAGTATGAACCTGCACCGGGTGAAGCTGTTCGCTTCAGCAAGCATTCTTCTTATGTGTCTGTCAGCTTGCGAAGGTGGATCTAGCTCCGGTGGCGGTGGAACTCCCACGCCAGCGCCCGTGCCGACACCAGCTCCGACGCCGGTGCCTTCACCGTCACCGACCCCCTCGCCGTCTCCGACACCGGTGCCAACTCCAACTCCCGCACCGACACCCACTCCAACCTCCACGCCGACGCCAACGCCGAGCGCAGGGAACGTCAGCGCGTTCACGAACCCGGACGACGGTGCCATTCCAGATCGCGCCAAGCATCCAATCGCGTTTCCTACCGCGATTGGTTTCGGTCGCGCGACGAGTGTGCGGAGCAGCGATGCAGTGGTCTACAAGATCAACTCGCTGGAGGATTCGGCCAGCCCGGGTGATGGCAAGATAACTTATCGCGAATGCGCCCTCGCCCTGGCAGTCACGTCGCCTTACGCGATCCCCGCCGGGAGGCCGCGTTACTGCGTGTTCGACGTTTCGGGCGCGATCATCATGCAATCGCCGGCCCAGATCACCACGGGCAAGATCTACATCGCTGGCCAGACATCGCCGGGAGGGATCGAATTCCGGCTTGGTGCAAACTACGATCCGGTGGACTCCTTGATCGACACCAGGCGCGGCGGCGACAACATGATCTTGCGCCACGTGAGAGCCCGCTTGGGCGAGCATCCGACGCGTAATTCAGACAACGGCGACCCGATCCGGCTCAACGCCACGAGCTACCAGATCCTCGATCACGTCTCGACCATGTACGGGACCGACGAAAGTCTCGAGGCCGATTGTTTCAATTGCACGATTCAGTGGTCGATCATCGGGCCGAACATCTGCCGCAGTTCAGGGCATACGGCTGCCCTCCACTGCAAGACGTTCTTCCTCAAGCCGGCAGGCAACGTAACAATTGCCTATAATCTCAGCCAACACGGCGAGCAGCGCGGCGTCAACATCGCGCCTGGAACGTACCCCCAAGGCCCGGGCAGCTACGCCCAAGCGGACATCTTCAACAACGTCCTATATCACTTCGTGGCGGAGGGAGGATTGCTGTCGAACCAGTTCGGTAGCCCCTACGTCAACTATATGGGCAACGTCTATTTGCGCGGCCCAAGATATAACGCATCGGACGGAAACTACCTCGCCGCATTTTATGCAGACGGCGCGCAATATGACTTTGGCTACAGTGTCTTCATGAAAGACAATGTTACTCCTCGCACGCGTATTGCAGGCCAGTTTGGCCAAACCGTCACCGACCCGTTCCAGAATGGAGCCGGGTTCCATTCGACGGCCAATCCTGCGGACGTCTGCGGAGTTACTGCCACGGGGATCAAGAACTGCGCGGTTAGCGGCCTCAGTGTCGTGCAAAACACCGCCTACACCACCGCACCAAACGTAAACGGGCTGCAGTACGAATCGTGGATGATCGGAACGCCGATGCAGGCCATGCGCGACGTCCTGGCTTATGCGGGCGCGGAGCGGTGCCGTGACGGTTCATGCCGCGACAATGTCGACAGCCTCTACCTCGACGACGTTCGGACTTGCGACAGCAGCCCTTACCTCATGCAAAACGATTGGACGTCGACCGTCGCCGCTTCAGGTGGGTGGGCAAACCTGACTTCCACCGGCGGAGCAAAGCCCGATCGCGACAACGACGGCATGCCGGACGAATGGGAGCAGAAGTTCAAGAACACCAACCCCGACATCTGGGATGCCAACGCTGACGCTGACGGGGACGGATATCCAAATATCGAGGAATACCTGAACTTCCTCGCCCAGGATGACCTGCGATATCGCGGCATCTACGGCTCAGGAGCAGGTACTCTCCCGGCCTATAACTGCGGTCGCCCGATGTTCTAAGACTGCATCGGTCTGCCGCGAGCAGTACCGATCGCGTAGCGAAAATCGCCTCAGACGCCGCACAACCGACGAGTCCCGGCTATTTTCCGGGCTGGCTTGCTAGTTCGGCGAGGAAGCGTCCCTTCCGCGGCCAAATTGCGGCATAGCTCGGAAAAAATAAAATAAAAACAAATAGATTGTATGTCAATCGCAAGACTGTTTGAAGCCCGATTGCAAAATTAGACTACAATCCTGAGACTTACAATTTCTCATCTTAGCCAGATTCGACCACGGTTCGTCTAATTTTCGGCGAAACATACTGTGCTGATATCGCTTGCTTTGGCAAGAAAAGACCGGGTCAGGCGTCGCTGCAATAAGATAAGTGCAGCGAATCCCAATTCACATTGTCTTGTCCATTGGCTTGTTGGGATTTATTCAATTATGGGTCGGCACCGCTTCGGGCTACTCGCTTCTGCGAGCGCACTTCTGTCACTTACGGCCTGCGACGGGGCCTACACCTCCGGAGGTGCGGGGACGAAGTCCACGCAGGCGACGGCTGCAACTCCCGCCCCCACTATTACCACCGCTGCAGTAGCCGTGACCCCTACCGGGAACGTGAGTGCGTTCACAAATCCGGACGACGGCGCGATACCCGATCGGGCGAAGCATCCGATCGCATTCCCGACGGCCATCGGCTTCGGGCGTACCACCAGCGTGCGAGCGAGCAATGCGGTGGTCTACAAGATCAACTCGCTGGAAGACACTGCAAGCCCCGCAGACGGTAAGATCACCTATCGCGAGTGCGCCCTCGCCCTGGCAGTCACGACGCCGTACGCGATCGCTGCCGGGCGGCCGCGTTACTGCGTCTTCGATGTCTCGGGGGCGATCATCCTCCAAAAGCAGGCGCAGATCACCACGCCAAAGATCTATATCGCAGGCCAGACGTCACCAGGAGGAATCGAGTTCCGGCTCGGCGCGAACTACACACCGGTCGACTCCCTGATCGACACCAGGCGCGGCGGCGACAACATGATCCTGCGGCACGTCCGAACTCGGTTGGGAGAGCACCCTACCCGCAAGTCCGACAATGGCGATTCCATCCGCCTCAATGCGACGAACTATCAGATCCTCGACCACGTCTCGACCATGTTCGGGACGGACGAAAGCCTTGAGGCCGATTGCTTCAACTGCACGGTGCAATGGTCGATCATCGGGCCAAACATCTGCCGCAGCTCTGGGCATTCGGCCGCGCTCCACTGCAAGACGTTTTTCCTCAAGCCAGCTGGCAACGTCACCCTTGCCTATAACCTCAGCCAACATGGCGAACAGCGAGGGATCAATATTGCTCCGGGCACATATCCGGAGAAGGTCGGAGGGTTTGCCCAAGCCGATATCTTCAACAACGTCTTGTATGATTTTATCGCAGAAGGCGGCCTGATCTCGAACCAGTTCGGCAGCCCTTTTGCCAACTATATCGGCAACGTCTATTTCCGAGGACCACGCTATAATGCGTCGGACGGAAATTACCTCGCGGCCCTCTACTCTGCAGCCGCTCGAAATAAGTACGGCTTCAATATCTACATGAAGGACAACGTGACACCGCGCACGCGCGTGGCCGGCCAGTTCGGACAGACCATCACGGACCCGCACCGGAACGCCGCCGGCTTCCACTCGACTGCGACACCTGCTTCCGTCTGCGGTCTGACCGCAGCGGGGCTGCAGAACTGCTCCATCAGCGGGTTGAACGTGGTGCAGAGCACGACCGTCGCCACCGCGCCAGGCGTCGGCGCGCTACAGTCTGAGTCCTGGATGATCGGCACCCCGATGCAGGCCATGCTCGATGTGATGGCCTTTGCCGGCGCGGAGAGGTGCCGTGACGGTTCCTGCCGAGACAACGTCGACGCCTACTACATCGACGACCTGCGAACTTGCGACAAGAGCCCCTACCTGTTCCAGAGCAACTGGACATCGACCGTCGCAGCGTCGGGCGGATTTGCAAAGCTGACTTCCACCGGAACGGCAAAGCCCGACCGCGACAACGATGGCATGCCTGACGAATGGGAACAGAAGTACAAGAACACCAACCCCAACGTCTGGGACGCCAATGCCGACCTCGACGGGGATGGCTATCCGAATATCGAGGAATACCTCAACTTCCTCGCCCAGGACGACCTCCGCTATTACGGCATCTATGGTTCCGGGAAGGGAGCCGTTCCGGCCTACAACTGCGGGCGCCCGATGTTCTGAGGCGCTTCTGGCGACGGCCATGGGCGCGCAGGAGGTGGCTCTCCTGCGCGCGCGTTGGGGGTGACTAAGCTTCGATGCCTCGTGCCTTAAGCAGCTCGCGACTGTTCTCCACGTAGATCCGCCGCCGTTCCTGCGGGGTCAGCGCGCTGTTCAAGGTGGAGATTGACGGTGCGATGTTCCCCCTCTCACCCCCGCCCACGCCATAGTCGGTGCCAAACAGGATCCGATCGGCGCCAAGCTTGCGAACCGCTTGCGCGACCCACTCGCCATTCCGGCTATACGGTCCGGTATCGAGATAAAGGCGCCGCAGGCGTGCGAGCGGATCGGCAATGCCATTCTCGCGCCCCGCGTCGATCCAGCTGTCCAGCAGGTGCGGCAAGTAGCCGGCAAGCATCACGATTTCGACGCTCACATCGGGATAGGGATCAAGAAAGTCGGTGAGCCCCAGAGTGATGCCACCCGAGGTTAGGTGCAAACCGTTTATGAGACCCCAGCGGGCGAAGGCCGTGTCTTCGGGGATGATGATCGGTGGCTGATCGGGCAGCAATGCGCTCGCCGGACCCCGGTGGATGAGGAAATGGCTCCCGAGCTTCTGCGCCTCAGCGAAAAGAGGGGCCAGCGTCCGCGCAGACTTCAGCGAAATGAAGGCATTGAGCGGCAATGATCCACCGATGAAGCCCAGCTCGCGTTGCGCTCGGCGGAGTTCGTCCGCCGCCCACTGAGGATCGGCCGACGGCAAAGCCGCCACCGCCAGAAACCGGCCAGGATGGCGCTGCAGGACTTGCGCCAATTCGTCGTTGTAGGCTCGATAAAGTGTGCGTTGATCCTCGATCGCCAAAGTCGCGTCTAAGCCCAACGGAATTGTCTGCGACAACAACTGCCGCTTTACACCATTGGCGTCCATTTGCCGAAGCCGAGCTTCTACATTGGAACGAGCCACGCCGGTGAAGGCCAGACCTGCTCCTGAGGCCGTGGGCAGGTTGTCGATGCTGGCGACGCCGTCATCGCCGCGGATCAGGCGCGGAGCGGCGTTCCGCGCGGCGAGGAACTTGAGCTCGGCATCCGAGACATAGTGGCTGTGCCAATCGACAAGGACGGGATAGGCCTCGGCAGCCAGCGCGGGTGCCCACCTGGCGGAATAGGCGACTGCCGTGGCCGCGCCCGCGGCTCTGAGAAAATGGCGCCGGGTTGCGTTCATTGTCGCTTCTCCATCGATTTCGTCGGTGGTCCCAAGAAGGACAGCCAGGCCGTGAGGCCTGGCCGTCGCAGCGTCCTGGATCAGAAGTTCACACCCACTCGCAGGTAATAGTAGGCGCCGTTCGCGCCCTCAGGATGGATGAAGGAATATCGATTGATCCCATTCACCTGGTTCTGCGGGATGAACTGTGCCGGATAGGTGTCGAACAGGTTGTTGGCACCCACGGTGACACGCGCATCTGGTGTGACGTCGTAGCTGACCTCGAGGTTCGTATATCCCTTCTCGCCGTACTCCTCGTCGAAGGCCGGGTTGGTCGGGTGGACGTAGGTATACTTGCCGTAGAACAGCTGGTTGAGCGAAGCTGAGAAATCCCCCAGGCGCCAGTTCGCTCCCAACACCACCTTGTATTCCGGCGTACCCAATTCCGGATTGAGAATGACGTTGCGCTGGAACAGGTCGATCGAAGTCACCTCGTTCGGACGGACCCACAAGACCTTGGTGTCGTAGCGGCTAAACCCGGCCGACAGGTCCAGTTGTCCCGCACTTCCGAGATCCGCCTCGTAGCTCGCCAGGATGTCCACCCCGCGCGTTCGAGTATCGAGGCCGTTCACGAAGAACGTGATGCTCTTGTATTCCGGGATACCCGCGGCCCTTGTCGCCGCTTCGACGATCGGCCCCGTGAGGGCCTGGGTCGTCACGATGCGGTTGTCGACTTCGATCTGGTAAAGATCGACCGTAAGCGAAGCGTTAGAGGCGGGACGCCAGACGAAGCCGGCGGAAATGTTGACCGCCTTTTCCGGCTCGAGCGGTCCACCGCCGAGAGCGGCGGCCACCGAGCTGTCGGGCTGCACCTGACGTGTGCGGTTCGGCGCCGGCACGACGCCGCTGTGGTTCCAGGTGCCGGCATAACCGCTGCTCTGGTAGGCGAGCTGGCCCACCGTAGGCGCATGGTAGCCGTTGCTGACCGTGCCGCGCAGCGCGAAGGCTGGCGAGAAGTCATAGCGCGCCGAGATCTTGCCGGTCGTCGTCCAACCGAAGTCGGAATACTGCTCGCCTCGCGCGGTCACGTCGATCAGCAGCTTGTCGGTGATGTGGAAATCCGCGCCGATATAAGCACTGTAGACTTCACGGTCGCCCGCGGTGACGTCCCAGGGTGCGATGCCCTGCTCTGTTCCGCCCCAACCAGCCGGGTCACCGGCAGTGGGCCCGTCCAGGATCGGCTGGCCGCCATGGTTCCAGGACTGTTCCTCGCCGGTCTTGTTGACCCACCATTGCTCGCGCCGGAAGGACACGCCTGCCTGAATGGCCAGCGGTCGGGCAAGCCAGGAGACGTCGAGGTCACGATCATAGTCGAGGCTGGCGATCAGCTGGTCGGCGACCACCTGCCCCGAATAGAGATCAGTCTTGCTGGCTAAGCCGTAGCTGGGCGAGACCAGGTTGAAGTTGTGGGTGTCGCGTTCATGGCGCCCGTAGACCAGCGACAGGTCGAACTCGCCAGCATCACCCGTGTCATAGCGCAGGCCGGCGACGCCCGAGTAGTTGTCATCGTAGTATTCGCCGATCACCTGGAAGCCGTCCGGGAAAATCGCACGCACGTTCGAAGGCGAAGACGGAACCTGAGGGTTCACCCAGCTGCGTGTATCGGTGTTGGCGTAGTTCACCCAGGCATAAGCTTCGACGCTGTCCGACAGGGGCAAGCCAGCATTGACGAGGATCGCGGCGTGTTCGATCGCCGCGTTGCCCCACTGCCCCACCTGATCGCGGCCATAGGGTTCGCGCGGGTCCGCAACACCCTGGGTGCTGTTGGCGGGCAAGGGGCTGCCATCGGCTGCGATGCGGAAGTAGCGGGGCCGAATGTCAGGTCCGCTTCGATCGGTGGAACCGCGCCGCGAATAGTCGGCGCTGATATTGAGGAAACCGCCATTGCCCAGGCCGGTACCGACCCAACCGCTGACCGCACCGGTCTCCCCATCGCCTTCCTTGTAAGTGCCGAGCGTGGTCGTGATCGCACCGCCGCCGTCATCCTCGCGCAAGGTCAAGTTGACCACGCCGGCAATCGCGTCGGAGCCGTACTGTGCCGATGCGCCATCCAGCAGCACCTCGACCTGGGACACGGCGGCCACCGGAATGGTGTTCACGTCGGAATAGCCAGCGCCGCCGTAGGGGAAGGTTCCGCCGGTCGACACGGAGCCGTGGCGTCGCTTGCCGTTCACCAGCAAGAGCGTCAGATCGGGGTTCTGCCCCCGCAGCGAGAGCGAGCGCGTGGCGCCACCGCCAACGCGAGCGGCCGCGCCTTGCGGAAAGTTGATCGAGGGCGACAGGCGGAACAGGCTTTGCTGCAGCGTGACCGCGCCACCCCTGTCGAGTTCGTCTTGCGAAAACACGTCGATCAGGCTGGCGCTCTCGAGCGCGGGCGTGGCGCGCCGGTTGCCGACGACGACGATTTCGTTGCCTTCTGTTGTTGTCTCAGCGCTCTCGGCGGTTTCGTCGCCTTGCGCTTCGGTCTGCGCAAACGCGGCCGAGGCAAAGGCAAGCGCGCCCAGCGCAACGCCGAACTTGATGTTGGTAAGTCTCATTATTTCCGTCCCTCATTTTTTGGACAGGCTCCGCCCTCCGCGCAAAGCGGTGCAGTCAGGCCTGCGGATTCGCTGTCCCAAAGACCCTCGAGCTCAGCGCTCGCGAGCCGATCCCAAACAGCTTGCTAGGAAGCCTCTCGCTGGCGTCGTCGCCCCGCGAGCGGTGATGTCATCGGCTGATAATTGGCCCCGTGATCGGTACGCCAACCGCCCCGCCGCCAAACGGGCCGTTGTTCTCGACGCAAACGCGTTCGAGATATTCGTTGAGAAGCGGCTGTCCCGGCCGGTTGGCCGCAAACGCTTCGTAGTGCCAGCCGTCGGTCGCGTCCGCTTCGGTGTAGCGGCGCGCCGGAATGGTGGCGGTCCAAGGCCGCGAATAGACCGTCGGATCGGTAAAGGTCGCGACGTAGTTGTAGCGCGAACCATCGCTGTCGAAGATGAAGCGCTCCTGGACCGTAGCGTTCTCGCTCATGAAGTCGCCGCTGCGCCCGAACAGGGCCTTTCCGTTGTTGTTCTGCACATCGACGACCAGCGTGTTGCCTTCCCAGTGACCGCGGGAATCCCCGTTCCACAGCTTGATGTCGGAAGGCAGGTGCGGCTTGTCGTCGAGGTAGATGACCCGCGTGCCCGAATTGAACAGGATCACCACGTAACCGGGGAACTGGCGGATCTCGTACCCGTGCCAATAGAAAGACTTCGGCACCCCGCCCGGCGCACACCGCGCCAGCGGCTCAATATACTTCTGCTCGGTCGGGTCGGCGAAGTGGCGTTCGAAATCCTGCTGCAGAGCGCGGGCTTCGGGCAGATAGGGGATCTGCCCGTCAGCCGGATCGGTGACCCGGCTCGGCGCGCGCTGCTCACGCGGAAGGCTCGCCTGGCGCGAGGGCTCCCCCGGTGCGCCGGCTTGCGGATCGGTGAAGTTGTTGTGGTTGGCGATGGTGTTCGACCAGTGCCCCTCGACGTCGGGCTGGCCGTCTGGCAATCGCTTGCCAGTCCATTCTGCGGACTGGATGAGGGGGACCTTGCCTCCCCATCGGCTCTGCATGGTTTGCTCGGGCGGCGGAGTAGTAGCACCCGTCTGCGCCTGGAGCGGGGCCGCGACCGTCAAGGCTAACGCGGCGACGAGCGGCAGCTTGGCCGTGCGGTTCATTGGGCACCGTCCTTGTGCGGATAGTATTGATCGTAGGGGAGCGTGAAGCAGTAGTCCTCGATCACCTGGAAGTTCTTGTCGCGCCGGCGATGCAGGAGAACATCGATTGTCCAGGGGGCCGTGAAGACCTCGGGATCGTCCATCGTCGCGGTGTAGGAGATCGTGTTGGCGTCGATGAGCGTCCACTTTTCGACGACGTGCAGGGACTCGCTATGGAAGTTCCCTGACCGATCGAGCCAAGTCTCACCCGCGAAACCGTTCACATCGACCACCAGCGTGTCGCCTTCCCATTTGCCGCGGGAATCCCCGAGCCACAGGCCCGCATCCAGTTCGACCGGATGAAGGGTCCCGTTGGTGTGGATCGTGCGGACCTGGTGGCCCAGCTGGTGAATCAGCGTAAGGTCACGCTCGCGCTGGAAAATCTGGAAGGGCGCCGGGTAGTAGACACTCCGAGGTACGCCGAGTGACCAGCACTTCTTGGCCGGATCGTCCTCGGCACGCTGTTCGAAGTTCTCCTTCCGCTGCTCGAGAGCATCGGCGCGGTAGGGGATTGTCCCACCTTCGACGACGCCCGGCCCCGGTGGCGCGTCGCGCCGACCGGCATGGGGCTCGAGATCGTAGTCGGCCTCGCCGAGTATCTGCCAGATGCCCGACAAGTCGGGCTTGCCATTGGCCTGGCGGGGAATGTCGGCCGACACTTGCGCGCTCGCCGAATGCCCGATCACCAATGACAGAGCGAGGACGGCTGCCTTTAGGCCGCGGCTCAGGACCGTTGAGTGAAGTTGGGCCATGTTAGCGCCTCGCCTGCGCGGTCGGCGCATCGGGAGCGCTGCCCACTGCAATCGTGCGGCCGTCACCCAGCTCTACCGCCTGGGCATAGCCGAAGGGGCCCGTGTTCTTTGACCGATAGCCGGAGATGCGCACCACGGTGCCCGGGCGCACGTCCTCGCGCTTGATGCCCTTGGCCTTGAGTACGATCGGCGTTCCGAACTCGAATCCCCAGTTGGTCTTCGTCCCGTCCACGTTGCGAACGTCGAGATAGAGCCAGCCGTGCGGATTGACGATCCGAGCGCTGGTGACAGTCCCTTGGACTTCGACCGGCTGTCTCCGATCGAACTCCGATGAGAACGAGTGATGGGCCTGGCTCTGGGTTGAGAAACCAGCCGTCGCGGCGGCGAAACCGGCAATAGCCAGCACGCTTGAAAGTCGTTTGTTCATGATATCCCCGGGGCGTGCGGGTACGCCCTCTTCGTTATGAGGAGTGAAGGTGTCGACGGCGCTCTCGAGAGGCGACGCGCGGCGCTATGGAGCCCCCTGCCCTGCCGATCCGCTTGAGGCGGTCACAGGCCAGTGATTGGCAAGGGGCATGGGCGGACCACGCCTTCCGAACACGCGGAAAGCAGGTCCCAAACGCCTGGTGCTAGGTTTTCGTGTGTATGCGCATCGTATCACCCCGTTAGGAGGGAACACGATGCCGAGCGAGGTCGCCTGGGCATCGCGCGCTTTAGCCGTTGGTGACGCGGAGCAAGCTGCTTCCCGGTCAAAAGCCGCGGATCTCTTTGAAAAACAGGAGCGAGATCAGACCCCTTGCCTTTCTCAACTAATTTGGTTGAGAGCTGGTGTCAACGGCCATGTGGGTAGCTTTTCTAAAGATCGATTAGGCGCAGCTATCGCGGCCAAGAGCCGCCAGTCCGACTTGCGCCCATTCACGCCATTCAAATGACGCCACCCCGTGACGGAAAGCTCCCGTTCACTTTGATTTGAAGGCTTTTGGTTCAGGTTAAGTGCCATTTGCGCTGGTAGTTCCATGAACTGGCGCGAGTTCCACTGAGAGCAGGCGCGGAGTACAGGCCGCGGGTCACTTGATCCTGCCGAGGTAGTGAACTAGGCCGCGCCAGGTTTGGGCGCTCGGGGGTGTGCGTGGGGGATTTTATTGGGCGTCATCGCGCCATTCGCGGCGCGATTTTTTCGAGCACTTTGGCGATCGCGTGGTTGGCAGCGGCCCCGGCGGCCGGGCAAGTCGCGTTACCTTCACGCCAGGAACTCGATCCGGCCAGGGCTGCGCCGATACCGGCCGCACCGCGCCGCGATCTGTTCAAGGGCATCGAAGCCGCGCCCTGCGCCTTTCGCGACAGCCCGTTGAAGGTCAAGCTTAGCGCGGTGGAGTTCCGCGGCGCGACTGCCGGCGACCTGGCCTTGTCGGACGAAGCCCTCGCCTCGACTTATGCCGAGTTCATCGGCCAGGAAATGCCGCTCAGTGTCGTCTGCGACATCCGTGATCGGGCGGCAGCTTTGTATCTCCGCAAAGGCGTGCTCGCCAGCGTGGTCATCCCTGAGCAGCAGATCACCGAAGGGCGGTTGACCCTGACGGTGGTCGAAGCGCGGATCGAAGCGGTCAACTATCACGGCGACGCAGGCCCGAGCCAAAAGCAGGTCGAGCGCTTCCTCAACCACTTGCGCGGCCTGGCGCCGTTCGACCTCGACGTTGCCCAGCGCTACCTGCTGCTGGCGTCGGACGTACCGGGTGTGACCATTCAATCGGTGCTCAAGCCTTCGGCGGCCGGTGACGGCGCACTGGATCTCGATATCGCCATTGCCCGGGACTCTCTCGACGGCTCTGTGATGACCCAGAACTACGGTTCGAAGACCGTGGGTCGTGATCTCAACCTGGCGCGGGTGGATCTCAACAGCTTCACCTCGCTGGGTGAGCGCACATCGGTGATCGCCTACGGGACTCTCGCCGCTGACGAACAGCGCGTGCTGCAGGTGGTGGAGCGGTTCTTCATCGGTGGCAACGGGCTCGCGGCCGACTTGTCGGGCGCTTGGTCCTGGACCCGTCCAGGAGACACGCTGAGGCCGCTGGAACTGGAAGGTGAATCCTTCGCCGGCAGCGTCCGCTTCACTTATCCGCTGATCCGCCACGGCCGCCGTAACCTCAATGTCGGGGTCGGCTTCGACCTGATCGACCAGTCCGTGGACTTCGGTGGAGGCCTGGCCACGCTGACGGACGATCACTTGCGCGTATTCTTCGCGCGCCTCGACGGCCACTACGCGCCCGCCAGCCTGGCCGATCACTCGTTCGCGATGACGGGATCGCTCGAAGTGCGGCAAGGTATCCGCGGCCTCGGCGCCAGCAGCTTCGGCGATCCGCAGGCCTCTCGCTACCTCGCCAAGCCGGACGCCACGGTGTTTCGCGCCGAAGGCGAGGTTGGCGCCCGCCTGGCCGGGCCGATCCTTGGCAAGATCGCCGCCACCTGGCAGTACACTGACGATCCGCTCCTCTCCTACGAGGAGCATGGTGTCGGCAACCTCTCGATCGGACGAGGCTACGATCCTTCTGTCGCCTCTGGGGACCGCGCCCTCGCGGCGACGATCGAACTCAGCACCGTACCCCTGCCCCTCCAGGGCGGCCGTTCCGCCTGGCGGCCCTACGTCTTCTACGACGCAGCCGAACTGACAAATCTCGGTTTCGGTGCGGGCAAGCTCAACCTGGCTTCGGCCGGATTCGGAATTCGCGCCCAGCTTACCCCGAGCGTGGCGATCGACGTCGCCTACGCCGAGCCATTCGACAGCCCCTTTGGCGTAGGCGACGAGCCGCCCGCGCGTCTTCTCGTCTCGCTGTCCGCCCTGGTCTTCTAGCCGCCTGAAATCTCCGGAGCCTTCCATGACACAGTCTCAGATCCGCATGATTTCCCACCCCGCCGCCAAACCCTCGGCCCGCCTGTCCCGCCTGCTGATGAGCTCGGCCCTGTGCGGCGCGGCAATGCTCCCCCAGCCTAGCCTGGCGGGGACGCTGCCGGGCATCCCGAGTGCGGCCAACATCACGGTTTCGAGCGGCGGATCTCAGCCGCTCATCACCTTTCCCGACGCCATCACCCTCCAGATCGAGCTCAACGCCCCGCGCACGGTGATCAACTGGACCGACCTCCACCTGAGCAGTGGCGATGCGATGAACTTCATCTTCGATGCCGCCAGCGACATCGTCCTCAACAAGACGACGAGCCAGATCACCGTAGATAGCGGTGCGATCGTAACCGGCACGGTGGGCGCCGCGACCGCCGGCAACGTCTGGTTCTATTCACCGCAGGGCGTGATCATCTCCCCTGGCGCGACGATGACCGCCGGCGGATTCCTGTTCAGCCGCGGGTCTTCGCTCAATGACTTGAGCTTCGTCGGCTCGGCCGACCCGCTCGCCAACCTGCGCGCGGCCACCGATGCGTTGATCCGGATCACGACCATTTCGTCCGCCACCACCGCCTCGATCAACAGCAGCGGGGACGTCGTATTGAGCGCGTCGTCTGGCGCCCTCAACGTCTCTATCGTGGAGGGCAATACCGCGGAGGTAAGCACCACCAGCGGTTCGATCACCATTAGCGAAATGATCGCGACCGGTGGCGCGGCCGTGGTGACTGCGGGCGGTCCGGGCGCAACGGTCACTCAGATCACCGGGGCGACGGGAGTGACCGTCTTCTCGAACAACAACACTTCCGTCGGATCCGCCACCACCACGGGCACCGGGGACATCCACATCTCGAGCAACGGGTCGGCATCGCTTACCCTCGGCAATTCGGGGCGCGATCTCACCTTGAGCGCCCCGCAGGTGTTCATGAGCACCGTCGACGCCGTGCGCGACGTGTTCGTGACGGGTACGACCAGCGCGTTCGTAACCAACCGGATCTTCGCGGGCGATGATATCGAGATCACTGCGGACGGCGACGTCTCGGCCGGCGGAGCTTATCTCAAATCCACCGGCGTCGGAGCGGTCGACGATGCCCATATTCTGCTCAGGTCGACAACCGGCGCGGTAAACGCCAGCAACACCCTGCTGACCCAGGGGACCGGCGTGGCCGCGGGCGACATCACGATCAGCGCCGCAACGACAGCGACCGCGGGCACCCTCGACTCCAGCCGCGATGTGCAGGTCACCGGCGTAACCGCCAGCCTCGCGAACGGCTCTGCCGCCCGTGACCTCTTCGTCACCGGCACGACTGGCGGAGCGACCGTCACCACCCAGGCTATCGCCGGTGACGACGTCGAGATCACCGCGACCAGCGGCAATGTCTCAGCCTCCGGTGCGACACTCCGTTCGACCGGTGTCGGCGCCACCGACGATGCTCACGTCCTGGCCCGCTCGACCACGGGCTCGGTCGCCGTCGGCACGGCACAGACCCAGGGAACCGGCGCGGCAGCGGGCGACGTCACGGTCACCGGCGGCCCGAGCGCGAGCCTCGCCTCGGCGTCCTCGACCCGCGACTTGACGCTGGCGGGTTCGGCCGCGCTGACCCTGACCGGGAATTACAGCGCGAACCGAACCGCGTCGCTGACCTCGACGACAGGATCCATCACCCAGACCTCGGGTGTCATTGCCGCCCAGACGCTGACTGGCAGCGCCATTGGCGGGGCCAGCTTCGGCGGCGACAACCAGGTCGCGCAACTCGGCAACTTCACCAACACCGGCGGCCTCCTGCTGTTCAACAATGCCACGGCGCTGAGCGTTACGGGAACCGTGCTGAGCACCGGAACCCTGAGGGTCCAGTCGCACGGTGGCATGACCTTCGCCGCCACCGGCACAGTGCGGGCCAACGGCGCCGGCGACGCGGTCATACTGGCCTCTGATGGGCTGTTCACCAACGGGCGCGGCGCCGATGCAGTGACAACTCCGGCCGGCCGCTGGCTGGTCTACACCCAGGCGGCGGGTGACCCGGCCGGCTCGACCGCCGGCGACACTTTCGGCGGTCTGGCGGGCAAGAGCTATTACGGGACGGCGTACGACTTCTCGACTGGGACTTTCGGCGCGACGCCGGGCGCCGGCAATCGCTTCGTCCACGCCTACACGCCTATCCTGACGGTGACCCCGAACGGCCTGACCGTGACCTACGACGGCGCAGTGCATGCCGGATCGACGGCCACGATCACGGGCTTGGTCAATGGCGACCTCGCCGTCGACGCCTGGTCGGGAGCACCGGTCGTGACCGGGTCTGGCAGGAACGCCGGGACCTACACTCTTAACGCCAACGTGGGCAGCCTCGCGTCCGCCCTCAATTACGCCTTCGGCTTCGGGACCGGCACGTTGCAGATCGATCCCAAGGCGCTGACCGGGGCGCTGACCGCCAACGACCGGACCTACAACGGCACCACCGCCGCGACAGGGAGCATCGCGCTGACCGGCGTGGTGGCGGGCGACGCGGTCAGCGCTGCCGGGACCTACACCTTCGCCGACAAGAACGCCGGCTCCGGCAAGACCGTGACCGCATCAGGCGTGACCCTTAGCGGCACCGACGCCGGCAACTACACAGTGAGCGTGGCGACCGACACGGCCGACATCCAGCGTGCCGCGCTGACCGGCCTTCTCACCGCCAACGACCGGACCTACGACGGCACCACCGCCGCGACCGGAACCATCGCGCTGAACGGCGTGGTGGCGGGCGACGCGGTCAACGCTGCCGGCAACTATGCCTTCGCCGACAAGAACGCGGGCACCGGTAAGACGGTGACCGCATCGGGCGTGACCCTGAGCGGCACCGACGCCGCCAACTACACAGTGAGCGTGGCGACCGACACGGCCGACATCCAGCGTGCCGCGCTGACCGGTGCGCTGACCGCCAACGACAAAACCTACGACGGCACCACCGCCACGACCGGGACCATCGCGCTGACCGGCGTGGTAACCGGCGACACCGTCGGCGCTGCGGGGACCTACACCTTCGCCGACAAGAACGCCGGCATCGGCAAGACGGTGACCGCATCGGGCGTGGCCCTGAGCGGCACCGACGCCGGCAACTACACGGTGAGCGTGGCGATCGACACGGCCGACATCCAGCGTGCCGCGCTGACTGGCGTCCTGACCGCCAACGACAAAACCTATGACGGCACCACCGCCGCAACCGGGGCCATTGCGCTGACTGGCGCGGTGGCCGGCGAAACGGTTAGCGCTGCCGGCACCTATGCCTTCGCCGACAAGAACGCCGGCATCGGCAAGACCGTGACCGCATCGGGCGTGACCCTGAGCGGTACCGACGCCGGCAACTACACCGTGAGCGTGGCAACCGATACGGCCGACATCCAGCGCCGACTGCTGACGGTGACCGCCAACGGCACGGGCAAGGCATTCTCCCAGGTCGACCCGCCGCTGACCTATCTGGTCTCCTCCGGCCAGTTGGTTGCGGGCGACACGTTCACCGGCGGCCTGGTGCGCGACGCCGGCGAGGCGCCCGGCGCCTACGACATCCAGCGCGGGACCCTTAACCTGTCCTCGAACTACGACATGACCTTCGTCGGCGCGATCTTTGCCATCGGGGCGGTGCCGACGAACGATCCGGGCGGTTCGGCGGCCCTGAAGTATCTGCTTGAGGGCCCCGACTTTACCCTGAATTGGGATCCGTCGCCCAACCTCACCGTCGACGCAGCAGTCTGCTTCAGCGACGACTGTCCAAATTAAGTCGGCCGTGCGGGCACGGCGATATCAAATTCAAAGAAGCGAAATCGGGCACTCGCTCCAATGCGGACCGTCTCCAAACGACCCATTGCGGACATTGGGTCCGGGCCATAACGTCGGGTCCAATATGAAGGGCGGCACGCAGGGGATTGAATGCTGGTCGAGGACAGCAGCGGTCAAAGGCTGAAACCTGCCCTGGGGGCGGTTATGTCAGGCTCTGCGGTGGGACTGCTGCTGGCCATTCCCGCGATTTTTGCAGCGGTGATTTCAAGTGGCGCTGGGCACGGCCATTACGTGGCGGCGCGGGCCTTGTTTCCTACATCGATGCTGCTGACTCTTCTCGAGGGTAGCATTGGAGTTCTGTCGGTCAGTGTCGCGCTACTGCAGTTTCCAGTTTATGGTGGACTGGTTGCCTGGGGCTTCGTTCGGAAGACCTACATTCCAGCCGCGGTGGCGGGATCGCTGCACTTGGTAGCAGCTCTGGTCTGCTTCGCGGGCACACTTCCCAATTTCTCCTGACCCGAGGGTCCGCTTCCCACCGATGTCGGCCATTCGGAGCGCAAATCCCGGAAATCATCGCTCAACGATTGGGGACCGTCGGCTAACGACCCATTGCGGACGTTGAGGTCCTCTGTCAGTCCATTTCCCTCATAAAAAAGTTGGAGGGGTATTTGAGGCGGGCCAATCTGTCCTGGTTCGCGGCGGGCGCGGCAACGAGCGCGCTTGCTGCGGTTTTGAGTCGAGTTTTGATCCCTGTATCTGACGATGCTCATCCATACTTGGCGATCACCGATCGATGGTACCGAGTGGATGAAGTGGGGCAATACAAAGATATTGAATATAACGGTGGACAATTGCTCAGCGATTGCGGCGCGCGGCAGTTCACTATAAGACTAGCTCAGCAACCGCATAGAGAAACCTATTATATCATCAAGATAAACCAGCCTAACGCGACGGCTATTAGGTGTGTTTTGGGGAGGGCTACTAAGGAAGGATTCCCGATTGAGGTCCAATTTATTACGGATACTCAGATTAGGAACTATTGATGTGGGCATTTTCTTGGTGTGCCCACCTTAAAACGGGGCAATGACCGCTTTCCACCCATTGCAGACCTCAACGAAACGGCGCGGGGCTAGAAGCGGACCGTCCGCAACCGGCCAGTTCCAGGCGCTCGGCTAGGCGCCCAACTCCGTCATTCTGGACCGCCTCACAAAAGCATCCAGCAGCAAGACACGCTGTTTGGCATTTAGAAGCTCAGCGTGACCACGATGAAATCCTGATACTGTCCTGGGGTCGGTGGTGGATCGGGTTCGACGCGGCCGTAGATCGGCGTCGTCTGGACGCTCCCAGTGCCTGTGCCTCCGATCGTGCCGTTGATCGCAATCAGGTTGCTCCGGTTCGCATCGCGATAGAGGCGGTAGGGGACATAGTTGCCGAGCGTGTCGCGCATTCGCCGGGTGCTGTTGGCGGAATTGCGGCCGCCATCGAAGCTGAGCGTCCAGGCGCGGCTGACCGGGCAGGTGAGCTGCACCGAGCCGGCGGCGTCGGCTCGCTTGAACAGGCCCGATTGCGCACCGAAGTCGATCAGGCCGATCGTCCCGAGCGTGCACGAAGCCGCGACCGTGGCCTTCACGTTGAGAGTGAACTCTACCCCTTGGAGACCGGGATTGAGGTTGGCTTCGCAAGACTGCACGCCAGTCGGCTTGAAGCCGAGGCGCGTGTTGAACATCTGCCCCTGGTAGGTGCCCACCGGCACGACCTGGCCCGCCGGTATCTTGCCGTAGATCAGGAACGAGCCGGTGGACGTCTGATTGGCAGGAATGGTGACGGCCCGGGTCAGGAAGTTGGTCGTCGTCCACACCTGGGTAGCCGCGGCGTCGGTGTAGAGGTTGTAGTTGAGCGCGTCCGCCCCGCTCTGCAGCTTGGGCTGTGCGACGGTTCCGGGGAAGCTCGGCGTTCCCACGCGTAGGCACAGGGTGAAGCTAATCGAGCTCGGGTCGAAGTTGGTACAGCTATACTGGATGGAAACCGTGGTGGTGAGGGCGCTGCCGAAGTCCATGTTCGGCTGAGTGACGTTGCAACTGGTGTTGGCCTGGGCCGGTTGCGGTGCGACCACGAACCCTAGGGCGAGAACCGCGAGAAGTGCCGTCAACAGCAGTCGGACTTGGGGCAAGGTCAGCGACATGTCAGGGGTCCGATCAGTATCTGTTCGCCCTCGACGGGCGTGAAATCGAAGCTGGCGGCACAGTCAGGTGCATCCGGGCGTTGCACCTGAACGCTGTTGTGTGGAGCAAGGCCGGTCAGATAGGCGCGTCCGTCGAACCCGACGACGGCAGGTTCGCTCGATCCCTCAAGGGTGACGACCGAGCCCACTGGCAGCACCTCTCCGGCGCTGTCGACCAGGATCACGATTGCCGCCGCGAGCTTCTCCACGCCGTAGTCGATGACCACGCCGGCCCGGTCGCCTGGTATGACGACGGCTTCGGTGCGGGCGGGCCGCAGGTCGACCGGCAGGTTGATAGGATCGATGGAGACAAGGTTTTCCTGGAACGAGGACAGGAATGGCACCAGCGCGCGTCCCGAACTGTCGGTCTGCGTGGCGAGGCGGGTGTTCGACAGCACCGGCGTATCCGCGCCGGCGCCGGTGACAACCGCGAAGCTGTCGTCGATGCGCGGCGAGAGGAACACGCCGCCGCCCATGCCGACGATCGACCCTTCGACATAGGCCGTGGCCCGCAGGTCGCCTCCGTCCTGCTGGAGACCGCCTTCGAGCGTGGCGAAGCCCGCGTGGTAGCGAACCGTTGCTGAGCGGTGGCTCTGCAGATCGCCGCCAAGAGGCTCGGTCGCGGCCAGCGACCATCCCCATGATCCCACGGTTCCTTCGGGATCACGCCACACCCTGGCCGACACCAGTTCGCTGTGGTTGGTCTTCGAATAGCTGCTCGAAGCCGTGATGCGCTTCCCGAGCGCAAGGCTCAGGCCGACGAACGCCCCGTAGTCATCCCGTTCGCCCAGGTCCTTGAACCCGTTGGCCCAGATCGAAACCCGCCCGAACAGCGTCCGCGAAAGCGAGGCGCTGGCGATCTTGGCGTCATCGTTCGACAGCCGCAGGCGAGTATAGTTGAGGCTGACCCCGGTATCGAACAGGCTGAAGCTAGCCCCCGCGCGATCGACCTTGCTGGAGAAGGCCACCAACAACGGTGATCCCGCCGAGCCGCCCGAAGGGACAGGAATGTCCGGATCGGGTTGATTGGCCCGTCCGAGGCGCGCCAGACGGTCGGTCTCGCGGACCACGTCCTGATAGTTGCGCTGGGTGCGTTCCCTCCCCGCGTAGAAATTGACACCCCCAATGTGCCCTTCAACCTCGATGGAATAGCGGGTGCTCACGTTGCCGCGATAAGTGCTGGCCGCGAACTCGCCGCTAATCGTACCGATGCCGCCGATGCGGAAGGTCGCCCCGGCGCTGCCGTTGCCGAATTCCTTCATCCCTTCGGCATGGGCCCTGACCGTCAGCCAGTCGGTCAAACCATAGCGTATCGATCCCGAGGCGGCGGGCTCCTTGAGGTAATCGAGCGACCGGACGCCGAAGGCGAAGCGCGGAAAACCCGCCTCGACCGAGAAATCGAGCATGCCGCGGGGCAGCAGGCTGGGTGCAAAGAAGATTGGCTGTTGGATGCGGGTTTCGCGCCCGGTCGCATCGGTCAGCACCACCGTCGCCGTCGCCCCTCCGCCGACGTTGGGGAGCGAGCGGAATTCGAACGGCCCGCGACCCGTCTGGCCGGTGAAATATCGCATCCCGTTGATGTAGAGATCGACGGTCGAGGGCACGGCCGCGGTTCCACTGAGGATCGGCAAGGCATGCGTCACGAGGTCCGGCCGGCTCCCGAAGTCGCGTTGCACCTGGAGCCCGCCGAGGCGGTAGAGATTACCCAACTCGCCCCCAGCGGCGATCACGTCTCCGGCCGAGAACGCAATCGCGCTCCGGGCATCGACGTAGCGCCAGTAGGTCTCGAGCCGGACATGTCCCGTGGGCGTAAGGCCGCTTGAAGCGAGGATTCCAAACCCTGTGCTCGTGAGCACACCGAACGGGCTCAGTAGCCGCAATTCGTACTGGGTCGAGATGTCCGCCCCACCCTTGGTGAAGTCGCCGAAGAAGCTGTAGTTCAGCATGACGCCAAGGTTCTGCTCGACTTTGTCTGGGTCGATTGGAACCGGGGCGGACGCTGCATCGAGCTGAACCGGAACCATGTCTTCGTCGACCGCTTCGATCTCGATCGACTGCTGGTTCTCGATGTAGCGGAACCTGACGCCGGGCAGTTCACCAAGTACGACCAGCGTTTGCTCGGTGGAGACTCCCAGCGCCTCCAGGTCGAAGCCGAGCCTTTGCAGCTTCTCTGGCGTGATCGCGATCCTCCCATCGGGGAGCAGGACGAACTCCCACAGCTGGGGGGAGAATCGTCCGTTGAGGTAGACTTCGAGGACTAGCGGGTACTGTCCCACCGGCGTATCGGCCTGAGCGCGGGCTTGATTGCAGGACACAGCGATGACGAGGGACGCAACCAGAATTCTCTGCAAAGAACTCCTGCGCCTAGTTGGCGAGCGTGACGGTCTGGCGGGTTTCACTGCCGCCGGCTCCGCTCACGACGGTTGCACCTCCTCCGGCGAACAAGTCCGGACTCGGGGTCGGCGCGCTCCAGCTCCGGGTTGAATTGCCGAGCACGTATCCGTTCAGCCCCTCGCCGAACGAAACGCTCGCGCTCGAACCCTGCAGCTTGAGCCCCTCGATCCGTGCGTGACGCGAACTCGCGTTGGTGCCGGTGAGCACGATCTCGGACCCGACACGCCGTGCGGTCCAGCTGACCTGAGGGGCGCTATTGGTGTCGTGAAAGAAGATCGGCAAGTCGAACCGCAGCCGCACCTCGACTTTGCCGCCTTCGTCGCGCACCTCTGACGGTGGCGGCAACTCATCGACCCAGAGGCGATAGCTCTTCTCGGTTCCGGCTGCTGCAGCCCCGGCCGTCCGCGCCACCCGGATCGTGAAGTTGGAGCCCGCCGGTATTCGCGCGACAGGAGGACTGGCCACGACGTCGTTGGTCGGCACGAGCTGATCGTGACCATCGACTTGCGACCATTCGAACACCCGCAACTGTAGCGAAAGCTCTTCGGACCCGTTGTTTTGCAGCGTCAGCGAAGAAGCCGCCGAGGGTGAACTCACATCCACTAACAAAGGCTGGACGCGCAGCGCTGCCTGGGAACTCGCGGTCAGCGGCATCAAGACGGCAGCCGCCGCTGCCAGGATCGCGGCTTTTCGCATTCAGGCCTCCCTGTTCAGAAAGCGACCGTGATTGTCACGACGTCCTTGTAGTTCCCCGGTGGCGGAGCGGTCTGGACCGGTACCCGGCCGTAAACGACGACATATTGCTGAGTGCCGGTGCCCGTGCCGGAGAGATTTGCGAGTACCGTGTTGCGCGCCGCCGTCGTGTAGAGCTGGTAACCCACGACCTCTGAACCGCCTTCCCGCTTCATCGCCCGATTGGCGATTTGGGTGGCGTTCTGCCCGGCGTCGAATGTCAGCGTATACTGCACGCCGGGATTGCACAGGACCCTCAGCGCCTGGGTGCCGCTTGAGCCGGTGTCGGCATTGATGGCCTGCTGCAGCAGGGTTGCCGTTCCGAAATCGAGCACCGCGTTTCCAAGGCCCCCAGCCGTGGAACCCGAAATATCGCACGAGGCGTTCACGAGCATTCTTACCTCAAGTTGCCCGGTCGATTGGGTGACTTGCGCTTGGGCCGCTGCAGGCAGGGCAGCGAGGGCGATGAAAAGGGCGATGGCGCGCACTTTGGACCCTCCTTGTTTTCGTTGCAGCGGAACAGTCCGCCTAAGAAACACGCGCTGCAATTGGGAAACACCCGGACGCGGGAGGTGGAAAGTGTGTAGTTCCAGATCGAGTCAAATGACCGCTCAACCTGAATCCCGGTTGGGAAATTGGGTCGTTGCTACGATGAAGCCCGTCGGTCAGCTTTTGGCTTACGAGCCTTCCGCTTTTGACTGCGATGGGTAGGAAGCGGACGCTAGATCCGACCGTCGCCTTGCAAACACACTGCCTCGTTGCCGCATTCCAGGTGACTTCTCATCAACTCTCGAACCTCGTTGATCGCGATGCACGGCGTGCCCGCGTCGAAGTTCAGGGTCGTGAGAGGTACAGGGTAAAACTGGGGCACCACGCTGAGGTTAGCCTCCAGGAGTGATTTGGACACGTCGGTACCGTTCCAAGTGATTGACCGATCTGCCCGAATCTTGATGACGTTCGTCAAGTCGCTACCGGGAGCAGCTGGACGGCTGTTTGAAACCTCATGGAATGAACGAAAATCAGCTGGCATTATGGAACAGTTGACCGAGCTCGGCACGGCATCTGTGCTCGCTTCATCCCTCGTTAGCACCTTTGCAATGCTATCCTCACCGTCGGGCGAGCAAGCTGCAGTCAGGCAGATCAATGACCCCAGCCAGATCGAGCGCATCATAAGTTGCAGTATGGCACGCGGCCCAAGGTCCGCCAAGGCCACTAGCCGATGGCCGGCAAAATGATCCGTTGCGATCGCAAGCAGAACTCTCCGGGAAAAAGAGGATAATCGGCAGTCATCGCAACGTGGTTATTGTCCGCTTCTGACCCATTGCAGACATTTAACACTGCGAAAATTGCGAGATTGATCGAACCGTTTGCGGACAGTCCGCTAACGACCCTTTGCGAAGGTTGGCCGTTCCCGCGAGAATGCCACAATGACGCATTGGACTTTCCGCGACTGGAAGCACCACACCATCGAGAAAATCGTTGGCAACGGCCTTGCCGCGACCGAGGTGCACCGAGCCGATTATCTTCGATTGCAGATAGGGCTCGCAATTGAACAGGCGTTGCGACACGGACGATCGGGGCTTGGCGACGATGAGCCAGTTACGCCGTAGCCGCAATTGAACAGGCGTTGCGACACGGACGATCGGGGCTTGGCGACGATGAGCCAGTTACGCCGTAGCCTGCAATGCGATCCAATGTCCGCTTTCCACCCAATTCGGTCATCACGACAGCCAGCAAATAGCCGCAAAGCGGACCGTCTGCTTAAAGGTACCCGTCAAAGAGTTCGGAATGACTGCAATGGGTGGAAAGCGGTCCGGCGGTTTTCGGGTCGCCCACGTCCGACAGCGGCCTGCTATTCGCGATCCCATTTGCCCGATATCGAACAAATGGAACATCACGGTGTCGCCGCCTTCCGCTAAGGATAGGGCAAGTACTAATTGAGCGTGGTCTGACGAATGGTGCGTGAGAGGGTCAAAGGCGCTTGCCTGGTCGGCTACCCGACCCGATGCGTTGTAATGCAACGTCAGCGCCTCCATATGGAGATTATCGCAGGCTGATCATGTGCACGCCTGCGGCTGAGAGACCACGTGGCGCTCCCGCATGCGGGAGATTTGCTATGGCTACCCCAGGTTACGAACTCCAAGGTGCCTATCTGGCGCGTGCGGCTAAAGATCATGCCTCGGCGCGTGCGGAGGTCTTGCACCACGTTCGCCACAAGCACATGACGTCGGCTGCGAGTTGGGAAAGGCTGGCGCTGTTGGCGGCTGAGACACTGGCCGCTCGCGAAGCTCGCCTGTTCAGTCCCGATGTCTAAGATCATGACCCAGGAGAGCGATGTCGTCTTCGCCGCAGCTAGGCGCAAGGCACCACGGTTCCTAACCGAAGAGCGCTGGCAGTTCCGGCTCTTTCTGGCTGACCGGGTGAGCTTTACTTCGACCCAGTTCGGCGGAGGAGATTGGCGGTGGCAGTTTTGCTCGCCAACGGGAGAGATTCTGGCTGAATGCGGTGGATATTCCACCGAGTTGGGATGTCGCAATTCCATCCTGCGCCTCCAGAAAGAGGCGGCCTCAGCCACCCTCCCGAGCCAGGACTAACCGAGCGGTCAGGCCTTCGGCGTGGAGCGCACCACTTGCCGCGCAATCTGGAAGCCCAAGCTATCGGTATCGACCAGGTTGGTGTTCGCCAGGATCACGATGGTGATGTCGTCGTCGAGCAGTCTCAACAGCAGCGTATTGGCTCCCATGATCCGGCCCGGCCGCTGTGCGAACCGGTGCTTCTGACCGTCGACATCGAGCGTCGATATCCATTGCCCGAAGCCATATTCATCGAGCCCTGGCACGAGCATTTCGGCCAAGGCGGTCTCCTGGAGCAGGCGCTTTCCGTATAACGCATTGGCAAAGGCCAGCAGATCGCCGGCCGTGGAGTACATCCCGCCAGCCGCGTACCAGTTCTGCGGATAGACCGGTAAGTCGTTGGCGAGCGGCGCTTGGCCGTCCTTGTAATAGCTGGATGCGAGGCGCAGGATGATGCGCGATTGCACGGCCATGCCGGTGGAGGTCATGTTCAGCGGACCGGTGATGCGGGTTTCAACGACCCGATCGAAAGGGGCGACCTCGATCGCCTCGATGATCTGGCCCAGGATCACATAGTCGGCGTTGTTATAGTCGAAGGCGGTCCCCGGCTCATTCACCAGCGGGCCGCTCGCAAACTGGTCCATCAACTCCTGGGGCGTATGGGGAAGCTGATAGGCCGGTATCCCGGTCCTGGCAGCGTCCGCAAAGCTGGTCAGGCCTTTGTCGGAATTCTCGATGCCGGACGTGTGGTTGAGCAGTTGGCGCAACCGTACTTTCGAAGCGCCCTCTCCGCGATAGTTCGGCAGATAGGTTGCGATCGGCGCTTCCAGATCGAGCTTTCCGGCTTGCCGCAGCTGCTGGACGAGCGTTGCGGTGAACAGCTTGGTTATCGATGCGATCCGATAGGCGGTATCGGCTGTGCAGGGGACGGCAAGAGCCCGATCGGCGAGCCCGTATCCTTGCTGCAGAAGCGTACTACCTCTTACGGCGACGAGGATCGTTCCTCCAAAGTCCGTGCCGGCGAGTTTTTCCGCGACGAAGGTATCCAGCGAGGCGTCTTGCGGCGCGGCATGGGCAAGTTGCGCATAGGCCATGGCGGCCATCGAGGTGGTCAGAAACTCTCGCCGGTGCATCGATCTTTCCCCTCAACCCTTGCGCGGTTCCAGCCAGACCCTCCGGTCCTTGAAGTCTGCGGTTATGAGGAAATGACGCAGGATCGACGTGCCGAGGTTCAGGTCATTGGCGCTCGGTTGGTCGTCGACGGCCGCACGCACCTCGCGAAAGTCGGTGCCGGCGACCTCGAGTAGTGGAATGACCACGATGTCCCGACGTACTTCCCCGCCAATACCTCCACCCGCCTTCTGGCCCACGACCGCCAGCTTCAGCTTGTCGGCCAAGGCGCGCGAGATGAGCACCTCGCTGCCATTCCCAAGGTCAAATTCCGCCTGAGCCATCTGGCCACCCACTACGACCGGCAACGCCTCAACTCCGGCATGAGCGGTGAGCGGCAGTTCGCGGCCGGGAGGCGGGTCATCGCGCGATGCCAGGACGATGCTCCCTCCGCCAATATCGATGCGCACTCTGGCGGCGTCGAAGAACTCGCGCCCGATCACGGCGTTCGTGGGGCGCTTGATGAGGCGCTTGGAGAGTTCGCTGAGATCAGTCACCACCACCACTTCCGGGCGCAGGTCGAGACCGAGAACCTCGATCTGCACCCCCTCGACGATCAGCGCGCTGGTGCTGCCACCCGAGCCTCTGATCGTCTGAGCGGTTCCGCCCGAAATGTTCGCTCGCCGGGCAAATTCCGGGTCGATGAGCGTGGCTTCGGCCGCGCTATCCAGCAGCGCCTCGGTCTCCACGCCATTGACGCGAGCGTCCACAAAGAGACGTCCGTTATGAATAGCGAGGGGCTCAGCGGCAGCCGGAACGGCCAAGGCGAAAAGTAGGACCCCAAGGCTGCGGATCATCTGCTTCAATCCTGTGAGCGCCGGCGCGGAACTAAGGTCTATCAATTCGGTCTACGTCCGCAATGGGTCGCTAGCGCTCCGTCCGCAATCGGCTGCGAAGGGTGGAAAGCGGACGTCACTGACGCTTGAAAACAGATTGCATTGATAAGCTAGGTTGCAATCATGTATTTCGGACTTCCGCCTTCGCTCGTTCAATCAATCTCTCTAATCCACGTAAGATAGATCGACGCTTCATCTTGAGCGTCACAAGCTCATGCAAACTTTTCTTCAGGAAGTATACATCGGTCGTTTCTGCGGGAATACTCATCTGGAGGTAGAAGTCTCCATAGTGACTCGCATAGTTCCAGAGTTCGTGCGTTTTGCCGACAAGCGACTTGAGGGCGGGGCATGTCGACAGGTTCCGACCTTGTTGATCAAGCTCTCCCCAAAGGCCCATCGCTTGATTGCCTAGCTCGAAGAACTCCTTAGCGTGCTTCCGAAACTCGCGGGAAATCAGCTTCTGACTTAGCGCGATCATCGCGGCATCTCTCTGTTCGCCACTTGCCGTCGATGGGTTCAAGCGGAACCCCTAGATCGAGACCTATTAACGTCCGCTAAGGGTCGCTAACCGACTGTCCGCAATAGGCTGCGAAGGGTGGATTGGAGACTGTCGGCTTTTCGGGCGAATTGCCGAAAGTTGCCGCTGCGCTCGTTCTTTACAGCCGGCCCGCCTCGCACCATTGAGAAGCAAAGTTCGTTTGCGATGTTGCGCGAAACGAGGGGGCGATTGTGTTCGATTCGATAGGTGCGTTCACCAAGCAATTTACGCCTGTGGATGGGGGTTACCTCTATTATCCAACAAAGCGGGATGGCGGTAAGCTTGTGACTGCTGAGGAATATGAACAGTTGGCCGAAGGTTGGTGCAAGGTGGCTGGTCGCCGCGGTACATGGACGATCGCCGGTGTGGTCATGCTGGCGATCTTCGTTTGGACTGCCGTGTCGCAATTTTTGTCCCTGCCAGACTGGTCGGACTCGGTCTTAGTTGCCGCGTGCGTGATCGGTATTTCAGCGTGGCTGTTCTGGGCCAGCTTCGCACCACGTCGCCTGGTTAGGGACCGACCCTCGATAACACCGCCAAGACCGATTACAGAGATGAAGCGTCAAGCTCGAGCGCTGCTTAGTCGGCGCTTGATCATTTTCGTGCTTTTTTTCAGCGGTATCGCGTTTCTTGGTTCGTTGAGCTCGCCAAATCGCGATTTGAAATCATGGGCATGCCTCCTCGGAAGCGGAGCGATGTTCGGCGGTTATATTTGGGTAGCCATCATGAAGCTTCGGGACCGGTAGGCCTTGCTCAATCTGCCGCGAAATGTCCGCTAGTGGGACTGTGTCACGATCGTTCGAAAGGCAAGAATGGGTCGTTACAAGAATGGGTCGTTAGCGGCCAGTCTGCTTTCGACCCATTGCGAAGGTTGGCCGTTCCCGCGAGAATGCCACAATGACACATTGGACTTTCCGCGACTGGAAGCACCACACCATCGAGAAAATCGTTGGCAACGGCCTTGCCGCGCCCGAGGTGCACCGAGCCGATTATCTTCGATTGCAGATAGGGCTCGCAATTGAACAGGCGTTGCGACACGGACGATCGGGGCTTGGCGACGATGAGCCAGTTACGCCGTAGCCTGCAATGCGATCCAATGTCCGCTTTCCACCCATGGCGGCCATCCGGTGCTTCGACGGGGCCTTCGGAAGCAGACATTCCGCTTTGGGATTCGACGGAACCCCACCTGAATGACCGACATGGGCGCAAAGCTGCCCGCACGAACAACCGTCTCGGTCGCGTCCAAGTCAATCAGGGAAAGATGCCGAAAAACTCTGGTAGGACACACGGTTCGCGTCACCTTACGGCCAACTCGTATGCGGAGATGTCACCCCCACGTGCATCAAATTGCAACGATCGGCGCACCTCGATATTCCGAAAACTGCTCAGGATTTCGGTCATTTTCAAAGGCGTTGCGAGGCGCATTATTCACGACCCGAAAAATACGCGGGCGAGGCGGTGGGATAAGCACGTTCTGAGGGGCAACCGTTTCCCCCCTTCCCCTGCCCTATCCGGTAAACAGGTGCGTTCCGCTGTCTTGACGACCGGAATGGGTGGAAAGCGGTGCTCACCACCAACCCTATGTCTTCCTCTACTGCTCAATCGACGATAGCCATGCGGTTGGGCAATCAGGGGGATCTCATGTCAATGTGGCGCGCTTTCAACTTGATCGTACCTCTCGTTGTGCTGCCGTATCTCGCTGCCTGCAACTCACAGGCTGAAAGGCGGGCTGCCGAACTTCAGGAGACGTCCGAAAAGCTCGACGCACTCCGCCAGGATGCCATTGAGATCGCTGATCGGGCCAAAGCTGCGGAACAGGCAGCGCTGTTAGATGATCGGGGGGAAGGTCCCGATGCCGACAAGGGCGTAGACACCATTAGCCCCCAACAGCCTGACACCGTCGTCTATACACCGGATTAGCCTTTCCCGCGGCGCTGAGCGGGAAGGAGAAGGCTGGAGGATGACGAAGTGAGCGCACCTATGGCCATCACTGCGCCTGACAGGATCACGCTTCGCCCGCTAAGGCGGACGGTCTGGTCAGTCATCTGGCAAATATAGGCATTCGCGCCCGTGTTTACAGCGCGGATCCGATGGCCATTCGGCCAGAGCCTCTAGGAACTTTGCCAACCGGCCGGATTTCTACCTAATGTGGAAAGTTGCATTTTCGTCGCGTACCTGCTGATCGCCCTTGTCGCCGAGGCCGGGCTGTTGACCGCCTTCCTGGCGGGGCGGAAAGCCATGAGCGATACGCGCTGGTATGAACCCCATAGCGATCAGATGCGGAGGATGAAGGAGCGGTGACCACCCTATGCACTACGGAAATACCTTGATCCAAGCCTAACGTGACGGACGTCTGGCCGAACCAATCGGAGAAGGACGAATGCCAGACTGGCTTATCGTTGTACTGGTGATCCTGCTTTCGTTTTTGCTCTTGGGCAGTTGGTTTCTCGTGTCCTGGGGAATCCGCCGAAGAACCCGGCGTGGCCGGCGCTCGCGCATACTTCCCATGCGGGTCCGGCGGTCGCGCATCTTGCCCATGGAGGATCCCCCGAGAAGTCGGCGCAAGAACACCTGAGGCGCCCTTCGATCAGTGCGAAGAGGGGCGGTGACTCCACCCAGGAGACTCTGACGTTCATACGCCTGTGCCATCTCGAGGACCTTCGCCCTCGTTTCTTCGTCTGCCTCAGCAGCCGGCGTCGGCATTTCGAATGCCCAGACCCGCAAGGGCCTTCACCTACGGGTAGAATCAGGGTTGTAAGCCTGTGGTCCTTGCCAACCCTGCCCTGCTCTCGACCGAAATTTGCGGGAAGAAGGACATTGCTTCGCTCGAGCGGCGGAGGCGCTGTGGCGAGTGCGGAGAGCAAAAAGCCCGCATTACTGCCGAGCCAATAGCGAAGCCCAGAAGCCCAAGTGGGTGCTCGCCTGGAAGAAGCCGGAAGAATAGCGACAGGTCGAGGGAATCAGGCGCGCCGCATCAGGGGTCAAGCAAGGCACGACGCACCCGAGCGCCTTATAGCGTGCCCAGCAGCCACAACCTTAACCTTGATCATGCCGATACCAGGTGCTTGCGCCGACGATCAGGAGTATGACCATGTCATCGCCGGCTCCATTAGGCCTGCCTGCGCCTGAGAGACACGGATGAGCTCCCGCCTGGCAGGAGCACAGATATGTCCTGGATTCTCATTACGGCCCTAATCGTTCTTGCCTTCTTCGCATGTGCGTGGGTCATGTGTGAATGGGTCGCCAGACGGATGCGTCGATTGCCGGCGCGTGGCAGTGACTCTGCCCAGAACAAGCGGCGCTTGCCAGCAGCTCATCCAGAGGTATGGCACTAGGACAGAACCGGAGCGCCGGTCCCTCCTCCACTTTGAGCCTTGGCTTCGTATTCCTCAGCCAGCTCGATCAACGCATCGGCGGTGCGTTGGTCGGCCCCCCGCGCCATTCGACGGCATCTCTTGGCCTCCGCGGTATAGTAGGTGAGATCGTCCTCATCGGGCATAACGAGCTTACCGATGTAAGCTGTTGTCGTTCCTAACTTAACATTGCCGCGCTTGCGGCTGACAAGCTGCGATCATCCGACCATCATGGCAGCGTGCGCAGCTTTGGCTCGCGAGCCCAATAGCGCTTTGCTGCTGCTTCGACGAAGGTCTTATCGAGCGCGACCACACCCTCGTCGGGCTGGACCCCGGCCTTGTCGAGCAGCGGCTGCGCGGCGGGAGTATGGCCGATCGCTTTGAGATGCCCGAAGGCATCCATGACAAACTGGATTGCCGCAGCCTCGCCAAGCAAAAGTTTGGTTCCTTCCGCCGAGAGAGCAATCGCCACCGCGTCGACCAGCACCGATGGGAAACCAGCAAGTTGTCCGTCCGCCTTGAGTATTGAACCATCGGACAGCTTCGCGCCGCCGATCCTGGGCGCGATGACGATCGCGCGGGCGCCAGCGTCAGCGATCTGCTTGGTCAGGGCCGTCACGGTCTTCGCATCCGATCCGTCCGCAACGAGAATGCCAATCGCTCTTCCCTTGATCGAGTCCGGGGTCAGCGGCCCCTCGATGATGCGAAGCGCCGGTGAAAGCTTGAGATCCTGAACCGGCGTGACCGATTTCGAGGCCGGAGGAACGGCCATATTGAGCCCTTCGGCCACGCGCTTGGCCAACGACGGATCGACGTTGACGAGGTTCGACAGCATCCGCGTGCGGACATGCTCGAGCCCAACCTTGGACAATTCAAACACGAGCGCGAACGCAAGATGCGCCTGTTCTGGCGCCGCCAGCGAGCGGAAGAACAGCCGCGCCTGGCTGTAGTGGTCGGCAAAGCTCTCCGGGCGAAGGCGAAGCTTGTCGCCTTGCTCTTCGGCGCCATCGGCACTCGCGAAAGTCCCAAAGCCGGTCACCGGGCATTCGCGCGGTCCCGGCTCATCGCTGGGGCGTTGCTCCGCGCCTTCAGATAGCCCGTTGGGCTCGTAGTTGGTTCGCCCCTTGGGAATGGCCATCTGCATCATGCCGTCGCGCTGGAAATTCATCACTGGGCACTTCGGCGCGTTCACTGGCAACTGATGGAAGTTGGCGGTGCCGAGACGGCTCTTCTGGGTGTCGAGGTACGAGAACAACCGGCCCTGGAGGAGCGGATCGTTGGTGAAGTCGACGCCTGGGACAATGTTCGCCGGGCAGTAGGCAACCTGCTCGGTCTCGGCGAAGAAGTTATCCGGGTACCGGTCGAGTACCATCCGACCGATCGGTCGCACGGGGAGCACTTCCTCGGGAATGATCTTGGTCGGATCGAGCACGTCGAATGGGAGGGAGTCTGCAAAATCCTGGTCGAAGGCCTGAATACCGAGTTCCCATTCCGGGAAGTTGCCAGTGTCGATCGCTTCGAACAAGTCGCGGCGATGGAAATCGGGATCGGCACCGGCGATTTTGACCGCCTCGTCCCAGCACGTCGATTGCAGGCCCTGCGTGGGCTTCCAGTGGAACTTGACGAAAGTCGACTTCCCCGCGGCATTGACCAGGCGGAAGGTGTGCACACCAAACCCCTGCATCGTGCGCAGTGAGCGCGGAATGGTCCTGTCGGACATCGCCCACATGATCATGTGGGTGGATTCCGGCATGAGCGAGATGAAATCCCAAAAGGTGTCGTGCGCAGTCGCGGATTGCGGATAGCCACGGTCGGCTTCCATCTTCACCGCGTGCACGAGATCGGGAAACTTGATCGCATCCTGGATGAAAAAGACCGGGATGTTATTGCCGACGAGGTCCCAGTTGCCTTCCTGGGTATAAAATTTGACGGCGAACCCCCGCACGTCGCGCGGCGTATCGACTGAGCCCGCCCCACCGGCGACCGTCGAGAAGCGCACGAACACAGGCGTTCTTTCGTCGGGGCGTTGGAAGATGTCCGCCTTCGTAAGCTCGGCTAAGCTCTCATAGACCTCGAAAAAGCCGTGCGCTGCCGTACCGCGCGCATGAACAATGCGCTCCGGGATGCGCTCGTGATCGAAGTGGAAGATCTTCTCACGGAGAACGAAATCCTCCAGCAGTACGGGACCGCGCGACCCGGCCTTCAGCTGGTTCTGATTGTCAGAGACACGGATGCCCTGGTTGGTTGTGAGGTGGTCTTCACCCGTGTGCGGACCCTTTTCCGGCACATGCTGGTGAAGCTCTCCGCCGGGTGCCACGTCGGATGTGAATTTGCTCTTGGTGGCCATCTCGCGCTCCTGCTGATTTCTGGCACGCTCAGGCTCGGCATGCGATCCTCAACCGCCGGGCGGATGCAAAGGTCCATGATTGCCAAATGTCACTATCTGCCCACCGGACGCTCGTTCCGACAGATGTCGAGGACTCCACTTAAGTCGGCCGTTCCGGGTGCCATTGTCTGTCGCGAAGCATTGCGCAGGGAAGAACCACAGCAGCAAATCAGGGGTCATGATGTTCACCAACGACGCATATCGCCGCTGGCTCAATCTTGGCTTCGATGCCTGGGTGCTGGGAGTTGAGGCCTCCACGGTCATCGCCTTGAGGGCATCTAAGGCGGCCATGGGTGGTGACGCCGATGGCCGGGAGGCGCGGCGCATGATCAATGAAAAGGTCACCGCCGCGATCGAACTGCAAACGGCGTTTCTGACGGGACGCCTGGGAACCGATCCTGCTTCCGCCACGAAACGCGTCGTGCGCAAGTACACGCGCAAAGTTCGAGCTAACCGACGGCGCTTGTCTTAGGGCCATCAAGGCCCCTGGGATCAACTAGCTTCTCCGCCCGACAAGGCTCGAGTGCGGAGTCTATGCGTCGCGCGTTAGAGGCATAAGAAATGTGAAGCGCGTTTCACTTTCGTTCGAGACCAGCCCAATCGATCCCTCGTGCGCTTTGGCAATTTCGCTGACGATGAACAACCCAAGGCCTAGCCCGTTCTGGCTGCTGCGCACCGTCCCGCGGAAGAAAGGTTGAAAGAGCTGATCTTGCGTCGCGGCGTCGATCGGCGCGCCACCATTCGCAACAGAAATAGAAAGCCGATCACCCAGCGTGTCAGCCGTCAATCTGATCGGGGCTTCTGGATCCCCATGCGTAACCGCGTTCGATAGCAGATTGCCTACGAGTTGGCCGATCTTGACCCGGTCGCAATAGACTGGATCCTCAATCGATAAGGCGATGTCGAACACACGGTCCGGCGCGATGGTGCGCATTTCGGCGACAACTTGTTCAAGGACGGGTTGGAGCGGCTCTCGGCTATCGCAAGTTATCTCAAAGCCGTTGCCGAGCCGATTTCGGGCAAAGTCGAGCACGTTGTCGATCAGCGCCGACGCCCGTTTGCCGCTTGCCAACATCTCCCTGAGAATCAGATCGCCACGCTCGCTGAGCTGTTCGCGAGCTTGCAACATTTGAACGCCCGCCGTGATTGCGGCGAGCGGATTGCGCAGATCATGTCCGAGCACTGCGATGAACTGCTCTCGGAGAATCGCAGCATCTTGCTCAGCAGCAAACGCTGCTTCGACCTTGGTCAGTGACGCACGCAAGCCCCGCTCGTAACCAAGGCGGTCCACCGCCTTCAACAAAGTGAAGCGGGTAAAATGGTGCTTCCCCGCCTCGTCACGCTTCTCCGTCGCATTTGCGATCACGGGGATCTTGGAGCCGTCGGCATGGATCAGATCGAGCGCTATCTCATCAACGAAACCCTGCAGCCTCAGCAACGGCGCCAAGTGGGTTTCGTAGGCTATGCGGCCTCCGAAGCTCAGCACATCAAGGAATGAACGCCCCAACAACTCGCTGGCTGTTAGCCCTAACCAATTGGCGAGTGTTCGGTTCGCTTTGACGATGCGCGTATCGGGCGACAGCGAGATGTAGCCGCAGGGCGCTTGCTCATAGAGGTCGGAGAGATCCTCGGTAGGGAAGGTGTCAGACAAACGCGCGGATCGCCGCCGTCACTTCCTCTGGAGCGCTCAAGTTCGGGCAGTGGCCGGTTGCATCGAGCAAGACATAGGTGCTGCCGGGGATCCGGGAATGAACGTATTCACCGACGGTCGAGGGGGCGATGATGTCTTCCCGGCATTGCAGCACGAGCGTTCGGGCTTTGATTGCCGGCAGGTCATCGCGGTTGTCAGACAGAAACGTGACCCTGGCGAACTCGCGAGCGATCTTCGGATCGGTATGGCAGAAACTACTGGTCAACCGCTCGCCGAGTTCCGGACGGTCCGGATTGCCCATGATCGCAGGGCCCATCGCCGCCGACCAGCCGAGATGATTTTCCGCAAGAAACTCGAGCAGTTCGTCTATTTGCGCGCGGGAAAACCCGCCGTGATAGCTGTCGTCATCCAGGTAGCGGGCCGAAGGTCCGACCATGACGAGCTCGGAGAACATCTCAGGGGCCTTTAACGATGCCAGCGCACCGATCATCGCGCTTACCGAGTGCCCTACGAACACGGCGCCATGGAACCCGAGGGTACGGCCGATTTCAACTACGTCGTCGGCGTAGCCGTTCAAACTCGAATACTTCGAAGAATCATAGGCCGACAAATCGGATCTGCCGGCTCCGACGTAGTCGAAGAGGATGACGCGAAAATCCTGTTCGAACGAGGGAGCAACGGCGTCCCACATCTGCTGGTCGCACCCGAAACCGTGCGCAAACATCATCGAGCGGGAACCGGTTCCAGTGACTTTCACATTGTTTCGAGCAAGAACCATCCACCTTCATATCGCAGGCGAACGACAAGCTGCCCATCCAAATCTGCGGTGGGGTCAAATGGATGCCGGCCATTGGTTCCGCTCTTTCACCTATGCCCCGCTTGCTTGGCTTCAGTCAGGGCCAAGTGAAGAACAAGCTGTTTGGATCATATTTCGCGCGCAAGCTCTGCAGGCGCTGGAGGATTTGCGGTTCGAAGCATTCGGCCACACGCCCCGGCGACGCGGTCAAATCTGCTTCGCCAACGTAACGGCCTGAGCGAAAGAGGCTGAGCGCCGCGTCGACCCGCCGCACCCAAGCTCGGTTTACGTCATCGTCGGTCGCGTTGTCCCACATGGCGTAGATGCCGACACCCGTACCGCCGCCCACCGAGAGGGCACCATCTCTCGGTAGACAAACTCGTGAGTGGCCGCCGTAAGCCACCAGATCGATCGTCGAATGAGGGCTGCGCGCGGGGATGTCATGAACTGCGAGCAATAGCTCGCCCAACTTAGCGGTGGCCCACAGGTGATCCGCTGCAACGCGCTTTCCGCTTGGCATTGGCGACAGCTTGAACAGTTCGACGAACGGCAAGATCTCGGTGCAAGGATCGCCAATGGTGGTCGCTCCACGAGGTGGGGAGGCGAAGGACGACACTCGCGATCTCGCGTCAGCTTCGTCGTCTCCGCAGGCCGAAACCCGAAGCACGATGGCCTGCTCACCCGTGTCCCAATGCGACATCAGGAAGCAGCCGACTTCGGTTTCCGGAGCGGCCGCATCCGTCGCGGCCGTGAGCCAGTCGGCCAGTAGCGGCGCGCTAGCGGCAGGAAAGGCGCCTCGCCAGGCGCAGGTGACAGTTGGTAGCGGCCGGAGGGTGATGTGGTACGCAATCACCGCGGCGAAGAACCCGGGTCCTCCTCCACGAGCTGCCCAGAAGAGGTCCGGATGATTGCTCTCGCTGGCCAAGACAGTCTCACCATCCGCCAAGACCATTTCGATTGTGATGACGCTGGCGCAAGCTGCACCCCATTCGCCTGAATTCCAGCCGAAGCCGCCATTGAGGAGGTAACCGCTCACGCACACATCGGCGCAATGGCCAACCGGGAAAGCGAACCCGTGCGCGGCAAGCTTCTGGCTCAGCACGTCGCCGCGCACGCCCGCTCCAATTCGGGCAACGCGGGCCGCGCTGTCTATTTCGATGAAGTCCAACGCGCCGAGGTCAAGTAGCAATCCGCGATCCCGTAGTGCAGCACCACCATAGTGGTGGCCACCTCCCCGCGGAGACACCTTCAAGCCGTTTGCTGTCGCAAAGCGAACCACTTCAACCACTTGGTCTACGGAGCGAACCGTTATAATCCCATCTGGTTGCCGGGCCTGAGCGAGCCGCTTGTTCCAGATCGCCCGATCGCACTCTTCAGAGTACCCGGCTGAGCCCCTCATGGTCACACTCGCTAACGCCGCTGCAAGGGCATCTAAGGGCGAGCGGGCACACACTCCCTGCTAATCGAATACCTCGCCAAACAGTTCCGGCTCCCCGAGCCAAACCGACGCGGAGACTTGGCCGAATGACCTGTGCTGGCCGATAGCGGATCGTCCGCTCGTATCGGCTAGGCGCGATAAGCAGTCGCTCACGCGTACAACTTTGGTCTGGGCGACCGGCTGGGCTATCAAAGCCCGCTCTTCAATTGCCCACCGGCGTACTTCGACAAAGCCCATTCGATGGTCGGGGTGTTGGGGAAGGCACTCCGACGACCTTCGCGTGAGGCGAAGAGAGATCCGCCACCCGTTCTGTAAGGCGTCAGGTGCGACAACCGCATCCGGACCGCCGTCAAGTTGAAGCTTTGCAAGCCAGATCGGGCGCGGCTAAACTCATGCCGTGTCCGGATCCGCCGACCTAGATGATCTATTACGTTCGCTCTGCAATTCACCGATTGCGACCGTGGTTACCAATCCGCGAGCACCGGATAATCCCATCGTCGGGGTCAACGAGGCGTTCACCCGGCTGACCGGTTACGCAGCTTCCGAAGCCATTGGCCGGAACTGCCGGTTTTTGGCCGGCGGCCACACGAGACAAGCCGGCACAAGCATCCTCCGAGAGGCAATCGTAAGGCAACGACCCGTCTTGACCGAATTGTTGAATTACCGACAAGATCAGACGCCCTTCCGGAACGCAGTAATGATCGCCCCTCTTTTCGACGGTGAGGGCAGGCTGGAGTATTTCATCGGGTCGCAGATGGAGGTCGGCGGCGGTGATATGCCCTCGGTCGCCCGCAAGGAGGCGTCGAGGGAGCTGATCAACAGGCTGACGCCTCGCCAACGGCAGGTGCTCGGCGAGATGATACTCGGCTATCGCAACAAGCAGATCGCCGCACGGCTGGGCTTAAGTGAAAAGACGGTGAAGATGCATCGCAGCCTTTTGCTTGAGCGATTGGGCGCCATTTCGTCCATGGAAGCGGTCCGGATAGCGGTCGAGGCTGGAATCTGAGTTAGTAGTCTCGGGGGCTTGCGAAGCCGGCGATGGCGTGCGGCAAGAACAAGTCTATGCCGAACGATCGGAGGTGGTCCTTGGCCTGGCCGACCGACATGCGCGCCTGGGCGCGTACTCGCTCGCGTCCCAGCAGGGACACGAACTTGACGTTGCCCGCAGCGGCGTCCTTTCGTGGGCTCTTGCCGGGCCTTCGCGTCGCTGTCGTCGGCATCGAGGAGGTCGGCCGCAGTCTCGAATGCCAGACCGATGCGCGTCTGCGCCGGGTCGAACAGCCAGTCGATTTCCCCACAGACTAGCTTCCCGCCGTGGACAGCGTGACGTCGACTTCAAAAGGCCTGAGCATGATCATCGACTTTCATCCGCTTGAACATGGTCCCTTCGCTCGCCTCGCCAAACTCCTCCACGGTGATATCAAAGCGCTCGCGCAGCGCCGCGATGATTGCGGCAACGCTCGCTTCAGGGGTTGACGCAGCTGCCGTAATGCCGATCGAACGGCAATCTTCCAGCGAACGCCAGTCGATCTGCGAAGCTTCGGCAATGAGCTGCACCGACGCGCAACCGTGAGCCCTGGCCACTTCGGCCAGCCGGTTAGCGTTGGAAGAAAACGATTCTCCGGCCACCAGCACCGCGTCTACCTGCGGAACCATCTGCTTGACCGCGGCCTGCCGGTTGGTCGTCGCGTAGCAGATGTCGCTGCTCGCCGGGCCAACGATGTCCGGGAAGCGCGAGATTAGCGCGGTCACCACTTCGTCCGCCTCGTCAACGGAGTAGGTCGTCTGTATCGCGTAGGCCACCCCCGTGTCCGGCTCCAGACGGAGCTCAGCCACGTGTTCGATGTTCGCAACCACGCTGGCGGCCTCCTCCGGGATCTGGCCCAGGCTGCCTACGATTTCAGGATGTCCGGCATGGCCCACCAAGACCACGTGACGGCCCGCGCGGTGATGCTTGAGCACTTCGCGGTGAACTTTGGCGACCAGCGGGCAGACCGCATCGAAGTAGCGCAACTCCCGCCTCTGGGCCTCGTCAGTGACGCTGCGGGCGACGCCGTGCGCGGACAGGATCACCACTGCGCCATCCGGGGCTTCGTCAAGCTCTTGAATGAACACCGCACCCTTGTCTTCCAGCGATCTCACGACAGCCAGATTATGGACAATGGCGCGCCGCACGTAGACCGGCGGGCCGAACCGTTCGAGCGCATCTTCGACGGCGTCGATCGCCCTCCGGACGCCGGCGCAAAAACCGCGGGGGCCCGCCAGCAGAACGTTCAGTTGGGCGCGAGCTTGCGAGACCGCTCTGGGATCCGCGGCAGCACTGCTTCCGTGCGACATCGTTCTCCTTCCGGCCCCTACCCGCCGCGCGAAGGTACGAGACCCAAGGAAGGGCGTCCACATGGACTAAAGGAGGTACCGCATCCTGACCACCTGCAGATTCCGACCAGGCGTCAATGTGAAACTGGCTTCGCCGAATTTGGGCGGGCCGAACCGCATCGGTGGATTACCCGAAAAGCCATACCCCTCGCGCGGGATTTTAGCGAACGTGTCGAGCTTTCCGTTGCCGTTCTCGTCGTGGACAACTGACAGCGCATAGCTGCCGCTTGCCAAATGGCGAAAGCTCAGCTCGCCCGCCTCGTTCGCCGCCACGCTAAGACGATGCGCCCGCGCGTCGGCCTTGCAGTCGGGGAAGTAGGCCTCGACCTTTGTTAGGCAGACATGAACCATTCCCTTGGCGTTGCGCAGATGGGAGACTTCGACAAGCAGCTCAAACTCCTGAGGCTCGGCCGCCCGCGTTACCGCGGAAGTCGCCAAGACCCCAATCAGTACGGTAGATCCGATCCCAAAAGCGGAAATTGAGCACATAGTTTCACCTGTGATCGTGATGATGTCTCTGGTGGTGGCTCACGGTTACCAGCCATTTGCCTAGCCGACCATGAACCAGTTCGAGCGGGAAACCTCGCATCCCATTGGTTGGTGCCGCCCCTGACCTTCATGATTAAGAGCGGAGCCGTGTGAACGGCGATAAGCACGACCGAAGCAGGGATCGGCCGCTCAGGTCGAGCATCCAGGTGAGCAAGCTTATCGCAGGTCTGGCGATCGACGGTTTGCTCGCATGATCGATGGCGTGTGCCGCGCGAACACTGTCGGCAGAAATATCCATCGATGTGGCCAGTAGCACCAAGTGTGGCCAGGACTGCGATTTGATTCCCCCCTAGTCGGCCGGGAACCAATCGGGAGAGCGAGGTATTCAGAAGCCCTGTCAAATTGAACTGCACTAGAGGCTTTTGTCATGGTCATTGGTAACGACGAGTTGGATCTCAAGCGAGACTTCTGGAACGCGCTGGAGGAGAGCCAGACACTGATGCTGGGTCTCGTAGCGGACAGTGCGAAAATGCTGAGGCCGATGACCGCTCAAATCGATCGCTCTGGTCACGCCGAAGACGACAGCTTGGCAGAAATCTACTTCTTTGCCTCGCGCGAGGAGGGGGTGGGAGCGAGTCTATCGCATACCGAGAGCGAAGCTATCGCCGCATTCCAGTCGAAAGGGCATGATATCTTCGCTTCGATCCGGGGGTCGCTCGCCGTCGTCGACGATCGCGCGACGATCGAGAGGCTTTGGTCACCGTTTGCGGAACTCTACTACGAGGAGGGGAAGGCTGATCCCAACCTCCTCTTGCTCCGCCTCGATTCAGCAACAGCCGAGGTTTGGCGAGCCGACGCGACCGGTTTTTTCAAGTCTATTGTTTTCAAGTTGCTCGGCAGGGACCCGGGATGCGCAAACCCCGAGAATCGAATTGCGATCTCCCTCTGACGAAAGCGGAGCGCTGAGATGTCCGCCCTTCTTCTAAACTGAGGGGCGATCGCGGACCGCCGCCGTGTTGGCCCGAAAGCACTACTACCGCAGCCGGGCTAGCTGCAACGCGAACGGGGCCGGAACGTATTGTTCTGGAACCTTGAAGGAAATCCGATGAGAAAGGCAGTTCTGGCGGGCGGTGTGCTCGGCACAACGATTTTGATGGCAGCTACTGCGCTCGTCTTGCGACGAAGGCCCGTGGGCAACAAATCGGTTCCGGAACCTGCCAAACCTGTCGATGTCAAACGTTATATGGGCAGGTGGTATGAGCAATTCCGCTATGAAGCCTGGTTTGAAAAGGACCTCGACGCTGTCACTGCCGACTATGGGCTAAATGACGACGGCACGGTAACTGTCGTCAACAGGGGCCGAAAGGGCGGGCCGGGTGGGCGGATTAAGCAATCCATTGGGAACGCGAAAATTGAGGATACAGCCACCAACGCTAAACTGAAGGTCGCGTTCGTAAGACCGTTCTACGGAGACTATTGGGTGCTGGACCATGGCGACGAGTACCAGTGGTCCATTGTTGGCGAACCATCAGGTCGTTATCTTTGGATACTCACACGAGAAACGAATCCGAACCCGGACCTGTTAGAACAGCTAAAGAACCGCGCGCAGGAGATGGGATACGATCTTTCGTCGTTGCGGAATACCCAGCACTGAAAGCTTCTACCGACAAAGAGCATTTTGGGGTTGCGGTGACCGAAACTCCGACACCACTCATGACCGATCGTGGCCGATAGCGGACGGTCCGGATTCGGGCGGTGTGGGGCGAAAAGCTGCCGGTTAGCTCGTCGACTAATCTAGCGCCGGCCATCGAGAAGGGTGGCTGGGTATTCCTGATTTCGGGGTACTGGCCTACCAACTCCAAGCCGATGAACCTGCGTTCGCGATCAATGGAAAATAGCGCTTTACCCAGACTAAGCCGAAACCCCGCCATGGCCACCCGGGCGGAGGGCGGTCATCGCAGAAGGCCGAGCGCCGCTCTGCCTTTTTGAGTAAGCGCCCGGCTACCGTGGCGCCGTTCGACAAGTCCCTTCCGGTGCAGTTCCTGCCAGGTACTGACGTCAATATCAGAACCGGCGGAGACGCGACGCATTGCGTTCTGTTCGCCTTGGGTTAGGGCAGAGTTGCTCATTGGCGCGGTATGCCACTTGTCACTTCATGATGCCACGGGGCGGATGGGCCGAAGCCGCTCGTATCGAAATGGTCACTGCGTGACGCTTATGACAATGCCGGACCCAGACCTGCTCGAACTTGGCTGGAAGTCCTTTTTCAGCGACCAGCTCTCGCCCGAGGAGCGCTCGCAACTGCAATCGGCGCGCGTAATGGCGGTCCACCGGGGGAAGCTCGCCGTGGCAGGCTCCGGTCTCGATCAATTCATCACGCCAAGTTTGCCGAACTCAGATGCCGAGGAATACCAATTGGCAGTCGGTGACTGGCTGTTGCTCAATCCAGCGACATTGCAGATTTCACGCATCCTTCGTCGCGGCAGTCTGTTCAAACGGCGCGCGCCCGGAAGCGGCCGCAAGCTTCAACTCATCGCCGCTAATGTCGACACAGTGTTCATCGTTGCCTCGTGCAACCAGGATTTCAACCTCGCCCGGATCGAGCGTTACCTGATCCTGGCGCGCGAAGTCGGTGTCCATCCGGTCGTCGTACTGACCAAAGTTGATCTGACCGAAAGGCCTGACGAATTTGTGGACGCCGCACGCGGTCTGCAATCCGGCCTCGATGTGGAGATCATCAATGCTCGCGATCCCCTCAGCGCCGGTTCGCTCACTGCCTGGTGCGGTATAGGTGAGACGGTCGCGCTTCTCGGCTCTTCTGGGGTGGGAAAGTCGACCCTGATCAACACGCTCAGGGATTCTCAAGACATAGCCACGCAGGAAGTTCGGCAAGCCGATGGCAAGGGGCGCCACACGACTACCGTGCGCGAAATGCACCGTCTCGCGCAGGGCGGCTGGCTGCTGGATACGCCCGGCATGCGTGAGCTCCAGCTAACAGATGCGGCAGCGGGACTTGCGGCCGTTTTCGAAGATATCGTTTCCCTCGCGCAGCAGTGCAAATTTTCGAACTGCGCGCATGAAAGCGAGCCGGGATGTGAAGTGCAGAGGGCACTACAGGACGGTACCCTGGACCGGGAGCGGCTCGACCGCATGCGTAAGCTGACGGCCGAGGATGATCTAAACACACTAAACCTGGACGAGCACCACGCGCGGCCCCAGCGCCGGCACTAATGCCGCCCAGTTGTTGGGGTTCGCGACCAATGCAGCTGCAAGGAACTGTAATGTCGTCAGTCTCGCGCTCGTCACTTTCCGGTACAGCTAGCTTTTGCCAAAAAGCGGTCGTGAAGCCGACGCGACTAACGCCCTCAGGCGGTATGGCGCAGTTGCCCTTACAATCCCGACATACCGTTTAGTCGAACACCACCGTCCGATTGCCGTTCAAGAACACGCGGTATTCAAGGTGTGACTTGACCGCTCGCGCCAACACGCCGCGTTCGACATCTCGCCCCCTGGCGACAAGCTCATCAGGCGTTTCTCGATGGCTAACGACCGCTACGTCCTGAGCGATGATTGGCCCTTCATCGAGGTCGGTCGTCACGTAGTGGCTGGTCGCACCGATTAGCTTCACGCCGCGATCATAGGCCTGATGGTAAGGCTTCGCGCCCTTGAAGCCGGGCAGGAACGAGTGATGGATGTTGATGCAACGGCCCGACAGGAACGCGGTCAACTCGTCCGAAAAGATCTGCATGTAGCGTGCGAGCACGACCAGTTCTGCACCGCTTCGCGTCACGAGGTCTTTGATCTGCGCTTCCTGCTGAGGCTTCGTTTCCTTGGTGATCGGCAGGTAGTGATAGGGAATGTCCTGGATCAGTGAGGTGGTCAGCGCTTCGCGGGGATGATTGCTGATCGCCGCAACCACCTCCATGTTTATCTCGCCGATGCGCATGCGATAGAGCAAGTCGCCGAAAGCGTGGTCGAACTTGGATACCAGCAGCACGACCTTCGGCACGTAGCCGGGCGAACGCCACCGGCACTCCATTTCACACTCGCTTGCGATGGGCGCAAATCCGGTTTGCAACTCGTCGACAGGTGTCGTGCCTTTGAACTCGGCTCGCAGGAAAAAGCCCGCACTGATCGGGTCGGTGTATTGCTGCAGGTCTACGATGTCGGCGCCGCTAGCCGTCAGGAACGTCGAGACTCTTGCGACCAGGCCGGGCCGGTTCTTGCACGATAGCGCAAGGGTGAAGGTATCTTTCACAGGGACATTCTCCGTCGGAACCTAGTCTAGCGCGTCCGTCTTTGGGACCTAGCCCGTGACGTGCGAGGCTGATCTCTTCGCAATTCCAAGCAGGTACTTTTTGATCCTATAATACCCCCAGGCCAGGCAGGGGAGTGCTGATGACACTTGATCGGCTCACGCATCGGCTCGGAGCTCGAAGTCGGGACGATCCACGATGCCCATTACATGCATCGCGATCCAGCACTCGGCAAAGCAGCCATCCAAAAGCTCGAAGGGAGAGTGATTTCTCCCAACTAAGCGCCCAACCGTCTCGGACGCGTCCAGTTCAATCAGGGAAAAATGCTGAAAAACCCTGGTAGCGGAGGGGCGCTCATGCCTTAACCGTACACTTGCTTGCTGTAGGGTTTAGCGTGGTGCTCCGGTAGATAGGCACACCCAATCGTTGACTAGCCCGCGTGAACGCGACAGCATTTCCGGAGGCAATATGGGCCTGGATTGGGGCGCTCCGCTAGTGCTGGCGCACGTTCGGTTACCGACACCATAAGGGGGGCTTCTTGGCGATTGATCCCAAACTGCGCGAGCTGCTGGAGCTGCTCTTTTGCTACGACAGGGAACGGGTGAAGACGGTCAAGGAGGAAAAGAGACTTATTGCTCATTACACGACCGCCGACACCGCGATGAAGATCATCAGTGGCCGCACGCTCTGGCTGCGAAACGCCGGGGTGATGAACGATTACATGGAAATTCAGTACGGGAGGTCGGTGATCGAGCCAGTCCTAAGGGGACAAACTGGCAAGCGGTTCTTTGCCCTGCTCGACGGCGTCAAGTGGGGGCTGGGCCAGAGGGTTCAACGGCAATTCGCGGAGCACTGCGAACACGCCCGCGAGACGGTATTCATGACTTCGCTGAGCGAACACGATCAGACCGATGCCCTAGGCAAATTGTCGATGTGGCGGGCATATGGTGGGCCAGTGAGTGGGGTGGCACTCCTGTTCAAGGGCGACGTCGTCGATCTCGAATTGGAGCCAAGCCTCGAAATAAGTGCCAGCCCGGTACTCTACGGTGGGCCCGAGAGATTTGACGCCGAACTACAGAAAGTGGTGAAGGGGTTGGAGGCGAGGTCTGATCTCCTAAAGGAGTTCGAACCGGATCATCTCCTCTCCGTATGCGGAGCGCTCCTGCAATTTTCGATGTTCTCTATCAAACATCCGGGGTTTGCCGAGGAATGCGAATGGCGATTTGTTCATCGGCCTTTTGAATTTGCAGCCGCCCATGTAACTTCGCAGACCGTTACCGTGAACGGCATTCCCCAAACGATTTACGAGGTGCCATTTCACAATCCGGCACGAGGTCCGCTTTATGACCTCCCTCAACTCAACCTGGATGAGATATTGGAGGGAATAATCATCGGGCCCTGTCATTACCCGGAAACCGTCTTTCGTGCCTTTGTCGATGCAATGCAGAGCGCCGGTATCACCGACCCCGAACGCCGCATTCGCGTTTCAAATATCCCGCTTCGACAGCAATGGTAGCGAACCGCAACGCCGCAAAAGTATTGCGACGCGAAGCCCCTCAAAGGCCTATAAGATACTGATATCTAATGATTTTTCCGTGGTAGCGGAGGAGGGACTCGAACCCCCGACACGCGGATTATGATTCCGCTGCTCTAACCGGCTGAGCTACTCCGCCCCAAGGGCTTTCGGTCGCGGTTGAACCGCGGCAAGGCGGCGCATTTAGGGCGGACCTGCGGCGCGGTCAACCGCGGAATGACCAAGATTTGAGGTGGTCCCAAGGACCGCCTCTCCAGGCGTGGAGAGCGAGGCCCGCGAAGGCGAAATCGCGCGTGGGGAACTCGCTTTCCAGCTCGCCCTGCAACGCCCTTGCCTCCGCAGACGCTACCTTGTTTTGGATCGTGATGTGGAGCTTGGGAACACCCAGGTCCTGCGCACTGAGCAGGCCGTACAGCCGCTCTGCAAGGTCCTGACGCAGGGACAGCAACTGCGGGGACATGACCTCTAGAGCCGTTCCGCCGGCAAACCGCAGCACTCCTGACAGTCTTGCCTGCGGTGGCCGATTGCATCGGGCGCTATCCTTCAGGAGCTCGCGCAGTTCGCCTTCGCTCGATGGTGGCAGCGAATGGAACAGCGTGACGTGCGCGGGGACTTGGTTGCGCTCGGGCGGATAGTGCTGGCGGCGGAGCTTGTCCGCGAAGGCCTGCACGTCGCCGGGCAGGACCGCGGTGACGATCAGGGGCGCCCCGCCCGCTGGCAGCGGCGCCGCCGTCGCTACATCTCCCCGCGGGCGCGGCGAATGGCGAACCACTTGGCGACGTTGGCGTTGTGTTCGGCCAGGGTGCTGGCGAAGGCGTGGCCGCCAGTACCGTCGGCGACCATGAACAGCGCATCGGTGTCGGCCGGGTTGAGCACCGCTTCAATCGAGGCGCGGCCGGGGTTGGTGATCGGGCCCTTGGGCAGCCCGACCATCGAGTAAGTGTTGTAGTCGTTCACGTCGGAAATCTCGGACTGCCGAATCCGGCGCCCGAGCGGCTTGCCCTTGGTGATCGGGTAGATGATCGTCGGGTCCGCCTGCAGCATCATCCCCTGCCTCAGGCGATTGGAGTAGAGCCCGGCGACCATGCGCCGCTCGCTGTCCTTGCCGGTTTCCTTCTCTACGATCGAGGCGAGGATCACGGCCTCTTCAGGCGTCCTCACCGCGATGCCTGGCGCGCGCTTGGGCCATAGCTCGGCGACAGTGTCGCGCATGGCCTTCTGCATCCGCGCCAGCACCGCCGTTCGGGCCTCGCCGCGTTCGAAATCATAGCTCTCGGGAAGGACCGAGCCTTCCTCGGGAACGGGGATCGCGCCGGTCAACAAGGACTCGGCCATCAAGCGTTCGTAGACCAGGATCGAAGGCATGCCTTCGGGTATGGTCACGAACCGGCGGATCACCTCTCCGTGCTGGAAAGTGTCGAGGATGTCCGAACCGCTCGAACCGGCAGGCAGCAGGAATTCACCCGCCTTGATCGGATCACCGCTGCCGAGGAACTTCGACCAGAGGAGGAAGGACTCGCTCGAAGCGATCAGGTTTTCCTCTTCGAGCTTCGTCGCGATCGAGGTGAGCGACGATCCCGAAGGAACCACGAACGTCGTGTCCTCCTCGATCTTCGACGCCCCCCACCAGCCCCAGGTCGAGGCTGCGGCTATGCCAAACAGCAGCGCGCCGAGGACGACGGCAACGAGGCAACCCTTGCGGCCCATTGCCTGCCCTAGTCGACGCGCTTCACGATGAGGCTGGCGTTGGTGCCGCCAAACCCGAAGCTGTTGTTGAGCGCCGCGCGCACGGTACGCTTCTTGGCCACGTGCGGGACCAGGTCGGCGCCTTCGGTGCCTTCATCCGGATTGTCCAGATTGAGCGTCGGCGGAACGATCTGGTCGCGGATCGACAGGATGCAGAAGATCGATTCGACCGCGCCCGCGCCACCCAGCAAGTGGCCGATGGCGGATTTGGTCGAGCTCATCGAGACGTTGGCCATCTCCGGTCCGAACAGGCGCTTCACCGCGCCGAGTTCGATCGTGTCGGCCATGGTCGAGGTGCCGTGCGCGTTGATGTAATCGATGTCTGCCGGGGTCATGCCCGCCTTCTTAAGCGCCGCACTCATCGAGCGGAACGCGCCGTCCATCTCCGGATCGGGCGCGGTCACGTGATAGGCATCGCCCGACAGGCCATAGCCGACCACTTCGGCGTAGATCTTGGCTCCGCGCGCCTTGGCATGCTCGTATTCCTCGAGCACGACCACACCCGCGCCCTCGCCCATGACGAAGCCATCGCGGTCGCGGTCATAGGGGCGGCTCGCCTGCTCAGGACGGTCGTTATAGGTCATGTTGAGCGCACGCGCCTGAGCGAAACCGGCAATGCCGATCGGGCAAATGGTCGCTTCCGCGCCGCCCGCGAGCATGATGTCGGCATCGTCGTCGCGGATCATCCGCGCGGCATCGCCGATCGAATGCGCGCCCGTCGAACAGGCGGTGACGACGGCATGGTTCGGGCCCTTAAGGCCGTACTTGATGCTGACCTGACCGGAGATCAGGTTGATCAGGCGGCCATGGACGAAGTGCGGGCTGACGCGGCCAGGGCCCTTCTCGGCCAGCAATAGGCTCTCGCTCTCTATGCCCGGCAGGCCGCCGATGCCCGAACCGATCGAAACACCGGCGCGCAGGCGCGTGGCCTCGTCCATGTCCTCGAGTCCCGCATCCTCGATCGCCTGGCCGGCGGCATCGAGGCCAAAGATGATGAACGGATCGACCTGGCGCTGGACCTTGTGGTCGACGCGCTTGTTGGGATCGAAGCCGTACTCGTGGTCGGCGGGCTTCACTTCGCAGGCGATCTGGCACTTGTACTCGGACGCATCGAAGTGCGTGATCGGTCCCGCACCGCTCTTGCCGGCAAGAATGTTCGCCCAGGTCGTCTCGACATCGCTGCCAAGCGGGGTGACTAGCCCCAATCCGGTTACGACCACTCGACGCATAACTAATCTCCGAAAACCGTGCGGAACGTCCGCCATAAAATGCAACAGGCCCAACCCCTGTTCGGGCTGAGCCTGTCGAACCCGTTAGGGTTGCGCCGCGCGCCCCTTGATAACCTCAGGGCTCACAGCGGCAGGGATGGCAATTATCCCTTGTGCTCTTCGATATACTTGTTGGCATCGCCAACCGTATTGATCTTCTCGGCGGCGTCGTCCGGGATCTCGACCCCAAACTCTTCCTCGAAGGCCATGACCAGCTCGACGATGTCGAGGCTGTCTGCGCCCAGATCGTCGATGAAGCTCGCATCCGGCGTGACCTTGTCTTCTTCGACGCCAAGATGCTCGACAACGATCTTCTTCACGCGATCGGCGGTGTCGCTCATGTAATGCCCTCTCGAACTATGCAGGGTTGGAATTTCCTGTCGCCCTAATGAACGGCGCGGGCACTGGCAAGTGCCCGGCGTTCAGTTCCCTTAGTTCTCCGCGGTGGCAGTTTCGGCCGAAGCGGGCTTGGGCGGGTCGACAAGTCGAACGTGAACGTCGCGCAGTTGGCGCGCGCTGACCGGGCTCGGGGCGCCCATCATGAGGTCCTGCGCCCGCTGATTGAGCGGGAAAGCAATGACTTCGCGGATGTTCGGCTCGTCGGCCAGCAGCATGACGATACGGTCGATACCCGGGGCCGAACCGCCGTGCGGCGGGGCGCCAAGCTTGAATGCCTCGATCATGCCAGAGAAATTCTCATCGACCTCGGCCTGCGAATAGCCGGCGATTTCAAACGCCTTGTACATGATTTCCGGACGATGGTTCCGGATCGCGCCCGAGCTCAGCTCATAGCCGTTGCAGACGATGTCGTACTGCCAGGCGAGGATCGACAACGGATCCTGCGTCTCCAGCGCCTCGAGCTCGCCTTGCGGCATCGAGAACGGGTTGTGGCTGAAATCGACCTTCTTCTGCTCTTCGTCGTATTCGAACATCGGGAAGTCGACGATCCAGCAGAACTTGAAACAGCCCTGCTCGATCAGCCCCAACTCTTCGCCGACGCGGGTGCGCGCGGCACCGGCGAGCTTGACCGCGTCCTTTTCCATGCCCGCGGCGAAGAACAGGCCGTCATCGGCGCCAAGGCCGAGCTCGGCGTAGAGCTTCTCCATGTTCTCCGGACCGTGATTCTTGGCGATCGGTCCTCCGAACTCGCCGCCCTTGCGGGTGACGTAGCCGAGGCCGGCAAAGCCTTCGCGCCGGGCCCAGTCGTTCATGTCGTCGAAGAACTTGCGGCTCTTCTCCGCCGTGGCCGGCGCCGGAATGGCGCGGACGATGCCGCCCGAACCGACGATCTTCTCGAACAGGCCGAATCCCGACTGCCCGAAGTGGTGCGAGACGTCGGTGATGATCAGCGGGTTGCGCAGGTCCGGCTTGTCGCTGCCGTACTTGAGCATCGACTCGCGATAGGGAATGCGCGGGAAGTCGCCCGCCGCCGTCACGGTCTTGCCGTTGGCGAATTCGGCGAACACGCCGGCGAGGACCGGTTCGATCGCGTTGAACACGTCATCCTGGGTGACGAAGCTCATCTCGAAGTCGAGCTGGTAGAACTCCGGCGAACGGTCGGCGCGGAGATCCTCGTCGCGGAAGCAGGGCGCGATCTGGAAGTAGCGGTCGAAACCGGCGACCATCAGTAGCTGCTTGAACATCTGCGGCGCCTGCGGGAGCGCGTAGAAGGTGCCCGGGTGCAGACGGCTCGGCACGAGGTAGTCGCGCGCGCCTTCGGGGCTCGATGCGCCGAGAATCGGGGTCTGGAATTCGTTGAAGCCCTGCTCGATCATCCGGCGGCGCAGGCTGGCGATAACCTGGCTGCGCAGCATGATGTTGCGGTGCATCGAGTCGCGGCGAAGGTCGACGAAGCGGTACTTGAGGCGGATTTCCTCCGGATAATCCTGCTCGCCAGCCACTGGCAGCGGCAGTTCATCGGCCCGGCTCTGTACGGTTACGCTGCGGGCATAGACCTCGATAGCGCCGGTGGGCAGGTTCGGATTGGCGGTGCCTTCTGCGCGCGCCTTGACCGTCCCATCGATGGTGACGACGCTCTCAACGCGAAGCCCTTCAAGCACTTCGAGCGCCGGCGAATCTGCGTCGGTGACGATTTGCGTGATGCCATAATGGTCGCGCAAATCGACGAACAGCACCCCGCCGTGATCGCGCTTGCGATGCACCCAGCCCGACAGGCGGACGGTTTCCCCGACATTTCCGGCGTCTAGTCCGGCACAATTGTGGGTACGATAGGCATGCATCGCTGACTCTTCCGTTCTTGCAGTCTATGGGGCTAAGGAGCCGGCGCTAACGGGGCTTGGGCCCTGTTTGTCAAGCGTCCCGCCCGGCATCATCCGGGCCCTATAGAAAAGTCACGATGAAAATACACCCGCTCATAACGACCACAGAGGAACTGGCGGAACTCTGCACGCGCTTGGCAAAATCGAACTTCGTCGCGGTCGATACCGAATTCATGCGGGAGAACACCTTCTACCCGCTGCTGTGCCTGGTGCAGATCGGCAATGAAGAAGAAGCCGCCGCGATCGACCCGCTTGCAAGCGGAATCGACCTGTCGCCGCTGCTCGAGCTTCTCACGAACAACGAGGATGTGCTGAAGGTCTTCCACGCCGGCGGACAGGATGTGGAGATCGTCTACAACCTCACCGGCCGGACGCCCCACCCCATCTTCGACACCCAGATCGCCATGATGGCGGTCAGCCAGTCGGAGCAGATCGGCTACGCGAACCTCGTCGAATCATGGATCGGCAAGACGATCGACAAGGGCGCGCGCTTCACTGACTGGAGCCGGCGCCCGCTGACCGAGCGGCAGATCGAATACGCCATCGGCGACGTGACTTACCTCGCGAAGATCTTCCCCAAGCTGCTCAAGAAGCTGATCAAGACCGGGCGCGGGGAATGGCTCAATGCCGAGATGGAAAAGCTCGCCGACCCAGACAACTACGCCAACGACCTCGAGACGGCCTGGCACCGCATCCGCGCGCCCAGCCGCAACTCGCTCGTCCTAGGGCGGTTGAAGGCGCTCGCCGCCTGGCGTGAGACCGAGGCCCAGGCCAAGGACATTCCGCGCGGACGAATCATGCGTGACGAGACCCTGGCGGATCTCGCCAGCCATCCGCCGGCCAAGCAGGAAGACCTCGCCAAAGTCCGCGGGCTTAGCCAGGCATGGAAGGACAACGATATCGGAAAGCGTCTCATGCGCGTCCTGCGCGACGTCGAACCGCTCCCCGCCGATGAGATGCCCGACAAGCCCAAGCGCGGTGCGCCCCTGGGCAAGGAAGGCGCCTTGGTGGCTGATCTGCTCAAGCTGCTGCTCAAGATCCGTACGCGTGAGATCGACGTCGCGGCGCGGCTGCTTACCCGCTCAGACGAGCTCGAGGCGCTCGCCGCCGGCGTGCGCAAGCTGCCGGTGCTCGAAGGCTGGCGCTACGAGGTGTTTGGGCGTGACGCGCTCGAGCTGGTCGAAGGTCGCCTCGGCTTCGGTGTCGAACATGGCCGCCTCAAGATGACGCGGATCGTCGACACCGGCGAGACTGCCGCACCCGAAGAACCGGGAGAAGGGGCGGAGTCGCAAGCGGCCGAGTGAGCACTTACCTCCCCACCATCAAGCAACTGCAGTACCTCGTTGCCCTTCACGAGCATGGCCACTTCGGCCAAGCCGCCAAGGCCAGCTTTGTTTCGCAGTCGACCTTGTCGGCGGGGATTCGCGAACTCGAATCGCTGTTGGGTGTCACGCTGGTGGAGCGGAGCCGCCGAGTCGTGCGCTTCACTCCGCTAGGCAACGCGGTGGTCGCGAAGGCTCACCGGTTGCTCCGGGAGGCCGAGGAACTGAGTGATCTCGTCCAGGCCTCCGGCAAGCCCCTCCAGGGCGAATTACGGATGAGCGTGATCCCGACGATCGCGCCGTTCTTCCTCCCCCGCATCCTCCCTCGCCTGCGCAGGGAACGGCCCAACCTGCGGTTGTTCCTGCGTGAGGAAACGAGCGGAGACGCTGTCGAGTCGCTGCATCACGGCCGTGCCGATTGCGTGCTGCTCGCCCTGCCCTTCGCCACTGGCGAAGTGGACAAGGCGCACATTGCGGATGACCGCTTGTTCGTCGCCTTCCCCAAGGACGACCCGCGCGATCCGCCCGATTCGATTCCTCCGGCAATGATCGACGAGAATCACTTGCTGCTGCTCGAAGACGGGCATTGCCTGAAGGAGCACGCGCTCTCTGCCTGTAACAGGCCTGAGTTGCGCGCCTCAGCCACGATGATTGGCACCAGCCTGCACACGCTGGTGCAGATGGTCGACAATGGTCTGGGGATGACGATGCTGCCGGAAATGGCGATCGACGCGGGGATTCTCCACGATACCCACGTGATCGCAAGGCCCCTGAAGGCACGCAAGGCGAGCCGCGAGATCGCGTTGATCTGGCGCAAGAACAGCCCTCGCGCCGAGGAATTCCGCCTGTTGGCTCAGGAACTCCAGGCGGGCTGACCGCCGAACTGTCTTAGCGTAAAATGAGCGCGGAGACTGGAGTTCCGGCGGGAAACCGAGCCGAACATCCAGCTAGCTAAAGCGACCCGAAGGGCTTTCCCTCCGGTCCCGGCACCTCCGCGCCCGCCAATCCCGGGATTGCGCGGCTTCTGCAGTGAAGCGGGACCGAGCGCTTTCCGGAATGCGACAAGTTGTGTGCGGATCGGCCCTTCGGCCTCAGTCCATGTGCTTGATGCCGACCCGCAGGTAGTCCCATCCGGTCACCAGCGTCAGGATCGCCGCGCCCCACAAGCTCGCCAGACCGACGACATGGATCCATTGTTCGCGTAGCGATTCGCAAACGCCCGCGGCATCGCAGGGCTGACCTTGAACCGCCCCGCCCAGGATCAGCGCCCCTAGAGCGACGAGCTGGAAGGTCGTCTTCCACTTGGCGAGCTTTGAGACCGGCACCGAGACCTGGAGGCCCCCGAGGAACTCCCTGAGGCCCGAGACGGCGATCTCACGCACCAGGATGATCAGGCCAGCAATGACATGCATATCACCAACAAGTGGGCCTCGCAGATACCCTTGGGCGGTTAGGACAAGTATGACGACAGCGACCATGATCTTGTCAGCGATGGGATCGAGGAAGATACCAAGCCGAGAAACGGCGCCGCTCGACCGGGCGAGATAGCCGTCGAAATAATCGGTAATACCCATCAGGCAGTAGAGGACGAACGCCATGGCGTAGCCGACCTGCCAGTTGGGCCACCACAAGAGGAAGCCAAGCAGTGGCAGAGCCACGATTCGCGACAAGGTGAGCAGGTTGGGCAGGGTCAGCATCATGAGGGTTCTAGGCGGTCGGCGTTCGCGGGAAAAGTCCGCCGATAGGATTGTCGTTAAGCTCAGGGTGTCTAAACGGGCTGGCACATGCTGACATCAACGCACTTGCTGAAACAGCGGCGCTTCCTGCCGCTCTTTGCCACCCAGCTCTTCAACGCCTTCAACGACAACCTGTTCAAGAACGCGATGGTGCTGTTCGTCGTGTACAGCGTCTACAATTCCGAAGAGGCCGAGGCGCAGTTCAGCGCGATCGCCTCGGGCCTGTTCATCCTGCCGTTCTTCATCCTCTCGGCCCTCGCGGGCCAACTTGCCGACATGCGCGACAAGGCGATGATCATTCGCTGGATCAAGGCGGCGGAGATCGGGATCATGCTCGTCGGCGCCATAGGCTTGGTCATGGCGTGGCAGGGCCTGCTGACACAAGTTGCAGCCATTCCGCTCATGTTGCTCGCGCTGTTTGCGATGGGCGTCCATTCGACCTTCTTTGGCCCGATCAAGTACGCCATTCTCCCCCAGCACCTGGAAAAGGACGAAGTGCTTTCCGGTACCGGCCTGGTCGAGGCCGGAACTTACATTGCGATTCTCGCGGGCACTATCGTCGCCGGATATATCGACGTCGAATGGGCGGCGTTGGCAGTCGTTCTGACCGCCATCGTCGGCTACATTACCAGCCTACAAGTTCCACCGGCCCCGCCCTATGAAAAGGGCCAGCCGATCGATCACCACATTTTCCGCGCCTCGGTAGAGCTGGTGCGTGACACGATGCACATACGCGAAGTGTTCTACGCGATCCTCGCCATCAGCTTCTTCTGGACCATCGGCGCGGTGCTGTTCATCCAGTTCCCGCCGCTTGCCAAGAACGTGCTGATGGCCAGCAAGGAAGTCGCCAGCCTGTTCCTGGTGGTGTTCTCGATCGGCGTGGCGATCGGATCGGTCGCCATCAACGCCCTGCTCAAGGGTAACGTCTCGGCCCGCTATGCACCGATATCGGTGCTGTTCATGGGGGCCTTCGTCGCGGCGTTCTGGTTCGTCTGCCACGAGTGGAAAACCGAAGTGCGGCCCACCGACTTGATGAACGTCGGCGAATTTCTGTCCCAGCCGCTCGCTCCCATGGTTCTGCTCACGCTGCTGCTGATTGCCGTTTCCGGCGGCATGTTCGTGGTCCCGCTCTATGCGTTCCTGACGACCAAGTGCGATCCGTCCCGCGCCGCGCGCACCGTCGCGGCGAACAATATCGTCAATTCGGGAGCCATGGTGATCGGCTCACTCATCGCGGCAGGACTGAGCGCAGTAGGCATCGCTATTGTCGAGCAACTGTTGCTCAGCGCGGCGATGTGCCTGGTCTCAGCCTGGCTGGGCGCTCGCCTCTACCAGGCAGAGCGGCACGCCCTGGTTGCCAAGCAGATCGAGGTCAGATGATAAAGGCTGTGATCGCCAGGAAACAGGCGCAGTAAGTCTGGGCAAAGCCCCGGACATCCAGCGCCAGCTGACTTCGCCAGGGAGCGCGAGGCTCGGCGAATTCATGGCGGAATTCCCGCCATTGAGGTGGCAGGGAAGCCCGAAACGGATGTCGGGCGGACTCGTCGGTCAGGACCAATGAACGGCGCATAGTCATGCTGCGTAACGATTTAGTAACCTATTGGTATCCGCCTATCCGGGTATGTCCCGGGATTGCACAGAGGTTGCTACCGACGCGGGGCCTCGCTACTCCTCTGTCATGACTTCAACGGCTGCCAGGCTGCTCGTCGATTGCCTGGTCGAACAGGGCTGCGACCGCATCTTCAACGTGCCCGGGGAAAGCTTCCTTCCGGTGCTCGATGCGCTCGGCGAAACGAGCCAAATTCAAACGGTTACTTGCCGGCAAGAAGGCGGCGCAGCCTTCATGGCTTGTGCCGATGGCGCAATGACCGGGCGTCCAGGAATCTGCTTCGTCACCCGCGGCCCGGGGGCGACCAACGCCAGCATTGGCATCCATGTGGCGTTTCAGGACTCGCAGCCGATGATTCTGTTTATCGGAGACGTCGACCGGTCGATGCGCGATCGCGAAGGGTTCCAGGAAGTGGATTTTCCTGCCTTTTTCGCCCCAATCGCCAAGTGGTCCGCCCGAATCGAAGATGCGGCCCGTATTCCAGAGTACGTCGCGCGGGCTTACGCCACCGCGATCTCGGGCCGTCCCGGCCCGGTGGTACTCGCCCTGCCGGAAGACATGCTGCACGAAAGCGGCCTTGAGAGCTCTTCCCGCCCGTACATATGCCGACCCGCGCAGGCTCCCTGTCCGGACGCGATGGCGACGATGCTCGACCTGGTCGGTGATGCCGCCGCCCCGGTCGCCATCATCGGGGGAGCAGGGTGGAACGCGAAGGCCAGGCAGTATTTCACCGATTTTGCTGAGCGGATCGGCATTCCAGTCGCCACGGCGTTTCGCCGGCAGGATGCCATCCCCCCCTCTTCACCGGTCTTCGCGGGCAACCTCGGCTACGGACCCAATCCCAAGCTGGTAGAGCGCATCAAGGCGGCCGACGTCGTTCTCGTCGTCGGAGCCCGGCTCGGGGAGGCGACGACTGACGGGTACGAGCTGGTGACGCTCGAACACCCCGGACAGACGCTGATCCATGTCCATCCTGATCCGAACGAACTGAACCGCGTCTATCGCACCGACCTCGCGATCTGTGCGGACGTGGATGAATTCGCTGAAAGTGCGGCACTGTGGGAGGAAGGGAGCGTGATTCCCTTCGACGCCGGGGCCGAGGCGCATGGCGAATGGCTTACCTGGTCGACGCCGGGCGATGGCGGCTATCCCCTCGACCTTGCTGCCTGCCTTGCAATCGCACGGCGCGAGCTGCCTGCCGATCTGATCGTGTGCAACGGCGCGGGCAACTTTTCGGGCTGGTGGCATAGGTACTGGCCCTACGCGGGCTATCCTTCACAGCTGGCGCCGACTGCCGGAGCGATGGGCTACGGCGTACCGGCGGCGGTTGCTGCGGCCTTGCGCCACCGCGACCGCCTGGTCCTCGCGGTTGCGGGAGACGGCGATTTCCTGATGAACGCCCAGGAACTGGCCACTGCGGCTCAATACCGCTGCAACTTGCTGGTACTCGTGGTCGACAACGGCTCGTACGGTACGATCCGCATGCATCAGGAGCGGACTTATCCAGGCCGCGTCTCGGGCACCGATCTCGCCAATCCCGATTTTGCGGCGCTCGGCGCTGCTTTTGGCGCGTGGACGCGAAGAGTGGAGACAACCGCAGAGTTCGAAGCGGCATTGATCGAGGCAACCAGCCTCGAGGGCATTCGCCTCATCCACTGTCTGGTCGAAGTCGAGCAGCTGAGCGCTGGCGGCGCGACCATCAGCGGACTGCGCGCCAAGGCCTGACAAGCAAAGGGCCGCCCGAATGGGCGACCCCAAGCTCATGTCGGCAGGGCTCAGATCTTGTCGCCCAGGGCGCCTTGAACGCTGCCCTTCAGATTCTGGGCCTCGCCCTTGCGTTCCTGCGCACGCCCTTCAGCGCGCTTTGCCGGATCGTCGGAACCCTGTTTTGCCTTGCCGATCGCTTCGTTGGCCAGGCCCTTAGCTTTGCTCGTAAGCTCGCCCATCGGTTCTCTCCTGTTGGCAGTGCACTGCGCACCACCTTACAGAAAACGAACGGCCCCTTCTGGCTTAAGTTCCTGAAATCAGGCCTTTGCCAGCGAAATGACGTGGTTCCATTCCGCCGGTCGGATTTCCGCCACGGACAACCGTGAAAGCCGCACCAGCTCAATCTCGGGGAGATCCTTGTCGGCCTTGATCTCAGCCAGGGTAACCGCCCGCTCTAGCGCGCGGACCGGCTTTACTTTCACCGCCGCCCAGGCCTCGTCCTTGGGATCCGGCAGTCCTGCAACACTCACCTCCACGATGCCGACGATCTCCTTGCCGGTCACCGAGTGGTAGAAAAAGGCTTGGTCGCCAACTTTCATCGACCTGAGATTGTTCGCCGCCCGGTGATTGCGGACGCCATCCCACAGAGTTTCGCCATCTTTGACCAGATCGTCCCAGCTATAGGCAGCGGGTTCGGATTTGATCAGCCAATATTGTTGCACAAAATTGTCCTCTGTTTTCCGCACTGTGACTTTGGTTTGCAGTAATTAACGGAATTTTGAATGAGTTCAGCCATTGATGCCGAAAGGGTTTGGGATCTCAAGACTCTGTGAAACACGCTGTCGGCAAATTCAGGTCGAGCCTCCCCGGCACCGCCAAGGCGGAAAGGGATATCGTCACCCTCGGGGTGGCGGTAGCGGCCATTATTCTGTTTGTCGGCACCGGTGGCACGATCATGCACAAGATCGTGCGCTCTTTCCTCGGCTTCGGACCCCAGCCCGACTCCGCCTTGAGCGCCACCGTTCTGTTGAACATCGCGTTGCTGATCTTCGGGTGGCGCCGCTACTCGGATCTTCACGAAGAGGTGGCCGAACGCCGCCGAGCCGAAGAAAGAGCCAACCAGCTCGCCGCGATGGACCCCCTTACGGGCAGCCTCAACCGCCGCAGTGGCGGACCAGCGATCGACAAGCTTCTCGCAGATTCGCGCGCCAGCCGGCGGGAAGTCGCGCTGCTGATGGTCGATCTCGACAAGTTCAAGCAGATCAACGACCTCAACGGCCACAAGATGGGCGACGCCGTCCTGGTAGAGATAGCCCGCAGGATCGGGGAGTTGCTGCCCAGCGACGGCATCTTGGCCCGCATCGGCGGCGACGAGTTCGTCTGCGCGCTGCCTTATGATTCCCGCGATAGCGGCGACATCGACCGGTTGGCGCTACAGCTGATTGCCTCGGTATCGGCTCCGATCAATGCCTACGAAATGCAACTGGAAGCCGCTGTCTCGATCGGCATGGCCAGCAGCGGCGAGCATTTTGACGCGGTCGAACCTGATGCCGAAGGCCTGATCCACCACGCCGACATGGCGATGTATCACGCCAAGAAACACGGCCGTAACCGCTACTTCTGGTTCGAACCTGCGATGGAACGTGAACTGCGGCATCGCAACGACCTCGAGACCGGCATCCGTCGCGGTATTCCGGCCGGCGAGTTCGTACCGTTCTACGAACAACAGATTGACCTCGAAACCGGCGAGCTCGTCGGCTTCGAAATGCTCGCGCGGTGGCAGTCGCCCCTCTTCGGGCTGGTCAACCCGGACACCTTCATTCCGATCGCCGAGGAAATCGACCAGATTGGTGCCCTGTCTGAGTCACTCATTCGCCAGGCGCTCGACGATGCCAAGGAGTGGCATCAGAAGCTTACGCTTTCGGTCAATGTCTCTCCCATGCAGATGCGCGATCCGTGGTTTGCGCAGAAGCTTCTGCGCCTGTTGATCGAGAGCGGATTTCCGCCCAGCCGGCTGGAAGTCGAAATCACCGAAAGCTGCCTGCATGAGAACCTGGGCGCCGTGCGAGCCATGGTGACCAGTCTCAAGAACCAGGGCATCCGCATCAGCCTCGACGATTTCGGGACCGGATATTCGAGCCTCTCGCAATTGCGGGCGCTTCCGTTCGACCGCCTCAAGATCGACCGCAGCTTCGTCAGCGAATTGGCGAATGAAGGCATGGGGCACGAACTGGTCGAAGCTATCGTCTCGCTCGGACGCGACTTGTCGTTGCCGATGACGGCCGAAGGGGTCGAATCACACGAGATCCTGGAGAAGCTGCGCAGCTTCGGCCAGCTGAAGGGCCAGGGCTATCTCTACGGTCTGCCGGAAGATGCCGTGACCACCCGCGCACGGCTCGCCCGGCTCGATTTACTGGTCAACGGCAAACCGGCGATCGAGCCCCTGCCGGCCGGCGAGACCGCGGATGAGGATACGACGGCCGACCGCAAGGCGGGTTAGGCCCTATCCGCCCATTGCCCTGACGCCGCGCGGCTCCTAGGTGACTGCGATGCGCGCAGCGTTCACCAAGATGCACGGCCTCGGGAACGACTTCGTCGTGCTCGACACGCGCGTTCATCAGCTGCCTCCCATCACGGCCTCGCTCGCGCGGGCCGTGGCTGACCGTCGCACCGGCATTGGCTGCGACCAGATGATCCTTCTCGAGCCCTCCGACATCGCCGATTTCCGCATGCGCATCTTCAACGCCGACGGCAGCGAGGTAGAAGCTTGCGGGAATGCGACGCGCGCCGTGGCTCTGCTCCATGGCTCGCCCGCACGGATAGAGACACTTGCCGGAATTCTTGCGGTACAGCCGAGCGACGGCGGCGCCGCTGTCGACATGGGCGAACCGCGCTTCGAGTGGGAAGCGATCCCTCTGGCTTACGCGATGGACACGGCGTCCCTCCCCGTCGGCTGGGAAGAGCTCGAACAGCCGACCGCGGTCAACCTGGGTAATCCGCACGCGGTGTTCTTTGTCGACGACTGCGACGCCGTCGCGCTCGATCGGCTGGGGCCTGTCATCGAAAACGATCCGCTGTTTCCCGATCGCGTCAACGTCGGCGTAGCCACGGTCGAGAGCCGCGACCGCCTGCGGCTGCGAGTGTGGGAACGCGGCGCCGGCCTGACCCGCGCCTGCGGTACCGGTGCCTGCGCGGCGGCGGTGGCAGCCATTCGCCGCGGCCTTGTCGACCGAGAGGTTACCGTCAATCTGCCGGGCGGATCGCTCTTGATCGAATGGGGCGAAGACGGCCGCATCACTATGACCGGCCCGGCCTCCGAGAGCTTTCGCGGCACATTCGACTGGGGCGACTTTGCGTGACCGCTGAAGTCATTTCGCTGGGTTGCCGCCTCAACCTTGCCGAAAGCGAAACAATCCGGGCGCTTCTAGCGAGCGAACGCGATGTCGTGGTCGTCAACAGCTGCGCCGTGACGGCCGAAGCGGTCCGGCAGACGCGCCAGGCCATTCGCAAGGCCCGCCGCGCCAATCCCGATGCGCGACTGCTGGTGACCGGCTGCGCCGCCGAGGTCGAACGCGAGTCTCTCGGATCGATGCCCGAAGTCGATGGCCTGATCGCCAACGAGCATAAGCTCGACCCGCGCGTGTGGAATATCCCGGGCAATCCTGCGCCCGTTCCCTCGCTGCACACCCGCGCCTTCATCGCGGTCCAGAACGGTTGCGATCACGCATGCACCTTCTGCGTCATCCCCCAAGGCCGGGGTCCTAGCCGGTCGCTGCCGGTCGGAAGCGTGTTGCATGAGGTCGAGCAACACTTGGAGCGCGGGGCCTCGGAGGTCGTGTTGACCGGGGTCGACGTAACAAGTTGGGGCCACGATCTGCCCGGACAACCGCGCCTCGGGAGCCTTGTGGGTGCCGTACTGGACGCATTTCCTGAGCTCGCCAGGCTGCGCCTGTCATCGCTGGATGGGGTGGAGATCGATTTTGAACTCATCGAGCTGTTCGAGAGCGAGCCGCGGATCATGCCGCATATCCATCTCTCCTTGCAGCACGGCCACGACTTGATCCTGAAGCGCATGAAGCGGCGCCACACGCGCGCGGATGCCGTGACGCTGGTCGAGAAGCTGCGCGCCAAACGGCCCGAACTTGCAGTTGGGGCCGATCTCATCGCCGGGTTTCCGACCGAAGACGAAACCATGCACCAAGCCAACCGCTCGATCATTCGGGAGCTTCAGGTGGTTCACTGCCACGTATTTCCTTATTCCCCGCGCCCGAATACGCCGGCGGCGCGAATGCCGCAGGTCGACAAGGCCACGATCCGCAGGCGCGCCAGCGAACTGCGGTCCGAGGCGGAGGCCGTGCGCCATGACTGGCTCGCTGGTCTTATCGGCAGCGACCTCACGGTGTTGGCCGAAGCCGATGGCACCGGTCACGCCGAGAACTTCGCACGCGTCGCGCTACCGGGCGGCATTGAGCGCGGCCGGATCGTTTCGATCCGCCCGCAGTCTCTCGACGGGGGTCTGCTGCAATGAGCGAGGCCACCTGGAGCGAGCGCCTGTTCGGCGGCTTCCGCAAGACTTCCGAGCGCCTGACCGAGAACCTCACCGGAGTGGTCGGCACCGCGAAACTCGACGACCGCACGCTCGACGAGCTCGAGGACGCGCTGATCCTGTCCGATCTCGGTCCAAGTGCGGCAGCCCGCATCCGTAACAAACTGGCCGAGAAGCGTTTCGGTCTCTCGATCACCGAGCGTGAACTGAAGGAAGCCGTGGCCGAAGAGATCGCCGCGATCCTGCGCCCGGTGGCCAAGCCGCTCGAAATTACCGCCTTCCCGCGGCCCCAGGTGATCCTGGTCATCGGCGTGAACGGCAGCGGCAAGACCACGACGATCGCCAAGCTGGCCCATCTCTTCCAGGAAGAGGACTACGGCGTCCTGCTCGCCGCAGGCGATACGTTTCGCGCCGCGGCGATTGGGCAATTGGCTGTCTGGGCCGATCGGATCGGGGTGGACATCGTTCGCGGGCCCGAAGGCGGCGACCCGGCCAGCATCGTGTTCGACGCTGTAAAGCAGGCGACCGATACCGGTATCGACGCCCTGGTCGTGGACACTGCTGGGCGCCTGCAGAACAAGCGCGAGTTGATGGACGAGCTGGCCAAGATCCGCCGCGTCCTCGGGCGGCTCAATCCCGAAGCGCCGCACGATGTCGTGCTGGTGCTCGACGCGACCAACGGCCAGAACGCCCTCGCCCAGATCGACGTGTTCCGGGAAGTTGCAGGCGTGACGGGGCTAATCATGACCAAGCTCGACGGAACCGCGCGCGGTGGCGTGCTGGTTGCGGCCGCAGAACAATACGGCCTGCCGATCCACGCGATCGGCGTAGGCGAGAAAATAGACGACTTGCGCCCGTTCGACCCCGACCTGGTCGCGCGCGTGATTGCGGGAGTGGCGTAATGTCTGAAGTCCAAGCCAAGAAGCCGAAGTCCGGCTGGATCAACGTGGCGGTCGACTATGGCCCGCTGCTCGTGTTCTTCCTCACTTATCGCTACTTCCGCCCCGACGGAGAGGACATCGCTGGAGAGATCTTTGCCGTGGTGCGCAGCACGGGGGCGTTCATCGCCGCGTCGCTGGTAGCGCTGGCCATCTCCAAGTGGCGGCTCGGCCGCATTTCGCCAATGCTGTGGCTTTCGACGGTCCTGATCGTCGGGTTCGGCACATTGACGATCTACACCGGGAACGAATGGTGGATTCAGCGCAAGCCGACCGTCATCTACACGCTGTTTGCGGTGGCGCTTATCGCCGGCTGGCTGGCCGGCAAAGGGTTGCTCAAATACCTGCTCGAGGCAGCGTTTGACGGGTTGAATGACGAAGGTTGGCTCAAGCTGTCACGCAATTGGGGCTTCTTCTTCGTCATTCTTGCCGTGCTCAATGAAGTCCTCGCCAACACGCTGAGCTTTGAATCTTGGCTCGCCGCGAAACTGTGGGTGTTTCTGCCCCTGAGCTTCGCCTTCACCTTCACCCAGCTTCCCATGCTGTTGAAGCACGGACTTTCGACTGAAGGTTCGGAAGACGAGAAGACCAATCCCCCGCCGACTGGCTAATCTCCAAGTTGTGCCCTTCCCCGGCAAGCCGCTTGGCGTTAGACCACGCCAGCAATTGGGAAGAAGGGGGAACCTCCATGGCAAAACTATTCGGCAATCTGCATCTTGTGCTGCTCATCGGCCTGGTGCTGGCGATTGCGGTAATCGCGAGTTTTACCGGCTGGACCGGCGAAAGCGCGCGCGACGTCGCTGACGACGTTATGCGCTGGCTGCATCTGTTTTTCGGCGTCGTGTGGATCGGCCTGCTCTACTACCTGAACTTCGTGCAGGTCCCGACCATGCCGAAGATTCCGGCCGAACTGAAGAAGGGCGTTACGGGCTACATCGCTCCGGCGGTGCTGTTCTTCTTCCGCTACGGTGCGCTGTTCACGGTCCTGACCGGCCTCGCGATCGCGTTTCACAACGGCTACGGCGCCGATGCGCTCCTGTTCCGGGGCGTGGGCGCTGACGGGATCAACCTGATCGGCCTCGGTATGTGGCTGGCGATTATCATGGCCTCCAACGTGTGGTTCGTGATCTGGCCGGCGCAGAAGAAGATCCTCGGCCTGGTGGAAGCCACTGACGAGGCGAAGGCCAAGGCCGCCCCAGTCGCTCTCATCGCCAGCCGGACCAATGTGATCCTCTCGCTGCCTATGTTCTACGCGATGGTCAGCGCCAACCTCGGCTAATTAGGCAAGTTTGCACTTACCGGGGGCGTCGCGACTGGTCGCGGCGCCCCTTTTTACACGTTAAGGGCGATAATTAGGGACTCGCCCCGCACGAATTCAGTGTTTGCCCCGATCAGCGAACGGCCGCGAGAGGTCTAGACCCATCGCTTCTGACGGGGGTCGCTACTCCGTTTTTCGCACTCCCGTCGCATGCCTAAAGGGAGACCACCGGTGATGATCGGCAAAAAACTCGTGCTTGCCGCCAGCGTGGCGCTGCTGGCTTCCACCCCCGCCCTCGCCCAGGATGACAAGCTGGAAGGCGTCATCATCCGCTCCGGCGATGGCCAGGTCGTGCTTCAGGCCGGCAACACCCAGCAGACAGTCACGCTCGATTCCGACACGCGTATCCGCCAGACTGCGGGTGCGTTGAATGTCCGTAAGGAAGACAAGACGGCATCCGATTTGCTCCCGGGCCTGCCGATCAAGGTCCAGGGGACCAACAACGGCAGTTCGTTCGCGGCTGACGAGATCGAATTCAAGCAGAGCGACTATCGCACCGCAGTGCAGATCAGGGCCGGACAGACCGAAACCCGCGAAGCGCTGGCGCAGACCGGCGAATTCGACGTTCGCGCAGAAACCAACGTCTACTTCGCCAGCGGTAGTTCGGCAATCAACGCCGCCGGCAAGCGCTCGCTCAATGACCTCGCGACTCAGGCGCAGTCCATCGAAGGTTATGCCATCTCGGTTCTCGGTTATGCCGATCCCACGGGAGACGCCGCGGCCAACCAGCGGCTGAGCGATCGCCGCGCACAGAACGTGATCGACTACCTCAAGCAGCGCCCCGGCATCCAACCCGGGCGCGTCATCGCCGCTTCGGCGATGGGTGAGGTCGATACGGGTGCCGCACCGACGACAGCCTCAAATGCCGAAGCCCGCCGCGTGACTGCCCGTGTGGTCACCAGCAAAGCCCGGCTCGCCAACCCGTAAGCCGCCGCCGGACCTGCGGCTTTGGTCGCGTGATCCGTTCTATGAGGGAGGAACGCGATACAGCTGTTTCTGCAAGCGCTGGCGATCTGCTTCGGGGCGATGTTCCCGATCGTGAATCCGTTCAGCACGGCGCCGCTGTTCGTTTCGCTGACCGCGGAAATGAGCCCGGAGCAGATCCGTCGGCAGGCGTTGAAGGGCTGCCTTTACGGGTTCGCCATCCTGATGGTTTTCCTGCTGCTGGGCGCGCGCATCTCCAACTTCTTTGGAATTTCCGTGCCGGGCATCCGCGTCGCCGGCGGCCTGATTATTGCGGCGGTGGGATATCGCATGCTCTTCCCCAAGCCCAAGGCGCCCGTGGCCAGTCAGGACAAGGGACCACCCCAGAGCATCGAGATCGCCTTCACGCCGATTGCCATGCCCAGTCTTGCCGGACCGGGGTCGATCTCCGTCGTTCTCGCGGGAGCAACGCGGATCCGCAGCTTCCCGGTCGACGATTGGGTTCCGATACTCGCGGGCGTGACCGTGGGACTGGCAGCGACCTTCGTCATCGCCTTCATCGTCCTTCGCGGCGCGGGGTCACTGGTTCGTTTCCTCGGCCACAACGGCATCGATGCCATGACGCGGATCTTCGGCTTCCTGCTCATGTGCATCAGCATGGAGTTTCTGCTCGGCGGTATTGCCGAATTCTATGGCATCTCACGAGCGTGAGCGGCGGAGAGTGCGGCACAATTCCCGCCGCTATTGAGGGGTTTTCCCGGATGGTTCCGGGGTGCTCCCAGGGCCTAACTTCGATCAACTCCCGATGAGGATGAACCCGATGAAGCATAGCCTCATTGCCGCGGTCGCGGCGCTCGCATTGCTTGGGTCAGCGCCCGTCTTGGGCCAGGTGAACGAGAACCAGTGGGAAAATCTGGTTCGGGTCAAATCCGACAAGATCGACATGGTCTATCTCGCGCCCGGAGCCGACTTCCGTCCCTATACGAAAGTCATGTTCGCCAAGCCGCACCTGGCCATGCGTGCGAACTGGATCCGCGACCAGCGACGCAACAGCTCCCAGGGCCTGCGGATCAGCGAGTCCTTTGTGCGCGACGCCCTGGACAAGGCGACCGTCGAATTTGAAGCGATATTCAAGCAGGCCTTCACCGATGCCGGCTACACGATCGTGACCACGCCGGGGCCCGATGTCCTGGAACTGGTCACCGGTGCCATCGACATCGACGTGACCGCGCCTGACGCTCCGACCGCGGGCAGGACGCGCGTCTATTCGCAAGAGGCCGGCGCAGCGACCATCGTCATCGAAGCTCGAGATTCGATGACCGGAGCCGTCCTTGGTCGGGCGATCGAGCGCCGCCTCGCGGGTGACAACGGTCCGTGGATCCGCAACCGCGTTACCAACCGGCACGACTTCGAGCAGATCTTCAGGCGTTGGGCCGAAGCCAGTGCGAACGGCCTGGCCGAGCTCAAGCAGCTTTCGCCAGTCGATACGGAAGGCAAAGCGCTGGCGCGCTAAAGCCTAGATTTCGACCTGGCTGCCGAGTTCCACCACCCGGTTCGTGGGCAGGCGGAAGAACTCCATCGGCGTCGCCGCATTCCGCATCATCCACGCGAACAGCTTCTCGCGCCAGATCGCCATCCCGGGCTTGTCTGCGGAAAGCAGCGTCTGGCGGGAGAGGAAGAAGCTCGTCTGCATCATCTCGAACTTCCCGCCGCACATCTCCATCTGCTTGAGCGCGGCCGGAATGTCGGTCTCTTCCATGAAGCCGTAGTGCAGCACCACGCGATAGAAACCGTCGCGCATGTCGTGGATTTCGTATCGGTTTTCAGGCTGGACGTAAGGCACGTCGGCAATCTGCACCGTCAGCACAACCACCCGGTCGTGCAGCACCTTGTTGTGCTTGATGTTGTGCAGCAGCGCAGAAGGCGTTCCGTGCGAGCCGGAGTTCATGAAGATCGCCGTCCCCTGAACTTTGGCAGTGCTATTGCGCGCCGACTTGGCGAAGATGTCGAGCGGAAGGCCCACCTCGCTCATCCGCTCGCGCATCAGGCGGCGGCCCTTGGCCCAGGTGGTTAGCATCGTGAAAGTGATCGCGCCGACCAGCAGCGGGAACCAGCCACCGTCCGGGATCTTGGTGAGGTTCGCGGCGAAATAGGCGCCGTCGAGCAGGAAGAAGACCGAAATCACCGCGATGACCAGCGGCAGCGGCCAATTCCAGACCCGGCGTACCAGCACCGTCAGCATGATCGTGGTACAGATCATCGTACCCGTCACGGCGATACCGTAGGCCGCGGCGAGGTTGGACGATTCCCCGAAGCTCACCACCAGCAGGATAACAAGCAGCATCAGGCTCCAGTTGACCGCGGGAATGTAGATCTGCCCGTGAGCGCTCGCCGAAGTATGACTGATGCGCAGACGCGGCATCACGCCCAGTTGCACGGCCTGCTGCATAACCGAATAGGCGCCGGTAATCACCGCCTGGCTGGCGATGACCGTGGCCGCTGTGGCCAACAGCACCAGGGGCAAACGCAGGTCTTCGGGGGCCAACAGGAAGAACGGGTTCTCGGCCGCAGCCGGATTGCGAAGCAGCAGCGAGGCCTGGCCGAGATAGTTGAGCAGCAATGCAGGGAAGATCAGAATGATCCAGGCGACCTGGATCGGCTTGCGCCCGAAATGGCCGATGTCGGCATAAAGCGCCTCGGCCCCGGTCAGCGCCAGGACCGCAGAGCCGAGCGCAAGGAAGGCGAGGTACGGGTCGGTGGCGAAGAAGTGGTAGATCCAGATGGGATTGAGCGCCTGGAGCACCTCGGGCCGAAGCACGATGCTCGACACGCCCAGCACGGCCAGCGTAACGAAATAGACCAGCATGACCGGGCCGAACAATGTGCCCACACGCTCCGTGCCGCGCTTCTGGATCAGGAACAGCCCAATCAGGATCCCCGACGCCGCCGGCAAGACATAGGGCGCAAAGTTGTTCTGGACCACAGTTAGGCCCTCGACCGCCGACAGCACCGAGATCGCCGGAGTAATCATGCAGTCGCCCAGGAACAGCGCCGTGGCGAAAATGCCGAGCAGGACCAGCCCGTTGCTCCAACGCCCTCCGCTTCCGGTCTTGCGCTGGATCAGCGCGAGCAGTGCCAGGCTGCCACCTTCGCCCTTGTTGTCCGCCCGCAGTGTCAGGAACACGTATTTGCCGGTCACCAGGATCATTAGCGACCAGAACATCACGCTGACCACACCGTAGACGTGAACGAGGTCGACCGCCAAGGGATGGTGGCCGACGAAAGTCTCCTTCATCGCGTAAAGCGGGCTGGTGCCGATGTCGCCGTAGACGACGCCTACGGCGCCCACGGCCAGCTTGGCCAACCCTGCTCTGGAACTGTCGGAGTGGTGGGAATGCGAGACGTCAGTCATCGGGATTTAGGGCCCCCTGCGCGACTCAGTCGTGCGGAGCGCGGCGCTTAGCAGCGGCATCATGACGCCGCAATGCGTGCAGAGGGCTCAATCCTGTTGCGGGACAGGTGCTTGCCCGGAAAACTGCGCGATCAGAGCATCGAGCCGTACGAGCCGTTCCTCGAGCAGCGCGCGACCTGCCGCATCCTCGGGGGAGCCTTCCACGGTCGCCTGCCAAACGCCACGCGCTTCAATCAGCTGGCCCTGCCTGATCAGCGCCAGGCCGAGGAAATAGCCCGGGCCGACACCGTCGGGATCGAGCTCCGAGGCTCGGCGATAAGCGACCAAGGACGGCTCCGTCAGGATCCCGCCAGAGTGTTCGACCAGCGCATTGCCCAGCGCGAGCCAGGCTTCGGCATCGCGAGGATTGTCATGCACTGCCCCGCGCAACATCGCAGCGGCGTTGGCGAATTGCCCCTGACGGGCGAGCGCATCGGCGATCACCAGCTTCTTGTTCCCCGACAGAGCCGAAGATCCGATCATTTCCTTGCGCTCATCGACGTAGGAGAAGCCGGAATCGATCTCTCCTGCGGCGCGCGGCGCGGCAGGGGCGCCGGGAACGCCGGGGCTGGCCTGTACGGCATAACCCGCGAGACCGAGCGCAAGAGCGGCGGCAAACGATGTCCAGCCTTGCCTCGGAACGCCGAGTACGAAGGCGGCCAGGGCGAACGCCGCGAGGGCGACGGCTATGGCGATCAGCCAGCTCATTTTGCTTTCCTCAGCCGGCGCAGGATGATGAGTATCGCGAGCGCCATTAGCGCCAACGGAATTGCGAACAGCGGCCAGGTCGTGGCGCTGATCTCAGGCTTGTAGCTAACGTAATCGCCGTAGCGCTCGATCAGCCAGGCGCGCACGTGCTCCGGCTCCTCGCCCGCGGCAATGCGGGTGCGGACCTGGTGGCGCATGTCGCCGGCCATCGGCGCGTCGCTGTCGGCGATCGACTGGCTCTGGCACTTGAGACAGCGGAGCGTCTCCATCAGCGCCTGAGCCTTGGCCTCTAGCTCCGGGTCGTCGAGCTGACGGTAGGCGTAGGGCGCCGGCGGGAGCGAGTCCTGCGCGGCGACGGGAGCGGCAAGGGCCAGCAACATCGCTGCAAGGATCAGGCGCGCGTTCATGCGCCCGCCTTCCGCAGCTCTTCGAGCAGCTTGGGGATGTCGTTATCGCGGATGTCGCCGATGTGCTGGTAGCGGATCACGCCCTGGCCATCGATGACGAAGGTTTCGGGGACGCCCGAAGAACCAATCGACAGCTGGACGGCGCTGATGTCATCCTTGCCGATGCGGCTGAACGGGTTGCCGTAGGCCTCAAGGAATGCGGCGACGTCTTCGGGACGGTCGCGGATGGCGACGGCGACGATGTTTGCGCCGCTTGCCTCCAGTTGCGCCAACTGCGGTGCTTCGGCCCTGCAGGGGACGCACCAGCTGGCGAAGATGTTGAGCAGCTTGGGCTGTCCGTCAGCCAGGTTGACGCTGGACAGGCCCGGCCGGTCGGCAACCGCGGCTGGCAGTTCGAACGCCGGAATCGGTTCTCCGATCATCGCGCTGTGGACGAACTCGTCCTTCGGCTGCGAAAGCTGCCAGGCAAACAGCCCGAACAGACCGGCGACCAGCGCCAATAGGACCCAACGTAGCCAGGTCACACGGTCACCTCGGCCGGTTCAAGCTCAGGCACCGCCTCCGTCGATCGACGAGCAGCGATCTGCGCCTGCGCCGAACGGCGCAGGAGATCGCCCGAGAGACGGCCGACCAAGGCCAGCGAACCGCCCAGCGCGATCAGCACGCCGCCGTACCAGATCCATGTCACGAACGGCTTCCACCACAGGCGTATCTGCCAGCGCCCGCCTTCGGCCTCTCCGCCGATCACGGCGTAGAGCTGGCCGTTCCAGCGAGTGTGCAGCGCGGACTCGCTGGTCTGCTGCGGCGGAGTCCAGAAGCTGCGTGCCTGGGGCTTGAGTTCATGCTCGGCCCCGCCGTTATAGCTTGCCAACAAGCGCGCCTCGAGCGCGGTCCAGTTGGGTCCGGCGACAGGATCGACTGAGGCCAGCTTGACAGACCAAGGGCCCACTTGCGCCGTTTCGCCCACTTTCGCGGCGACCAGCTTTTCCTTGGTAAAGGCCGTATCCGCCGCCATGCCGAACAGCGCGACCGCGATCCCGAAGTGCGCAACCACCATGCCCCAGACCGGCAGCGGCAACCGGCGCAGCGAACGGCCGCGCAACGGGAGGACACTGCCGACGGCCACTGCGGCCGCAAGCGTCATGCCCAGCAAAGGCATGAGCGCGATCCCGGCAATCAGCCATCCGGCGAGAAGCACGGCAAAGCCCACTACTCCGATCGCGATCACCGGCAGGCGAATGCGGGCAAAGCTGTCCCGCCGCCAACGCAGCAAGGGCCCAACCGCCAGCACGACCAGCATCGGCAGGAAGAAGATCGCACCCACCGGATTGAAGTACGGCGGCCCGACCGAGACCCGCACATCGAACGCCTCGGTCAGCAGCGGATAGAGCGTGCCCAACAGCACGATGCCCAGGATCGCCGAGAGCGCCACGTTGTTCACCACCAGGGCGCCCTCGCGGCTCAGCACCGAGAAGCGCTCGCCTTCGGCAATCGTGCCGGCCCTAAAAGCAAACAGCGCCAGTGCGCCACCAATGTAGATTGCGAGCAGGACTAGGATGAACGTGCCGCGCTCGGGGTCTACGGCGAAGGCATGGACGCTAGTGAGAATGCCCGAACGCACGAGGAACGTGCCGATCATGCTCATCGAGAAGGCCACCACGCCAAGCATGATTGTCCAGGCCCTCAACGCATCGCGGGAGGCCAGCACGCTTACCGAATGGAGCAGAGCAGTCGCCGCCAGCCACGGCATAAGCGAGGCGTTCTCGACCGGGTCCCAGAACCACCAGCCGCCCCAACCGAGCTCATAGTAAGCCCAGTAGCTGCCCGCGGTGATGCCGAGCGTGAGGAAGATCCACGCGCCGAGCACCCAGGGCCGCATGACCTTGGCGAAATCAGGCGTGACCTGCCTTGTCAGCAGCGCGCCGACCGCGAAGCTGAAGGCGATCGAGAGGCCGACATAGCCGAAGTAGAGCGTGGGCGGATGCAGCGCGAGACCGATGTCCTGCAGCAGCGGATTGAGCCCTGCCCCTTCGGCCGCCACCGGCACGAGCCGTTCAAACGGGTTCGAGGAAACCAGCAGGAAGGCATAGAAGCCGAGCCCGACAAACGCCTGCGAGGCGAGCGTGGCCAGCATGGTCCGCTCCGGCAGGCGGCGCTCAAGGAAGGCGATCAGACCGCCGGCCAGCGCCATCACCGTGACCCACAGCAGCATCGAGCCTTCGTGGTTGCCCCAGGCCCCGGCGAGCTTGAAGATGAACGGCTTGTCCGAATGCGAGTTCTTCGCGACCAGCGCGACCGACAGGTCAGTGCGCGCGAAAAGCAGGAGCAAGGCACCGAACGAAAGCGCGCACAACAGCGCTTGAGTGACCGCGGCCGGACGAACCAGCGCAGACAGCTCCGATCGCCTCTCCCGCAAGCCCAGGAAACCGGCGAGCAGCTGGAGGCCCGCAAGGGCAGCAGCTAGCCAAAGGGCGGAAAGGCCGAATTCGGCGATCATTGGGTTTCCGCGACCGTTTCCCGCTTCTGGGCGGCAGACATGTCCTCGAGTTCGCGCGGCATGTAGTTCTCGTCGTGCTTGGCGAGCAGGTTGTCCGCCTTGAAGGTGCCGTCGGGCCGCAACGAGCCTTCGGCGACCACGCCCGATCCTTCGACGAACAAGTCGGGCACGATGCCGGAGAAGACCACCGGAATGCGTGCAGTTCCGTCACCGACAATGAAATGGATCGTCACGCCATCGGCCATGGTCTTGAGCGACCCGGCCTCGACCATTCCGCCAAGACGCACGGCCTGGCCCGCCGCGGGCGGATTGCCTGCCATGTCGCTCGGCACGTAGAAATAGCTCGCTTGGTTGCGCAGCGCCCAGGCCGCAAGCAGTGCGGCGCCGATCAGTGCGGCGACGGCGACCAGGATCAGCACCAGGCGCTGATGCTTGGGCTTGAGCGCGCTGGTCATCGGGCACGAGCCCTATCGCGCCGGCTTTCGGCGGCGCGCATGGAGAGCCAGCTCCACGCCACCAGCGCCAGAGTGCCCAGCACTCCGACGGCATAGGCCGCAATCACGAAATCCCAATGGTCTAGTGCTTCGCGCATCAATCCTCCAGCGCGCGCCGACGCAGCCGCGCTTCTGCCTGGACGTCGGCCAGAATCGCCCGCATCCGCGCGAGCACTACCCCGCCGAAGATGAACGAGAACCCGAGCGTCGCGACGGCAAGCGGAATGAGAAATTCGGCGGCCATGGCCGAACCGCCAGTGGTCAGGCTCGGCGGCTGGTGGAGCGAGTTCCACCACAGCACCGAGAAGTGGATGATCGGAATGTTCACCGCGCCGACGAGGCCAAAGATCGCCACGATGCGGCTCGACGCCCCTTCCCGGTCGGACGCCTGGGCGAGCGCGATGTAGCCGAAGTAGAGGAACAGCAGCACGAGCATGCTCGTCAGGCGCCCGTCCCACACCCACCAGGTACCCCAGGCGGGGCGACCCCAGATCGATCCGCTGGCGAGACAGATCGCCGCGAATACCGCTCCCGGAACGGCGGTAGCCCGGGCAGCAATCGCCGCCAGCGGGTGGCGCCAGACCAGCTCGACGAGGCTGGCGACGGCAATCGCCGTCCAACCGCCCATGCCGAGCCAGGCCGAGGGGACGTGGATGAAGACGATACGAACGGTGTCGCCCTGCAACCGCTCGGCCGGAGCGCCGAACAGGCCCCAGGCTAGCGAACCGGAAGTCAGCACGAGGCCAGCCAGCAACAAAGCCGGGGTCAGCCAGCGGGCGATCCGCAGGAAGCGGGCAGGATTAGCGAAGCCATGCATGGTCCGCGCGCGGCTTTGGCAGGTCAGGGTTCCGCGAGCAAGGGGCGACACGCGGCGTTTCGGACAAAATCAACGAAAGGGTCTAGCCTCGCCCAATCAACCGTTGCGCCATCCGGTCGGCCACGACGTCCGAGGACAGCCCGCTCTCATCGCTCTCGCGCCAGATCGATTCCAGGCGCTCGGGAATCTGCGCGATGCGCGCCCGGACTTCGTTCAGGTCGCAAGGCTCGCCGTGCTGGCGGCACAAGTACTCGAGACTGACATTGATGATGCCGCCCGCGTTGATGACATAGTCCGGAGCATAGAGAATGCCGCGCTCCGCCAGCAGGGCACCGTGTTCGCGCCGGGCCAGTTGGTTGTTCGCCCCACCTGCCACGATCGGGCAGTCGAGGCTGGCGATTCCCTCTGCATCGAGAATCGCCCCGAGCGCGTTCGGACTGAAGACATCGCACGAGGTCGCCATGATCTCGTCCGCGGCCACGGCCGTCGCGCCGAGGTCCGCCGCCAGCGCGGCAGCGCGGGCCGGAGTGATATCGGCCAAGGTCAGGCGTGCGCCTTCCTTTGCCAGCAACCGGGCTACCCCGCCGCCGACACTCCCGCAGCCCTGCAGAGCTACGCGAACGCCATCGAGGTCCTGGCGCCCGAGCTTGTGCGCCACCGCCGCCTTGATACCGAGGAAGATGCCCATCGCGGTGAACGGTCCGGGATCACCGCCCAGTTCTCCCTCGCCCGCGGGTAAACCGCAAACGTGCGGCGTCCGCTTGGAGATCGCGACCATGTCGGCCTCGCTCGCGCCGACATCCTCAGCTGTAACGTAACGGCCGCCGAGCGCGTCCACCGCATCGCCGAATGCGGCCAACATCTCGGGCGTCTTGGTCCGGTCCTTGTCGAGGAGAACGACAGCCTTGCCGCCGCCCATCGGCAGGCCGGCCATGGCATTCTTGTAGCTCATCCCGCGCGACAGCCGCAGCGCATCGCGCATACCGCCTTGCGGGTCGGCATAGTGCCAGAACCGCGTGCCCCCGGCGCCGGGGCCAAGATGGGTGGAATGGAGCGCAAGGATCGCCGTCAGGCCCGAAGCCTTGTCGTGTACCAGTTGGACGAGTTCGTGTTCGTCCCAGTCTGCTTCGGTCCAGAAAGCCGTCATGCAAAAGGCCTCGCGCAATAAGGTGCGAAAGCGCCAGGACATGGAGGGGAATGGGGCGATTGACGGGGTTTGAACCCGCGACCTCCGGTACCACAAACCGGCGCTCTAACCAACTGAGCTACAATCGCCACAGCCTCAGCCACCTTGCGCTGTGTCGCGGTGGCTCTCAGGCAGACGCACCAACCGGTCAAGCCAGATCGGCGCGGGCGCGAGCCTGTTGCACAGGTCACTTGCCAAGCAAAGTGAAAACTTCGTCAGGTGACGGTCAACGCAACTTTCTTACGCGAGGCTCCCCGGCTATCCAGGGCTGATGGCGAATCCTGGAGAGACCACTGCCGATCACCTGGCCGCCCGGCCGGGGCTGCGGCGCGTACCGACACCAAGGGCTGAAGTGTACGACTTGCCCGGTTTCCTTTCTCCCGAGCTCTGCACGCGCCTGATCGCGCTGATCGACAAGGATCGCCGGCCCTCCACCATCGCCGACGCCAATGGCGATCACTATTTCCGCACCAGCGAGACTTGCGACCTCAGCCCGGAGGAACCGGCGGTGCAGGAACTCGAGGCTTTGCTCATCGGTCTCAACGGGATTGATGCTGCCTACGGTGAGCCAGTCCAGGGCCAGCGTTACGAAGTCGGCCAGGAATTCAAGAATCACACCGACTACTTCGAACCCTCGGGGCAGGACTTCGAGAAGTACTGCTCGGTCGCCGGGCAGCGGACCTGGACCTTCATGATCTACCTCAACGATGTCGAGGCAGGCGGCGCGACGCGGTTCAAGGTGATCGACAAGATGTTTCGGCCGCAGGAAGGCAAGCTGCTGTGCTGGAACAACCACCGCCCCGACGGCAGCCTGAACCCCGCGACGCTCCATCACGGAATGAAGGTGCGCAAGGGTGTGAAATACGTGATCACCAAATGGTATCGTGAAAGGCCCTGGGGATGGTGAGCGTTCAGCGATCTGGATCATGCCATTGCGGCGCGGTGAAGTTCACGGCCCAGGTCGAGGAGCCGCTGCGCGGGGCGCGCTGCGATTGCTCGATTTGCTCAACCAAGGGCGCGGTCACGGTAGGGACGCCGCTGGATGGACTGGTGATCCTGGAGGGCGAAGACCAGCTCGGCTGCTATCAGTTCAACACCAAGGTGGCGAAACACTACTTCTGCTCGGTGTGCGGTACGTACACTTTCCATCAGCGGCGTTCTGACCCGGATACCTACGGGGTCAACGTAGCCTGTCTCGGCCTCAATTCGTATCACGACTTTCCGGACGTTGCGGTGGTGGATGGCAGGCACCACGTTCGCGATACAGGTAAGGGCAGGCTTGCCGGGCGGCTGAAGTTTGAGCCCTCAGGAGATTGATATCGCCTGTTGGGCGAGCCGTCGCTCTTGACATTTCTAACCAAATAGGTTATATGCCCCGCCGTCAGAATGCCACTGACAAGCGACGGGTGCGGGGGCGTAGCGCTTCGTTCTCACTCCCGCAGCTAAGGCCGGCGCCCTTCCGACATCGTCAGAGGGTGTCCAGCGTAGGATACGAGGATGACAACCACTGGCGGGACCTGCGAGCCCTAACGGCCAGTGCCTCTTATCCGACAGGGCCGAGCAGCGAGTTTTGGTCGCAGCCCTCGCCGCCGTTCGCATTCCATGCTCGCGCAAGGCAATCCTGTGACGCCCAGGACGCGCCGGCCGAGCAGCGAGTTTTGGTCGCAGCCCTCGCCGCCGTTCGCATTCCATGCTCGCGCAAGGCAATCCTGTGACGCCCAGGACGCGCCGGCCTTTGCCCGTCCGCGATGTTCTCTCTCGGCGTTAGGCCCGCGCTCGCCCGCGGGCGATCTTGCATGTCCGAGTTTCAGATCCTCCCCAGCATGGGGAGGGGGACCATGCGCAGCATGGTGGAGGGGCACGGGCGGATGTGCGCTCCCCCGAAAGCTCAGAGCAACCCGAGGGTGCCCCTCCACTAACCTTCGGTTGGTCCCCCTCCCCGGGCCGGGGAGGATGGGCTCAGCGTTTGACTTGGCAATCCCCGTAGGCACCACAAAAGAAAAGGGCGGCCCCGCAGGACCGCCCTCACTTGTCTCAAATTCGAGGCTTGGCTCAGTTCTTCTTGAGCGTGAGCCCGCCGAAGCGCTTGTTGAACTGCGCAACGCGGCCGCCCTGGTCGACCTGGCGCGTTCCGCCGGTCCAAGCCGGGTGGCTGGTCGGGTCGATGTCGAGGTGCAGCGTGTCGCCTTCCTTGCCCCAGGTGGAGCGAGTTTCGAACACGGTGCCGTCGGTCATCTGCACCTTGATCATGTGGTAATCGGGATGGGTATCGGCCTTCATCGCATTAGTCCTTCGAGCGTTTGACCGGTTCCGACCGGCCCTGCAATATCGGGAAAGGCGCGCCCTTACAGATGGGCGCGAGTAATTGCAACCTGGCTCAGGCCGCGCCTAAATCAGTTTGCGCTGGGCGGATCGGCGACCATCGCAGTGAATTGCACTTCGCAGGTCACTTTGCCCTCGACGCTGGCCTTGCCCCAGAACTTGCACACGCGGGCGCGCTTCTGGACGAAGCCGACGTTGAGGTCGAGCAGGCAACCGGGCTCCACCGGGGCGCGGAACTTCGCTTCCTCGATCGCCATGAAATAGACCAGCTTGCCCGAACCGGCGAGCTGGAGCGTTTCGATCGCCAGGATCGCCGCCGCCTGGGCCAGCGCTTCGATCTGCAGCACGCCCGGCATGATCGGCCGGCCAGGGAAATGGCCCTGGAAGAACTGCTCGTTGAAGCTGACTGCCTTTACCGCGTGAATCTCCTCGTCGATCTTCAGGCTCTTGACCCGATCGACGAGCAGCAGCGGATAGCGGTGCGGCAGGGCATTGAGGATTTGCACGATATCGTAAGCGTGCCCATCCACGGCCTGGTTTGCCTCTGTCATGCCCTGCCCCCGGATCGCTGCTTAGCGGCCCTGCGGCTGCGCAGCTTGCGGCTGAGCGGCCTGCTGCTGCTGCGCCTGCTGCTGCAACGCCGCCTGCACCAGAACCTGCTGCACTTCCTGGTACAGCGAGACAGTCTGCTGCTGCGGACGCCAGCCGGCCGGCACGGTCGTCGACACAGCCGGGACCAGCGTGTTGAGCGAAGTGGCGATTTCGTCGGTCACGTCAGCCGCCTGGCTGGCGTAGACCGCCTGGCCGGGCGAGAGGATCAGCTGCAGGCTGTGCTGGGTGACAACCTGCTGGACCGCCGGGCCGAACTGCTGCGCCACTTGCTCGAGAGCGTAGACACGAGCCTGCGTGATCGGCTGCTGGACCTGCGAAATCTGCTGGTCGAGACCTTCGATCTGGGTCCGGGCAGCTGTGTTGTTCTGCGCCGTGGTCGCCTCGGCTTCGCTCAGCTGGCCATCGTTGTTCACGTCGAACTGCTTCAGGGCCGCCTGGCGCTGCGACTGGAGCTGTTCAAGCTGGGTGCGCTGCGCCTGGTAGGTCTGGGAGATCTGCCCGAAAGCGGTCTGCAGGGCCTGCGAGGCGGCGATGGCGATAGCTGGCTCAGCCACGGCGATGCCGTTGACCTGGGCCGAGGCGGGGCTCGCAACGACGGCCAGAGCAAGCGCGGCAGTCGCGAAAAGTTGGTTCTTCATTAGAATTGGGTCCCTACGTTGAAGGAGAATTTCTTGGTGTCGTCGCCTTCCTGCTTGAGGATTGGATAAGCGAAGTCGATACGGAATGGTCCGAAGGGGGAGTTCCAGTTTACGCCGATACCGACCGAAAGGCGAGGCATCGCCGAATTGCCGAGGAACGTTTCCTTGAACGCCGGATAGGTCGTGCCGATCGGAATGTTGTTGGCCTGGCCATTGCTGGCCGGCAGGCAGCCCGGATTCGAATTGGTGGGACTGGTCACGATGACCGCCGTACCAGTACAAACGCCGCTGGAATTCAACGTAGAGTCGTTGATTTGCGTGTACAGCGGGTCACCCGTGGCATTGCGCGTCGGATAGAAACTGCCATTCGGGAAGGTGTCGATAAGGACCGGCGTCTTGACGCCGAAGACCGAGCCGATGTCGGCAAAGATCGACGGACGAATACCCATCTCGCGCGCGCCCGACCCCAGCGGGATTTCGAGTTCGGCTCTGCCAAGATAGTAGGCGTGTCCGCCCAGTGAATCGTTCTGAGTGTTCTTTGAATCGTAGGGTATCAGAACCCCGTTGCCGTCGGGACCGATAACAACATTGCCGGTCCCATCCGTTTCGTACAATTGCCTTATTACGCGAGGGCCAACGCCGCGAATATCAAAGCCGCGAATGTCAGGCTCGCCAAGGAAGAACCGATCGGTGAGCTGAACGTCATCCGTTTCCGGGCCCTTGTCTTTCAGGCCGTGGATATATCCGACTTCCGCTCCGAGCGTGAAGATGAAACCCGGGCGTAGCTGCCAAAACCGCTTCGCTTCCGCCCGTCCGCGAACGTAGTAGGTATCGCCGCCAAGGCCCGCCAGGTCGACACTGGCAATGGCTCGCTGACCACGTGTCGGTCGCGCGCCATTGTCCAAGGTGTTCTGAATGACCGACATGCCCAGAATTGAACTGGTGCGCTTGCCGATGGCGTCGCACAGATAGCGTCCGGCAAGGATCGGGTCGCAAGTCCGCACGCCATCGCCATCGAGGTCGGAGTAATACTGGTTTTCGTCGATGGTTACGTCTTCAAAGTTCAACGTATAGCGAGCAAGCGCTGAAACCGTCTCGGTCAGCGGAATTCCCAAACGCCCCTGAAGTCCTGTCGTCGAGGATTCGTAAGTGGCGGTGGTATCCTTGTAATAGGCGTTGTTGTAGTCGCGGCGGTAGATGTCGGCACCGGCCGAGATGTTCTTGTCGAATACGTAAGGCTCGGTGAAGCTGACGTTGAACGCTTGCGAATAGCGCGAATAGTTGAGCTGAAGGCCCACGGTCTGCCCGCGGCCGCGGAAGTTGTTCTGGCGGATCGAGCCCTGGAACACGAAGCTCTCAAGGCTGGAGAAGCCGGCCGAAAGCGAAAGCTCGCCCGTCGCCTGTTCCTGGACGTTAGCCTCGAGGACGATCCGGTCGGGCGCGCTGCCATCGACCTGCTCGATCTCGAAGTTCTCCTGGAAATAGCCCAGCGAGTTGATGCGCGCGGTCGAACGTTTGACGCTCAGCGAGTTGAACGCATCGCCTTCGGCAAGGCGGAACTCACGCCGGATAACCTTGTCCTGCGTCAGCGTGTTGCCGTTGATGTCGACCCGCTCGACATAGACGCGCGGCGCTTCGTTGATGACGAACTTGAGGTCCATCGTCAGGTTTTCGCGATTGCGCACGTACTGTGGGCGCACTTCGGCGAAGGCATAGCCGAACGTGCCAGCCGTCTCGGTGATGTTGTCGATGGTATCTTCGACCAACTTGGCATCATACCAGTCGCCGGTTTTCATCGGCAGCGCGTTGGTCATCACCGTGCTGTCGAAATCACGCAGCTGGCTTTCGACAGCGACGTTGCCGAACTTGTAGCGCTCACCCTCTTCCACCACGAACGTGATGATGAAGTCTTTCTTGTCCGGGGTCAGCTCGGCAACCGCAGAGACGATGCGGAAATCGACATAGCCGTTCTGCAGATAGAACGAGCGCAGCTGCTGCTGGTCGAACGCCAGCCTGTCAGGGTCATAGCTCGTCGTCGAGCTGAAGATCTTGGTCAGGCTGGCGACCTTGGTCACCATCTCGCCCTGCAACTCACCATCCGAGAACTGCTCGTTGCCGATGATGTTGATCTGGCGGACCTTGGACTTCGGACCTTCGTTGATCTCGAAGATGACATCGACGCGGTTCTGGTCGAGCTGGACCATCTGCGGCTCGACCGTTGCCGCGAAGCGACCCTGGCGCTTGTAGAGTTCGATGATGCGCGCGACGTCTGCGCGGACCTTGGAACGGGTGAATATCTGACGCGGCGCGAGCTTGATCTCGGGCAGGATCTTGTCGTCCTTGAGGCGCTTGTTGCCCTCCAGAACCACCCGGTTGATCACCGGGCTTTCGACGACCGTGATGACAACATTGCCGGTATTCGCGTCGAAATCGATGTTGAAGTCCGAAAACAGCTCGGTAGCGGCCAGGTCCTTGAGCGCCTGGTCGGCCAAGGCGGCAGTGTAGTTCTGCCCGACGCGCATCTGGATGTAAGATACGATCGTCGCGGGTTCGAGCCGCTGGGCGCCCGCCACCGCGATCGAACGGATCACGCCGCCTTCGGGCTGTGCCGGAGTTTGGGCTGGGGCCTGGGCAGCTGCTGCATCAAGCGGTGCCGGCGCTGCAGGTGGCTGGGCCTGTTGGGCAAGCGCCGCAACCGGAACTCCCGCCAGGACAGTGCACCCCAGGAGGGCCACAACGAAATGCGAGGCGCCGATCGACTTTGCCTTACCGCTCATGTCCCCATCCATTCTTACGCGCCACATCCCAATTTATTGCTGCAGTGACTTCGTCCCGGTCAAGACGACAAGTCTCGCGAAAGCGCGAGGTGCGGCCTTGCCCCAAGTGAGGCAGGCGTTCAAGCAAACTTGCCGGGATTTACGCTGCAGTGCCTTCCTTATCCCCGCCCCGCTAATGCCGGGTGGAGCCCACTCACCTTCGCCTAGCTGCCGAACAAAGACAGCGAGGCGACGTCGTTGATGGTAACGAACAGCATCAAGGCCAGCACGAAGGCTATACCGGTGCGGAACGCCCATTCTTGACTGCGCGGACTGGCTGGTTTCCGGCGGACCGCTTCGGCCGCGTAGAAAGCCAGATGCCCACCGTCGAGGGCCGGGATTGGCAGCAGGTTAATGAATGCCAAGTTAATCGAGATCATCGCCGCGAACCATACGTATTCGCGCCATCCGAGGCTCAGTTGCTCGCCGGAAAACTTGGCGATCTTGATCGGTCCGCCAAGCTCGGTGATCGGCCGTCGGCCTGTCACGATCTGCTTGATGCCGGTCACCATCATGCTGACGATGTCGCCGGTCTGCCGCACCGACAGCACGACGGCCTCAGCGGGACCTACGGGAACCAGGCGCCCTGCCCCCGATCCAATGCCGACCTGCCCCGTCAGGAACTCGTTACCGAAGCGATCTCGCTCCTTCACCGCGGCGATCTGGAACTCGTAAGTCAGGCGCTCTCCGCCGCGCTCGACTTCGAAGGCAATGTCCTCGCCGGGATAGGCGGCGACCATTGCCGGAACTTGGTTGAAGCCTTCGATAGTGTTGCCGTTCACCGCCAGGATACGGTCCCCGACCTTGATCCCAGCCTTGGCAGCAGCGCCATCGTCCACCAGCATCGCGACGACAGGAGGTATCTCCAGGCGGCCATAGGCGAGATTGAAACTGGCGAGGATCGCGATGGCGACAAGCAGGTTGGTCACCGGCCCCGCAGCAACGATCAAGGCGCGCTGCCATAAAGGCTTGGCCTGAAAGGTTTTCGCCCGCTCTTCCTCTGGCAGCGCAAGCCATTCTTCGCTCGGCTGCCCTGCGGGGTTCATGTCACCGGCGAATTGCACGTAGCCACCGAGCGGCAGAGCGGAGAGCTTCCAGCGAGTACCGCGCTTGTCGGTATAGCCGGCCAGTTCCTTACCAAAGCCGACCGAGAAGCTGTCGGCCTTAACGCCGAACCAGCGCCCCACCAGATAGTGACCGAGTTCGTGGACGGTCACCAACGGCCCAAGCACCAGCAGGAAGCCGACTATCCACATCCACCAAGGAACGCTCTCAAGCAACTCGGGTAATCTCCAGCATTTCGGCGGCCCTCACCCTCGCCACAGCGTCGACGGCGAGAACATCGTCGAGGCACTGTGGTGCGGGTGGCAGGTCGCTGTCGAGAGTTTGCGCCACCAATGCCGAAATATCGGTGAACGCTATCTGACCAGCGAGAAACGCCGCCACGGCCACTTCGTTCGCTGCGCTCAGCACCGCAGGCGCAGCCCCGCCCGCTTCCGCCGCTTCACGCGCAAGCCTGGTCGCGGGGAAGCGCTCCTCGTCGGGCGCAAAGAAAGTCAGCGAGCCAAGCGCTGCAAGATCCAGCGGTGCACAAGGCGTATCCATGCGCGCCGGCCAGGCGAGGCACGAGGCGATAGGCACGCGCATGTCCGAAGGGCCAAGCTGCGCCAGGGTGGACCCGTCGCGGTATTCGACCATCGAGTGGATCACGCTTTGCGGATGGACGAGAATGCGGATCTTCTCGAGCCCGACCGGAAACAGCCGGTGCGCCTCGATGTATTCGAGGCCCTTGTTCATCATCGTCGCGGAATCGATGGTGATCTTCGCACCCATGTCCCAGTTCGGATGCTTGAGCGCCTGCGCCGGGCTTGCCGCGCGCAGTTGATCCCAGGTCCATTCGCGGAACGGCCCGCCACTCGCTGTCAGGGTGATCGAGCGTACGTCCTCGATCCGGCCGGCTTGCAGGCATTGGAAAATCGCGTTGTGCTCGCTGTCGGTGGGCAGCAGCGTGGCGCCGAACCGCGCGACGGCGGCGGTCATCACGTCGCCTGCCGAAACCAGCGCCTCTTTGTTGGCCAAGGCCACCACGCCGCCCTGCTCGATCGCCGCCATTGTCGGCGCCAACCCGGCGGCCCCGACGATGGCCGACACCGTCAAGTCGGTGGCGCGCCCGGCGGCTTCGCACAGCGCCTGGGCGCCTCCTGCACTTTCGATCCCGGTTCCAGCGAGTGCCTCCCGCAATTCCGGCAGGCGAGCTTCATCGCCGATGACCGCGATCTCGGGTCGAAACTCACGCGCCAGGCGAGCCAGCTCATTCGCTTGGGAATGGGCCGTCAGCGCCACCACGCGCCAGTCCGTCCGGTTGCGCCGGATCAGGTCGAGCGTGGAGGCCCCGATCGAGCCGGTCGCCCCAAGGATCGTGATTGTACGCATCGGTCTTTGACCTAGACGACCATCTGCGTCGCGACCAAACCAGCCACGATCGCGACCGGGATTAGGCCGTCGATCCGGTCGAATATCCCGCCATGACCCGGAATCAGGCGCGAACTGTCCTTAACGCCTGCGCGTCGCTTCAGCCAGCTCTCGAAAAAGTCTCCGACTTGAGCCACGACTGCCAGCCCCGCCCCGACAAACACCGCGCCGACGAGGTTCTGCGCCGACATCTTGAGTCCCAACTCAAACCGCGGACCGAGCCAGTCGTCGAGCGGCGCATCGATCGCAAACACCCAGGCGAAGACCCAAGCAGCGGAAGCTACCATGCCACCAACCAGACCTGCCCAGGTCTTGGACGGACTTATCGATGGCGCAATCTTCGGCCCGCCGATCGCGCGGCCGACAAAGTAGGCGCCGGTGTCCGTGGCGACGGTCACCCCGATGACCAGCACCAGCAGGAAAGTGCCCGCCCCAGCCATGATCGAAGCGGCACAGCCGAAATAGAACGCCCCGGCGATCACCGCGGGAAGGCGGACGGTGAAACGCGGCGTGGCCTTGAACACCAGCAGCATGAACTCAACGAAGCCGATCAGCGCGACCAGGTAGATGAACGTGTCGAGCGCCTGTCCGCCCAGCCACAAGGCCAGCAACAGCACCGCGAGCATCATCCCAGCCGACGCCAGCCGGATCGGCAGATCCGCCGTTCGCACATTCAACGGCACCGGGTCGAAACTTCCCGGGGCGTGGGCTGCGGGCCTATCGTCCGCCATATCGCCGTTCCCTGCCGGCAAAACTCGCCAGCGCCTCTTCTAAATGCGCGAGAGTGAAATCCGGCCACAGCACATCGGTAAACCACATCTCGGCATAGGCCGCTTGCCAGAGCAGGAAGTTCGACAGCCGCACCTCGCCCGAGGTGCGGATCAGCAGATCGAGCGGCGGCAAATCGGCGGTGTCGAGATTGGCAGCGATCGTCTCGGGCGTCACCGGGCCCTCGGCGGCGGCCTTGGCGGCGGCGCGGGCAATCTCCTGCTGCGAGCCATAGTTCAGCGCCACAGCCAGCGTCTTGCTGCCACCCGATGTCCGTTCCAGCGCGTCTTCGAGCATCTCGACAATATCAGGCGCCATGGCCTTGTAATCGCCGAGTATCTTCAGCCGCACGTCATTGGCGATGAACTCAGGCAAGTCGCTGCGGATGAACTTCCGCATCAGGCCCATGAGATCGGAGATCTCTTCATCGGGCCGTTTCCAGTTCTCGGAGGAAAAGGCGTAAAGCGTGAGGCAATCGATCCCCATCGGCCCGATCGCGCGGACAAGCCGGCGCACGGCCTCGACCCCGCGCTGGTGACCCAGGGCGCGTGGCAGATGGCGCCGCTTGGCCCACCGGCCGTTGCCATCCATGATGATCGCGACGTGGCGGGCGCTGTAGGATTTTCCGTCTTTCCGCACTGAACCTTGTGCTTCGAGTGAGGCTGCACCGCCTTCACCCGACGTAACCGGAGACGGGGAAGAAGCGTTCACGGCTGCAGGATTTCCTTTTCCTTGTGCGCCGCTGCCGCATCCACGTCGGCCACGAAACGATCGGTCAGCTTCTGGACTTCGTCTTCCATCCGCTTGCGGTCGTCTTCCGAGATATCCTTCTTCTTCTCGTCTTCCTTGAGCGCTTCCATGCCGTCGCGGCGGACGTTGCGGATGGCGATCTTGGCGCCCTCGGCATACTTGCCGGCGAGCTTCGCCAGTTCCTTGCGGCGCTCTTCAGTCAGGTCGGGCAGCGGCAAGCGCAAGGTCTGGCCGTCGATCATCGGATTGAGGCCGAGGTTGGCGTGGGCAATGCCCTTCTCCACCGGCGTCACGTTCGACCGGTCCCACACCTGCACGCTCAGCATGCGCGGCTCGGGCGCGGAAACGGTGGCGACCTGGTTCAATGGCATCATCGAACCGTAGACCTCAACCATGACGGGGTCGAGCAGCGCCACGTTGGCGCGCCCGGTGCGCAAGCCCGAAAGGTCGCTCTTCAGGCTCTCGACTGCACCGACCATCCGGCGCTCGATATCGGCCTTGTCGTACTTGGGCATCTCAGGCTTCCTTTTGCACTATCGTCTGCACGCCTTCACCTGACAGCACCCGCGCAAGATTGCCCTTCTCGCGGATCGAGAAGACCACGATCGGGATATCGTTGTCGCGGCACAGCGCCACGGCGGAGGCGTCCATGACCTTGAGGTTGTCTGCAAGGACACGGTCGTAACTCACGGTTTCGAAACGCGTCGCATTCGAATTCTTCTTCGGATCGTCGTCGTAGACGCCATCGACGCTGGTGCCCTTGAGCAAGGCATCGCACCGCATCTCCGCAGCCCGCAGGGCCGCGCCACTGTCAGTGGTGAAGTAGGGGCTGCCGACACCCGCGGCGAAGATCACGATGCGCCCCTTCTCCAGGTGGCGTTCAGCCCGGCGGCGGATCACGGGCTCGCAAACCTGGTCCATCTGCACGGCCGACTGGACCCGCGTATGGACGCCAAGTTGTTCAAGCGCGTTCTGCATCGCCAGCGCGTTCATCACCGTGGCCAGCATGCCCATGTAATCGGCTTGCGCCCGGTCCATGCCCTGGGCCGCACCCGCCATGCCGCGGAAGATGTTTCCGCCGCCAATGACGAGGCAAATTTCGAGGCCGCTTTCCTTGGCCGCCTTAACCTCGCGCGCGAGCTCGTTGACCACTGCAGGATCGATCCCGAACTGCTGCCCGCCCATAAGCACTTCGCCCGATAACTTGAGCAGGACGCGCTTGACGCTGGGCATTGGCATGGGGCGGGGTTCTCTCCGGTAGGACTGGGATTTGCCGCCCTTATAGAGCGCGGCGGAGCGGTGCCAAGGGGGCGAAGGGCCTTGGTAGACGCCGCGTAGCCGACGTCGTGGCAATTGGCGATGATGCTTCTGGATTTGCTGACGCACGGTTTTCGGCAAACTGTCTGACGCCGTCGTATCATTAGCTGGTCAGCTAAAGCCGTGACTGGTCCTGCCGAGACATTCACGGATAAACTGCATAACGGCGATTATCGGCGCGCTGCGGTGTGTGTCGCTGTGCCGGACTAGCCAGACTGGCTGGCGCAGGATTTCGTCGCTCACCTTGTTAAGACCATCGGCCATGAACAGCGGCAAGACTCCAAGCCCTGCCCCGCCCTTCACCGCGGCAAGCTGACTTGCAAGACTCGTAGTCGTGACGGCAGCCTTGCCCTTGGGCCGCATCTTGCGCAGCCATTGTGCGGCGGCAAGGTCGGCATCGCGCTCATCCCAACACACAAGTCGATCGATGATTGGGCCTTCCAGCAGATAGTCGGACGCGGCGAAGATCGCGCTTTCCATTTCAGCGACTTTCGAGACCAGATAACTTCCAGATCGAGGCCGTACGAGTCTTAGAGCGATGTCCGCCTCGCGACGGCTGAGTTGTACAGTGCGCACGTCCGTCACGACTTCAAGGCGCAACTCTGGGTGGCGCGCGAGAAGTGTCGCCACATTTGGCAGGATCAGTCGGGTCGCAAAGTTCTCCGCTGTGGCAAGGCGCACGGTCCCTGTGACCGAGCTGCCGTGCCCGCTTCCGCGCGCTGTGAAGGCAAACATCGCCCGTTCGGCAGCTTCTGCGTTCTCCACCAATGCACGGCCTGCATCTGTCGGAAGATATCCGCGCGGAGTTCGATAAAACAGATGCGAGCCCAACGCGTGCTCTAGGTCCTCGATGTTACGGGAAACCGAAGACGGAACGATGCGCAGGCTGCGGGCCGCACCGGACAACGTTCCCTCATGTATCAAGGCCAGAAAGACCCGGACTTTGTCCCAGTCGAACTCTTTCGTTTTTTCGAAAGCCACCCTCTCAAATCCTCCGTATCCTGCGCTCAGCACAATAAACTAATCGTCTCGGCAGGAACACAGACACGAGAAAGGATCCTGCCGTGAACCTCACGACCGGAAAACGCGAACTGGCCGCCATCGACGGCGCGCGCGGTGAAGCTACCGAAGCGCGAATTCGCCGGACATCGCCCCTGCTTGCGGACATGCTGCTAGATCATGCATTCGGCACCGTCTTTGCCAGTACCGCGCTTTCGCGGCGCGAACGCGAGATGGCGACGATCGGCATGTTGGGCGCGATAGGCGGCGTGGAGCCGCAATTGCGCCTCCACGTCGAGGCGGCATTGCGTGTGGGCGCGGATCGCGACGAGATCGTGGCCCTTCTGGAGCAGATGTCGGTCTATGCTGGTTACCCGCGCGCCATCAACATGCTGAATACAGTGCGGGAAGTCTTTGATGAGGAACGGCTTCCTATGGCCGCGGGTACCAAGGAATGGTCCCTCCGCGACTCCACCACGCGTGTATTCGATAGCGGCGAGAACAAGCCGGTGTTGGTGCTGGTCCATGCTCTCGGACTGGATTGGCGCATGTGGCGAGACGTCATTCCTCATCTGACCAGAGCGCACCGCGTTATCGCTTATGACTTGCGCGGCTTCGGCGCCGCCCAAACTGCAGCGCCCGCACAAGGCCTCAGCGACTACGCGGTCGACCTGGCCGAGCTCATCCAAAGCCTCGGCACCGGCCCCGTTCACCTGGCCGGGCTTTCGCTGGGAGGATCCATCGGACTCGAACTGGCTCTCAAGCATCCAGAGCTGCTCTCGAGCCTCACAGTCATCGCGGCCACAGCCTGGTCGTTCCCTGCATTTGCAGAGCGCGCCCACGCCGCCGACGAGCAAGGCCTTCCCGCCCAGATTGCACCAAGTCTGACGCGCTGGTTTCGGCCTTCCGACCTTGCCACCAACAACTGGGGCGTGCGCTATGCGCGTGATTGCGTTGAGCGAGCAGACCTCGCGGGATGGCGCGCGGGATGGAATGCCCTCGCCGGTATCGGGGTAGGCGAACATCTCGGGCAAATTTGCATCCCCACCCACGTGATCGCAGGCGAAAATGATGCGTCGACACCTCCGTCGCTCATGCAAGGATTGGCGGAAATCCCAACAACCAGATTCACCACGATCTCCGGTGCCCCACATATGCTGGCGCTCACCCATGCAGATGAACTTGCAAAGGCCATTTCGCTCGATTGAGCCGGATTGCCTTCGTCAAGCCCATTCTACTGACACGAAAAAGGCCGCCGAACCGAAGTTCGGCGGCCTTTCGAAAAGCCAAAGCTGGCGAAAAGGATCAGCCGGCGACAGCCGCGGCGACTTCCGCCGCGAAGTCGGTGACTTCCTTCTCGATGCCTTCGCCGAGCTGGAAGCGGACATAGTCCTTCAGCACGATCGACGTACCGGCGGCCTTGCCGGCCTGCGCGACGACGTCGGAGATGGCGGTCTTGTTGTCCATCACGAACACCTGGCTCAGAAGCGCGTTTTCCTTGGCGTACTTCTTCACCGCGCCTTCGACCATCTTGGCCTGCACGTCGGCGGGCTTGCCGGTCTCGGCGGCCTTTTCGGCAGCGACCTTGCGTTCACGCTCGATCACGTCCGCGTCGAGGCCATCGGCGTCGAGCGCCTGCGGGAACGCCGCGGCGATGTGCATGGCCAGCTGCTTTCCCAGCGCTTCGAGGGTCGCGGCATCAGCCTCGCTCTCGAGCGCGACGAGCACGCCGATCTTGCCGAGGTTCGGCGCCTGCGCATTGTGCATGTAAGGCACGACCACGCCGTTGCTGACCGAGACGCTCTTGATGCGACGCAGCTGCTGGTTCTCACCGATGGTGGCGACGTTGTTGGTGAGCTTCTCGCCCACGGTGCCGCCGGTCGGATAGGCCGCTTCCTTGAGCGCTTCGACATCATCCGAAGCCAGCGACAGGGCTGCTTCGGTGGCGTTGCGCACGAAATCCTGGAATTGGTCGTTCTTGGCGACGAAGTCGGTTTCCGAGTTGACCTCGACCGCGACACCCTTGGTGCCGGTCACGGCAACGCCGACCAGACCTTCGGCCGCGGTGCGGCTCGACTTCTTGGCGGCAGCAGCCAGACCCTTGGCGCGCAGCGCGTCGACCGCGGATTCGAAATCGCCCCCGGTTTCATCCAGCGCCTTCTTGCAGTCCATCATCCCGGCGCCGGTGCGCTCGCGGAGATTCTTCACGTCTGCGGCGGTGTAAGCCATTGTACGTTCCTCTTGAAATATCCTGGGCGCCGGACCGCTCAGCGTGGTCCGGCGCCCTGCAATACGAATGTGACGGGCGGCTTACGCCTGGACGTCAGCAGCTTCGTCGGCAGCCGGAGCTTCGGCAGCCACAGTCTCTTCCGGCGGGGTGTCGAGCGCACCGACATCGGTGCCCGAATCAACCACGCCTTCGTGACGGCCGGTGGTGGCCGCCTGGGCCACGGCGTCGCAGTAGAGACGCACGGCACGGCTGGCGTCGTCGTTGCCCGGAACCGGGAACGCGATGCCGCTCGGGTCGACGTTGGTGTCGAGGATCGCAACGACGGGAATACCCAGCACGTTGGCTTCCTTGATCGCCAGCTCTTCCTTGTTGGCGTCGATCACGAACATCACGTCCGGGATGCCGCCCATGTCGCGGATGCCGCCGAGCGAGAGCTCGAGCTTGTCACGCTCGCGGGTGAGCTGAAGGACTTCCTTCTTGGTCAGACCAGCGGTGTCGCCCGAGAGCTGCTCTTCAAGAGCCTTGAGGCGCTTGATCGAGCCCGAGATGGTCTTCCAGTTGGTCAGCATGCCGCCGAGCCAGCGGTGGTTGACGAAGTGCTGGCCACAAGCCCGAGCGGCCTGAGCGATCGGCTCCTGCGCCTGACGCTTGGTGCCGACGAACAGCACCTTGCCGCCCGAACGGACAGTCGCGGCGATGAAGTCGAGCGAGCGCGCGAACAGCGGAACGGTCTGCGACAGGTCGAGGATGTGCACGCCGTTGCGCGAGCCGAAGATGTACGGCTTCATCCGCGGGTTCCAGCGGTGGGTCTGGTGGCCGAAGTGTGCGCCGGCCTCGATCAATTGCTGCATTGAGACGGTGGGTACCGCCATAAGTCATTCCTTTCCGGTTAAGCCTCTGGGAAACTGGAACCGGGCGGAGATCCCGCCTGCGGCACCGGTATGTGCGTTTCCCATGTGGATTTGCCGAATCGCCGCGCCCCGAATGGAACGCCAACAGTTCGACGCGCGGGCCATTAGATGAGGTTTACCCGGAAAGCTACCCCGAATCCGCTCGATAACGGAACAGACGAAGAACTCTCTTGACGTCAGAACAAATCAAGAACATACCGCCTTCAACAGGAACTCGTCACAAGGTTCGCAGTTATCAAGCGGTCCCGCCCCGGGGTTTTGGGTCAGGCAGGCCGCATAGGAAAGGTTGATCCGATGGTCGCAATCGCCTTCTCGATCCTGTTCGGCTTCATCGCCATGAGTGCGATGGCGGCGATTCAGAAGTCAGTCGCCACCGGCCTCCGCCGGGGGCGCGACATTCAGACGGAACTGGAACGCCAATGGAGCGCAGACCGCGCGCCCGTCACTCAGCCGTTGGGGTTGCCCCACTTGCAGTCGGAGCCAGCGCTGCGGCGCGCTGCGATTTGATCCTGGCGTATCGCAGGATGCTGTACGGCATCAGCGCCAGGTAGAGGACGCAAATACCGGCAAGCGTCCACCACGGCTCGGTCAGCAACGCGGCAAAGACCAAACCCGCGAATGCAATCGCGCCAAGCCGGATGCTCCTTCGCGGACGGATCAATCCCCAGCTGAGCGTGGCAAGGTTGGAGATCATCAGGATCGCGATCGCTGCCACCCATACCGCAATCACGGCGGGCTCACGGAAGATCGGCTCCCCACTGGCAAGCCAGAGGAACATCGGCAGGAAGGCGAGGCCAGCGCCGACCGGCGCCGGTACACCCGTCAGGAACCCGACCGACTTGTGCGGTTGATGCTCGACATCGATCTGCGCGTTGAAGCGGGCCAGCCGAAGCGTGCAGCAGATGGCGAAGGCCAGCGCCGCGAACCAGCCAAAGCGCGGCAAGTCGTGCAGCGACCAGAGGAACAGCACGATGGCCGGGGCCGTTCCGAAGCTCAGCGAATCGGCAAGGCTGTCCAGTTCCGCGCCGAAACGCGATTGAGCCTTGAGCAGCCTGGCGATCCGACCGTCGATCCCGTCGAGCATCCCTGCCAGGATGATCGCGAGGACGGCCTTTTCGAAGTTGCCGTCGATGGCGAACCTGATGCCGGTCAGGCCTGAGCATAGTGCGGCCGCGGTGATGGCGTTGGGCAGGACGGCCCGCAAGGTCAGCCCTTTTACGCCTTTCGACGGGGTGACCACTTCATCTTCGCTGGCCCTGGGTCCTACCCAGCCTGACGCCAGGTCAGGCTCGTTATCGTCGTCCAGATCGGACGGGGTCACTGGCTGACGCCCTCGATCAATTGCTGGGTCCCGATTTGGGCGAGCACGGTCTCTCCGGCGATGACCTTCTGCCCCAGGAGGACCTTCGAGTCAGTTCCGAGCGGCAGGTAGACATCCACCCGGCTGCCGAATCGTATCAGCCCGACTCGCTGGCCAGCCGCCACGATGTCGCCCGGCTTGACGAACGGCACGATTCGGCGCGCGACCAGGCCGGCGATCTGGGTGAAGCCGATCGCTCGCCCATCAGGCCGCTCGATCAGGATATGCTGCCGCTCGTTGTCTTCGGATGCCTTGTCGAGATCGGCATTCATGAACTTGCCGGGGATATAGGCCACGCGGCGCACTGTGCCGCCCACCGGGGCACGATTGATGTGAACGTCGAACACCGACATGAAGATGGAAACGCGGGTCACCGGATCCGTCCCGAGCCCCGGGTTACCTGTTGCGTCGGGCCCTTGCAGCTCCGGCGGCGGCGCGACCTGAACGATGAGCGACACCAGCCCATCGGCCGGCGCCAGCACCAGGTCCTCTCCTTGCGGAACGACCCGCTCCGGATCGCGGAAGAAGGCGAACACGCCCGCGGACAACGCGAGCATGGGCCAGCCGAGAATCTCCCAGTCGAGCAGGAGCAGCACGACCAGCGCAAGGCCGACGGCGATCAGGCCGAACTTGCGTCCTTCCGGATGGATTGCGGGCCAGGACCATTCGGCTTCGCCGCGTCCCCGGTTGTCTCTTAATTCTCCGGCCATTCGAACCATCTAGGGCCTTGCGGAGTGCGCCACAACCCGGTGCGTCAGGTTATCCGGGCGGCAATTGCCGCGGATTTGGTTGTGGAGGCCCCTAGGAGGGCAGGCTGGTGGACAGGGCTGGATTCGAACCAGCGTACGCTTTCACGGGCAGATTTACAGTCTGCTGCCTTTAACCACTCGGCCACCTGTCCACCGATTGCCGGAAGGCGGGAAATCCCGCCTCGCTTGGCCCATTTGAAGGGGCCGTCCGGCCGAGTGGGGGGGTCCATGGCGAAGCGATGCTTGCCTGTCAATGGTGCCGCTGGCAGGGGGGCTGAATGAGCAAACGAGACGGTAAGAAAAACCTGCGCGGACGGGCAGGACGGATGCAAGGCGGACGCGGCTCGGGCCGCGCCTCGCAGGGCCAGGTGCGGCTTTGGGGTAGGCATGCCGTAGAGGCTGCCCTCAAGAATCCGGACAGAAGGCATCGCAAGCTATGGGCGACGCGCGAGGGAATCGCCTCGCTCGATGGCGAATTGCCGGCCGACTTTCCCGTCGAATACGCCGAAGCTGCCGACCTCGCCCGGCTCGTCGCCCGCGACGCGCCGCACCAGGGCCTCGTCCTCGAATGCGATCCGCTCGAAGATATCCACTTGTCGGAAATCCTCGACGAGGAACTCGAGGGGCCGTTGCTCATCCTCGATCAGGTTACCGACCCGCACAACGTCGGCGCGATTCTGCGGTCCGCGGCCGCGTTCGGTGCCGCAGCAATAATCACCCAGGATCGCCATGCCCCACCAGAGGGCGGTGTCGTGGGCAAGTCCGCCTCGGGCGCGCTCGAAATCGTGCCCTGGGTGCGAGTGGTCAATCTGGCACGCGCCCTCGAAGAGATGGCCGAAGCCGGATACTGGCGCATCGGCCTGGCCGGAGAGGCTGAGGCTACGCTCGCCGAAGCCTTGCCCTCGGGCAAGGTCGCGCTCGTCCTCGGAGCCGAAGGCGAAGGGATGCGGCACAACATAACTGCCCATTGCGATGCACTGGCGCGCTTGCCGATCAGCAATGCTATGGAGAGCCTCAACGTCTCCAATGCAGCGGCGATTGCGCTCTACGCGGTGGCGACACGATAGCAGGGGTACTCACAGGGTCACGGGGCACGCGTTACAGGGGGAATTTCAGATGGAATTGATGCGACGTTGGCGCGTTGCCGCGGCAAGTGTTGTGGCCGCTGTAGCGACGTTCGCTCTAAGCGCCTGCATAATCACGCCTGGCACTTTCGATGCGACGCTGGACTTGCGCAAGGATGGCGAGTTCACCTTCTCCTACAACGGGCAGATCTACCTTCTCGCCCTCGCCCAACTCGCCGACGCCGCCAACAAGGCTGAGACCGGCGACGAAGAGTTCACGGCATCCACCTGCTACGACGATGACGATTTCGAGGAGCGCCCCTGCACCGACGAGGAAGTCGCCGAACAGCGCCAGGTCTGGGAAGACCAAGCCGAAACTCGCGCGGCGGCTGCCAAGCGCGATTCGGAAATGATGAGCGCCGTTCTCGGCGGCATCGACCCTACCGATCCCGAAGCGGCAGAAGAACTCGCCGAACGCCTGCGCCGGCAAGCAGGATGGAAGCGTGTCGACTACCGCGGTGACGGGCTGTTCGATGTCGAGTTCTCGATCACCAGCCGCATGGGCCACGACTTCAATTTCCCGACCTTCGAGCGCTTGCCGATGTCGAACAGCTTCGTCCTCGCCAACCTGCGCCAGGGCAATCAGCTGCGGATCGAGGCTCCCGGCTTCTCCACCCAGGGCAACGGCAACCCGCTCCAGAGCATGATGACCGGCTTTGCCGGCCTCGCCAGCGCCTACAACACCACCGGCGCGGGTGAGGAGACTGGGCTGGAGAACATGCCCGACATGCAGGGCACCTTCCGTATCATCACTGACGGTAAGGTCCTCGCCAACAACACCGACGAAGGTCCGCAGGCCGGCACGACGGGCCAGATACTCGAGTGGAAAGTTAACCGGCGGACCCAATCTCCGCCAATGGCACTGATCCAACTCGGCAACTGAGCGGACAAAAAGAAAGGGCCGCCAGGCAGATACCTAGCGGCCCTTCTTTCTGCCCCCTGTTCAGGAGGCGGACTTCAAGGTCTCAGTTCACCGAATCCTTGAGGCCCTTGCCGGCCTTGAACTTCGGCTGCGTCGACGCCTTGATGGTCATCGGCTCACCCGTCCGCGGATTGCGGCCGGTGGAAGCTTTGCGCTTTGCAACCGAGAAAGTGCCGAACCCAACCAGGCGCACTTCGTCTCCCTTCGAGAGCGCTCCCGTGATCGTGTCGAACACACCTTCAACGGCCTTAGTCGCGTCACTCCGCGACAGGCCGCTGGCATCGGCAACGGCACCGATTAGCTCGTTTTTGTTCATGCCGGAAAACCCCCCTCCAGTTTCTCAGGTTCCAAGTTTTGAATCGCGTCGGGCGAAGCGGGGAATTGAGCGAGTTTTCGGACGACTGGCAAGGGCAAAGCCGCGGCAGGCGCGGAATAGCGCCAAAATTTGCGACATTTCGAATGAAACCGCCATTCGCGCCATCGATCAGGCGCTAAACCGCTCAATCCTGCGGGTTCCGGAGGCCGAGTCGCTGCGATGCAACAGACCCGGCCGCCAGATTTCCCTAGTGCGCCACTGCCGTCGACGACGGGCCGGAGCCATGCGGGCTCGGCTGACTGGCAAGGTCGTCCGCTTCAGTCCATTCGATCGGTGCCGGCACATCCGTCAAGGCATGGCGGAGCACCTCGTCGACATGAGCGACGGGAATGATCTCTAGCCCTTCCTTCACGTTGGCTGGAATCTCCGCGAGGTCCTTCTCGTTCTCCTCTGGGATGAGGACCTTCTTGATCCCCCCGCGCAGCGCCGCGAGCAGCTTTTCCTTGAGCCCGCCGATCGGCAGGACCCGGCCGCGCAAGGTAACTTCGCCCGTCATCGCCACGTCCGGGCGCACAGGGATGCCCGTCAGCGTCGAGACGATCGAGGTGACCATGCCAACGCCCGCGCTCGGACCATCCTTCGGCACCGCCCCTTCGGGCAAGTGGATGTGGATGTTCTTGCGCTGGAAGATCGACGGCTTGATGCCATAGGCCGGCGCCCGCGCCTTCACGAAGCTGAAGGCCGCCGCGACGCTTTCGGTCATCACTTCGCCGAGCTTGCCCGTCGTGCGGATTTCACCCTTGCCGGGCGTCGTCACGCTTTCGATGGTCAGCAGTTCGCCGCCCACTTCAGTCCAGGCAAGGCCGGTAACGGCGCCCACCTGAGCCTCCTCGTCCGACATGCCGTGGCGGAACTTCCGCACGCCGGCAAAGTCGCCGAGGTTTTCGGGCGTGATGACCACGCTCGTGACTTTCTTCTCGAGGATCTGGCGCAGGCTCTTGCGGGCCAGACGCGCGATCTCGCGCTCAAGCGTACGCACACCGGCTTCGCGGGTGTAATAACGGATCAAGTCGCGCAGACCGGCTTCGGTCAGTTCGAACTCGCCCTTCTTCAACCCGTGGGCCTCGACCTGCTTGGCGATCAAGTGGCGCTGAGCGATCTCGAGCTTCTCGTCCTCGGTGTAGCCTTCGAGCCGGATGATCTCCATGCGGTCGAGCAGCGGCTGCGGCAGGTTGAGCGAGTTCGCGGTGCACACGAACATCACGTCGGACAGGTCGATGTCGAGCTCCAGGTAGTGGTCCTGGAACTTGGCGTTCTGTTCCGGATCGAGCACTTCGAGCAGCGCCGAGGCCGGATCGCCGCGGAAGTCCTGGCCGAGCTTGTCGATCTCATCGAGCAGGAACAGCGGATTGCTCGCCCCTGCGCGGCGGAGGTTGGTGACAATCTTGCCCGGAAGCGAGCCGATATAAGTCCGGCGGTGACCACGGATTTCCGCTTCGTCACGCACACCGCCGAGCGACTGGCGCACGAACTCGCGACCGGTCGCCTTGGCGATCGACTTGCCGAGGCTGGTCTTGCCGACGCCCGGAGGGCCGACGAGGCACAGGATCGGCCCCTTGAGCTTGTTGGTGCGCGCCTGGACCGCGAGATATTCGACGATCCGGTCCTTCACCTTGTCGAGCGCGTAGTGATCCTGGTCGAGGATATCCTGCGCCTTGACCAAGTCCTTCTTCAACCGGCTCTTCTTGCCCCACGGCAGGCCGAGCAACACGTCGAGATAGTTGCGCACGACGGTCGCCTCGGCGCTCATCGGCTGCATGGTCTTGAGCTTCTTGAGTTCCGCCGTGGCCTTGGCCTTGGCATCCTTCGACAGCTTTAGGGTTTCGATCTTCGCCTGAAGCTCGGCGATCTCGTCCCCGCCCTCATCATCGCCGCCGCCCAGCTCGGACTGGATCGCCTTGAGCTGTTCGTTGAGATAATACTCGCGCTGGGTCTTCTCCATCTGGCGCTTCACGCGCCCGCGGATCTTGCGTTCGACCTGCTGGACCGAGAGTTCGCCCTCCATCACCGAGTAGACCATCTCGAGCCGCTTGAGCGGATCGGTCTCGGCCAGCAGGGCTTGCTTGGAAGCAACCTTGGCCGAGATCGCGCCGGCGATCGCATCGGCCAAGCGGCCCGCATCGTCGATCCCGCCGAGGTCTTCCTCGATATCTTCGGGGAGCTTCTTGTTGTGCTTGGCGTAGTCGGTGAACTGCTCGATCGCCGAACGCATCATCGCCGCGACCTGGTTGCCGCCGACGGTGTCCTCGTCAATCGCCTCGGTCACAGCGGAGACGAAGCCTTCAGCCTCTTCCATCGCCACGAGACGGGCTCTCGAATGGCCTTCGACCAGGACCCTGACCGTGCCATCGGGAAGCTTAAGCAATTGCAGGACCTGCGCGACGACGCCGATGTCGTAGACGTCGCTGCGTTCCGGAGCGTCGCAGCTCGGATCCATCTGGGCGACCAGGAAGATGTCCTTGTCGCCTTCCATCGCCTCCTCGAGCGCCGCCACCGACTTTTCACGCCCGACAAACAGCGGGACGACCATGCCGGGGAAGACGACGATGTCGCGAAGGGGAAGGAGAGGGTACGAAATAGTCATGAAATGTCGTGTCCGTCCGTCTTAACGCGCGCGCGGAATTGTGGGGGGCGCGCCGAGGTATTGGATTTGAATATGGGTAGCACGTCAGCCGCTCGCAACGCCAAGGACGGATTCGTTGTGGAAGGAGCGCGCAGGAGGTGACGGGCTGACACGGTGGCCGATGACGTGTCGCCATCGCACGTTGACCCTTTTTCGGGTGTGCGCTGCTCGCTGCAAGCCATTGCCGACGCTCGCAAAAGGGGTCAGGATAGCGTCAAACAATAACACACACGGGGGACTGAGATGGAGAGGAAGGCCCTTCGCACTTTGGTGCTGTTCGCGGCGCTGGCTGCTACGACGCAGCTTGCGGCGCAGGAAACGGTGGGAGTTCCCCCTCCCTCCCCTGCGGGATGGAGTGCCTCCAAAACCGAGTGGGGCGATCCCGACTTGCGCGGCACCTACCCCCTCGATCAGGTCGGCCGTACGCCGATGCAGCGCCGCCCCGAATACGGCAACCGCCTGCTGATGACCGAAGAGGAATATCGCAAAGCCCTCGATTCAGCTGCGGAAGTCGAAGCCGGTGCCGATCGCGAGGATGCCAACAACCAGCTCGGAGCCGGCAACTGGTTCGAATACGGCACTGCGCTGCGGCAGACCGCCCTGATCGTCGAGCCGGCCGAGACCGGGCGAATTCCGGCACTCACCGACGAAGGCAAGCGCCTCCAGTCGACCATGCACAGCAGCTGGAACGGCGAGGTGTTCGAAAGATTGAGCGATTTCAACTCGCTCGACCGCTGCATAACGCGCGGGATGCCGGCGACCATGCTGCCCTTCCCCTACAACAACGGCGTGCGAATCTTTCAGTCGCCCGGCTGGGTGGTGATCAACCACGAGATGATCCACGAGCAGCGCTTCATCCCGCTCGATGGCCGGCCGCGGCCGCACGAGGACGTGAAGTCCTGGCTCGGCAGCTCGCGCGGTCATTTCGAGGGCGATACGCTGGTGGTCGAAACGACCAACTTCAACGGCCTTTCGCCGATGGTGATAGTTGGGCCCAGCAATGGAACGTCGGGCATTCCGACCAGCCCCTCGATGAAGATCATCGAACATTTCACGCCTGGGCCGAACGGCCTCTACTATGAAGCATGGGTGGAGGATCCGGTCGTCCTCACCGGATCATTCAAGATCGGCTACCCCTGGACGCGCAACAATGCCTACGAACCGTTCGAGTACGCCTGCCATGAAGGTAATACGCTGATCTGGGCGAATGTCCGCTCGACCAGTCCGCGCTACGCCGAATGGCGCGCGGAGAACGAGCGCAAGCTGGCCGAAGCTGGGGTTACCGGTAACGGGGGCAGCTGAGTTTGCCTCTCCCAAGGGGAAAGGGATTTAGCGTCACCCCTCGACCGAAACTGCCGCCTCGGCCGCCTGGAACCCGATCTTGCTGTGCTGCCCGTCGCAGAAGGGCTTGGTAGTTGAACCGCCGCAGCGGCACAGGAACACGCGGGTTTTGCCTTCAAGATCGTAGAGATTGCCTTCCCCATCGCGCAGCTCAAGCTGGCTGAGGTCGCCAGTCACGAGATAGGGGCCATCCTTACGCGTGACGATTTCGAGAGCCATCGCATCCTCCTGTTCGGTAAGACCGATCCCTCAACGCGCGGGAGCGATGGTATTTCCCCGCCGGCGATCAGGCCGCGATTCCGACGCGCTCTCGCTCCTCGCGCACGAGCTTATCAACCAGCCGGTTGAACAGTGTCACCCCCTTGTCGTGCGCCGTGGGCATGATCTGCGCGTTCGGCGAGCGGTTGATGACCCGCTGCTGCGCTTCGATCATCACTTTGTCTTCGGCAAAGGCCTTGCCGGCAATGCCCATGAGCATGTCGCGCAGCGCCTCATCGCCATGATCGCGATGCGGCCCCCAGGAGAAGAAGTAGCGTGAGGTTTTGGCCGTCAACGGGGTGACGGCCTGGCTGGTGAACGTCGTCCCACTGACAGCGCGCGACAAGTCCGGCGTACCGTAGTCGCACTCCGCCGCGGTCCCGAGAGGGAAGACGCCCCCGGTCATCAACAGGACGCCCGGGATCAGGAAGTCGTAGACCATGTAGCTGTCCATCGGCGTATCGCTCTTGCGCGAGGACGAGCCCAGCGAGTTCTCGATCCACCGCTGATAGCGAATGCCGCGCTCCAATGGTTCGATCTTACCCTGCGTCGCCGCGAACTCCTCGCCGGCGCCGAAGCTTTCCGCATGAACGTAGGTCAGGTGGCTGAAATCGAGCAGGTTGTCGTTGATCAGCCGCGCTTCGGCTTCGTAATCGAGCTGGCCGTGACCGAGGATGAAATCGGGATGATCGAGCCCCACGGCCGGCGGGATCAGCGCCTCGTCCGCCGCCTCGGCTTCGCCCATCCATATCCAGATCCAGCTATGCCGCTCGACAACCGGATAGCTGCGCACCGCGGCACGCGGCGGAATTTGCTGCTGGCCGGGGATCTCGACCACCTTGCCTTCGGGAGCGTAGAGCAGCCCATGGTACATGCAGCGCAGCCGGTCGCCCTCGCAGCGGCCAAGCGAAAGCGGCGCCAGCCGGTGGACGCAGCGATCCTCCAGCGCGGCAAGCCGGCCGCTCTCGCCGCGATAGATCACGACCGGCTCCTCGAGTATGGTGATCGCGAACGGCTTCCTGTCCGCGATCTCCTCGGACCAGGCTGCGACATACCAGGCGTTACGGACGTAATTCATCGCCAACTCTCCCTTGGCTCTTCGAAGCCAGTTGACTTTAACACTGTTAAATTGTCAAGATGACCCCATGGCACGACGCAAGGAAAAGACGCTCAACCGAGACGACGTGCTCCGCGAAGCCTTCGTCTTGCTCGAGGAACGTGGCCTCGCCGGGCTGAGCATGCGCGCCTTGGCCGAACGGCTCGATGTGCAAGCCCCGGCGCTCTACTGGCATTTTGCTGACAAGGCCGAGTTGGTGAGCCTGATGACCCGCGCGATCTACGACGAAGCGCGCGGGGCGGTCACTTCAGGAGGGACAGCCCGTGATTGGCTGCTCGCCTACGGGCGCGCGCTGCATCACCGGCTTGCCACACAACGCGATGCGGCACGGCTGTGCGTAAACGCCGCACCGATCGGCGTGAGTTCAACCGACGCAGCGTCTGCCATTGCCCAACCGCTGACGGCCCGGGGAATGGAACGGGAGTGGGCACTTGAAGCCATCGCCTCGGTGACCTCATTGGCGCTCGGCTGGGCAAGCTTCGAGGCGAACGGGCCGATGCACGACTTCCTCGAAGGCATGATCGACCTCAACCGCAGCTTCGAACGCGGGCTTCAAGCGCTAGTCGAGGGCCTTATCCCGAACCCGGCGGTTTGAACCTCGGTACGGGTCCCGCGTCAGAACGACACGATCACGTCAGTAGAGAATAGCCAGCCGTTCCCGCCAACCGGGAAAGGCACGCTGCTGTAACCCACGGGCGAATCCACCAGGTAAAGCGCCTGGCCGTTGATGCGGAACTCCCTCCGTTCGAAGGGGAACCAGGTCAATCCGACCGCCAGGTCCCAGGGATTGCCATAGTCTCCCCAGATCTTCGAGCCCGAGAGATAGGCCTGCAATTCGGACGGCAGCAGCATGGCCGAGGCCTGGACCTGCACGCCCTGGTCTGAGACGCCGGTGACGGGAATGACGCCGACGGTCTGGAAGTTGCTCAGCCACCGGAAATAGGCCTCGATATCGAACGAAAAGCCCTGGTACTTGGCGCCCGCGTTGACCGCGAGCATGTCGTAAGTGGCCTCCCTGATCACGCCGCCGGTGCCGAAGGGGTCCGCTCGGAAGATAAGCGTGCCGTCGGACAAGCGCAGTTGGGCGTTCTCGAAACCTTCGGTGCCGGGCTGGGCCTGGGCATCTTCCCGGCTGTGCGTGAAGTGGACCCCGAACAAGGTCGCCACGCGATCGTGCTGTTCGAAGTCGCCGAACCCGCTAGCGGCGCCGTATTCGCCCGTCGTGGGCATCCACCAGAGCCGCGCCGATGCAGTGTTGAGTCCGGCATCCAGCTGTGAGGCGTTTACCCCGAGCTGGCTCAAGTTATTGCCCAGCATCACGTGATAGCCGAGCGTGTCGGTAAGATCGCCCCGCGCCCAGATGCCACTGGTGTACGATCCGCGAAAGTACTCGTCGGCGATCGTGCGGTGATCGTTGCGGAGCCAGAGCGGAAACGTGCCGCTGGTCGTCCGGGTCGAGGGAAGCGCCTCGATGCCCGCGCCCAGGATCAAAGCCTTGTCGATCTCGAACTGGAACTTCCCCGCCACCACGACTTGGGCCAGGTCACCCTGGCTGGTGTTGGAGGTCCAGACATACCACAAGTACGTAAACCGCGGGTCGAACAGCCATCCCTTGAAGTTCAAGGTCACCTTCTGAAACTGCACGTCGTTGCGAAGGTCGAGCACTGAGGTACGGCCGAAAGCGTCGGTGTAAGTCTGCTCGAGAGCCTGCTGGTTTAGATAACGGGCATAGCTGAACGCCGAGAACGCCAGCTCGCCTTGATCGCCACTGGCCAGGACGAAGCCCTTTCCGGGAACGTAGTCGCCGACCTTGGAGCCGCTTGGCGGTGAAGCCGCCGCGAGCGCCTGGTCCGCCTCGCCCGCCGCGGCCACGGCGACGGCGACGGGCGACTGCGGGGTAGCCTGCTGACTCGGCTCGGCAGCGTGTTCAGCCGCTGCAATTGCGGAAGGCGGCACATCGAGTTGGCGCTCAAGATCGCCGATACGCTGGTCGAACCCGCCCATCTGGCGCTGGATGTCGGTGCGCATCGAGTCCAGCTCGTCCATCTTGCGCTGCATGTCCGTCCGCATCGCGCGGAGTTCGTCCAACTGACGCAGGACTTCCGTCTGGTCAGCCGTCTGCCGAACGTCCTGGGCCGCCGCTGACCCTCCGAAAGCGCCGGCAACCAGACACATAACCACAGCGGCTCGGCCGCGCATGATCGGGTATCACCTCCCTGGACAAATAACGCTGTCCAAACGGTGACATAGGCGCTGCCTCACCCGGAATCGGTATTAACCCCCGGTAGCCGATACGAATTGACCTGAGCGTCGGGGCCTCAGCCAAGTCCCGGCAGATTGAACCCAGGCGGCAGGCCCATGCCCTGCTGGACCCGCTGCATTTCGGCATTGGCGGCTTGGTCGGCCTTGGTGCGGGCGTCGTTGAAGGCCGCCGCAACCAGATCTTCGAGCATCTGCTTGTCTTCGGGCACGATCAGGCTGTCGTCGATCGACACACCGAGCAAGCGACCTTTGGCGGTGCAGCGGATCTTGACCAGGCCGCCGCCCGAGACGCCTTCGACCTCAAGCGAATCGAGCTTGGCCTGCGCCTCGCCCATCTGCTTCTGGATCGTCTCGGCTGCGGCCTGCGCTGCCTGCATCATCTCTTCCATCGATTTCATGCTCTGCTCCAATTCTTCTCGCCCCCGGGACCGCCAGCTCGGCCGCTAGCTTCGGCCTCCTCGACGATCTCCGCATCGGGAAAGGCCGCAAACGCCGCCTCGACGAGCGGGGTATTCCGAATGCGTTCGGCTTCTGTCGCCTTCGCCGCTTCCGCCTGCTCGCGCAAGGTCGGAGTGCCCTCGCCCTCTACGCGTTCCACCAGCCAGCGCTGGCCTGTCGCCTTGAGCAAGGCATCGCGCAACTCCGGGCTCGGATCGTCCGAGAATCCCGGCGCAGGAGCGAACGTCAATTGTCCCGGCGCGAGTTCGATCACGCGGATCCAGTCACGCATGACGCCAGCTACTCGGAGCATTCCAGCACGGTCGACGGTCTCGCACAGTTCGGCCCAGTCGACTTTCGCGACGGGAGCCGTCCCCGGGGCAGAACCGCCGTTACCACCAGTCCCCACTCCGCTAGCGGCCAACTCTCCGAGCTGTTTCGCAAGCGTACCCGGATCAGGCATGTCGGCCGCGTGGAGCACACGCAGCAGCGCCATCTGCGCCGAGACCAGCGGGTCAGGTGCGCCGCGGACTTCGTCGTGACCCTTGAGAAGAAGTTGCCACAGTCTGTGAACCTGACCGGCCGAAAGGCGGTCTGCCCATTCCTCGATCGCCTGCCGCTCCTCTTGCGTCGGCGCATCGGCGCCCGCACCACCGACCTGGGTCACGGCGACACGGTGGACAACGTCCATCAGCGTACGAAGCAAAGCGAGAGGCTCGACGCCGAGCGAATACTGGCGGTCGACTTCCGCCAGCATAGTTTGGGGATCGCCTTCGAGCAGCGCGCCAAACAGCCTCCGCCGGGCGGACTTGTCGGCCAGGCCGAGCATGTCGCGCACGCGCTCGGCGGTGACCTTGCCGTCAGTGTCGAGGTCGGCGTGGGCGATGGCTTGGTCGAGGATCGACAAACCGTCGCGCACCGAGCCCTCGGCAGCCGAGGCGATCATGTGCAGCGCCTCCGCCTCCGCCTCGACGCCTTCCTGGCGGCAGATGCTGGCGAAGTGCTGCTGCAGCATCGGCGTGGGAATGCGGCGCAAGTCGAACCGCTGGGTACGGCTGAGCACCGTGACCGGCAGCTTGTCGACCTCGGTGGTGGCGAACAGGAACTTCACATGCGCCGGCGGTTCCTCAAGTGTCTTGAGCAAGGCATTGAAAGCATTGCGCGACAGCATGTGGACTTCGTCGATGATGTAAATCTTGTAGCGCGCGCTGACCGCAGCGTAACGCACCGCCTCGATGATCTCACGCACGTCGTCGACGCCGGTGTGGCTGGCAGCGTCCATCTCGATCACGTCGATGTGGCGGCCCTCGGCTATGGCGACGCAGGGCTCGCATTTGCCGCACGGATCGATCGTCGGACCGCCCTGCCCGTCGGGGCCGACGCAGTTGAGCGCCTTGGCGATCAGGCGCGCTGTCGAGGTCTTGCCGACCCCGCGCACGCCGGTCATCAGGAAGGCATGGGCCAGCCGGTCACGCTCGATCGCGTTGGCGAGCGTGCGGACCATCGGTTCCTGTCCGATGAGCTCGGAAAAGGTCTGCGGCCGGTACTTGCGCGCGAGGACGCGGTAAGGTTGCGCGGCTTCCACGGTTGAGGCGGGAGCCTGAGGCGGCGGAGCCGGTGGAGGAGGCGGTGCAGCCGGCGGATCGGCCGGAGCGCCGAACATCGAAGACTGGCCGGCGGCCTCCAGTTCGGCTGCGCTCGGCGGGGTCTCGAGGAATTCTTCCTCGTCAGGCACCTCTGGTCGATCGGACATGGATGCAATCTAGGGCCGAAGCCCCGGCTTGTCGAAGGGGCCGGGGCAATTTATCTCCGACTTCAATCACAAGGGAGGGGGACGGCGCATGCGTTTGCGAGGGTTATGCCTGCTTGTTGCGCCGGCGTTGATCGCGCAGCCGGCCCAAGCCCAAGAAGCCATCCCGGTTCCGGCCGCAGCGGTCATCGAACAGATGTGTTCATCGACCGGGGCTCTCCAATACAGATTCGGCGAAACCGGCGTCCCTGGCGGTGACCGGCTGATGCGAACGCTGTCGAAGGGCTTTCCCCTGCCCGCCTCTACGGCGCCGTTCGATCATGCGAAACCGTGGTCGACTGAATGGTCGGATCGCTTGTTCGGCATCGAATACACCACGCCTGACGAGGAGGACGAGGGCGCCTTCGCCGCGTTCGCGCTCGGGCTCGACGGCGTGCTGGCGCCGATGGGTTGGGAACGACAGCCTGCGGACTTCGACCCGCCGCTCTACCTGTTGACGCTCACGGGAGACTGGACCTGGTTTCGCCCTGTCGAAACCGAACAGGGGCCGACCAAGTTGGTTCTCAGTCTCAGCAACTCGGTCCTCGGCATGACGCTCGCCTGCGGTCGGGACGACCTCGCCGAGACCCACGCACGCGAGGCATTCGGCGACTTGCCGCCCGGCACCCCGCGCCCGAAGGTGCCCGAAATCCCGGTCCCGACCCTCCTTAGCGTGGCCGACTGTGCCAAGCCCGAGGTTGAAGCGGAAGTTGCCAAGGTCTTCGCGACCGAATCAATGGATGGCTTCATGGCCTCGATGGTCGCGAGGACGACGTATCGCGACCGGCTCACTGGGTGGATGACCTGGAAGCTGGAGCAGTCGGGCAAGATTTCAACCGAAGACCTGATCGACCTTAGCTTCTCGTCGATCGGGAGTGTGAGCCCAGGCGGCGACCCGTTCGCCCAGCTTGGCATGATCCAGGAGATGTTCGATCTGCTGGGTCCGGTGGCCGAAGCCGAAGAGGCTGGCGATGCCGCCGCACTCTGCCGCACCTTGGTACCTCTGCAGGACTGGTTCACCCGCGTCGATGCGCTGACCCTGGAACAGACCGAAGCGACCCAGGCGGCGCTCACTGCTGAGGCCGCCCGGGTGGGCGTGTCATTCGACTAACGTTAGAGAAATAGGAGCCGGGCGACCCGCTGCCATCCGTTGTGGCTGCTTCCTTCCGGACCTGACCAGGTTGGCGGACGCGAACGTCCACCCGACTCCCGGGCGGGCATATGGCGGGCAGTCTGGCGGATTGCAAGGCGCTAACGCGCCCCTGAGCGCGAGACTTTAGCGGAAGTTGTCCGCGTAAGCCTGAAGCTTGAGCCGCCGAGGCGGCGATTCGTGGAGCTTGGCGTCGATGCCGTACTTCTCGGCATAGGCGATCGCGGCTTCCTTGTTCGGAAAGCGCAGCGAGAGCTGCTGGCGGGTGTCGCCGCTGCCGGCCCAGCCCATCAAGGGATCGGGCTTCTTCGCCTCCGCCGGAACGAAGTCGAGGACCCACTGACTGGTGAGCGCCTTGCCGGACTGCATGGCGTTCTTCGGGCGCTGGTAGATACGAGCCTGCATGGCCCACGCCTTTCCTTCGGAACGGCGACGAAATCAAGAGCGCAGAAAGGCGTTCTTCGTCTTGAGGCTCGGCGCTTCGGTCCAAGGCTCCTCCGGCCACCGGTGCTTGGGGTAGCGCCCCTTCATCTCCTTGCGCACATCGGCCCAGCTTCCGCGCCAGAATCCCGGCAAGTCGCGCGTCGCCTGGAGCGGACGGCCCGCGGGGCTGGTGAGCTTGAGAAGCAGCGGCGTATTTCCGATCATCGGATGCCGCTCAAGCCCGAACAGCGCCTGCACGCGAACCTCGACGCAGGGGGCATCGGGGCCGGAATAGTCGATCGGATGGGTCGTACCGGCGGGCGTTTCAAATTCGCGCGGGGCCAGCTTGTCGAGCCGTTGGCGCGTGTCCCAGTCGAGCAGGCCCAGCAAGGCGTCGGTCAGCTTTCCCTTGGAAACCTCAAGGTCGCGCCGCCCGTGAAGTAAGGGCGCGAGCCACTCCTCTGCCGTTTCGGCGAGGCGCACGGGATCGAGCGCCTCGACCCCGGTAAAGGCGGCTCGGGTCCGGAGGTCTATCGGCAGGATATCCTCAAGGTTCTGCACGGCCTTTTCCACAAGCAGCGCGGTTACGGCGTCAGCATCGGGCTTGGGATCGGGCCCGCTCACCAGCGTGATGGCGCCGAGCCGGCGCTCCAGCCGCGCCTCCACCCGCTCTCCGGTCCAGCGGAGCACCGAGCGACGCTCAACACGTTGGCCCAACCATTGCTCGACTTCAGCGGTCGTCAGCGGCAGCGCGGCGGTGATCCGCGCTGACTGCGCCCTGCCCTGCGCATCGCCGATGGCGAGCCATTCAGCCGACGCGAGCGGTGAAGCCGGATCGAGCGAGTACCCGCGCCCGCCGGCAGAGAGCCAGCTTTCGCCGGTGACGTCACGACGTCGCGCGAGGTTATCGGGCAGAGCGAGAGCGAGGAGGATGCCGAGGGGCGGCAATGGTCCGTCCACTGGTCCCTTGCGAAGGCCGCGCGTTTTCGCCGCCCAGCCCTCTGCCAGCTTGGCCGACGCCTTGGCGCGAGACGACCGATCTCCATCCCATCGGGTGAGGCGCTGAGCCAGGTCCTCGCCCTTCCCGCCCAAGCCCCGCTCCTGCAACAGCAGAGCGAGCTTCGCCGCTTCGAGCGCAGCCCCATGCTCGGAGCCGAACAGGAGCATGGCGGCCTGCCACGGTTCCATCGGCAGCGCCGCTATCCGGCGCCCGCGTTCGGTTATCTTACCCTCACCGTCGAGCGCATCCAGCTTCGCAAGTCGGTCGCGAGCAGCACTCAAGGCCGCAGACGGCGGCGGATCGAGCCACGCCAACTTCGACGGATCGCCCACGCCCCACTGCGCCAGGGCGAGCAGCAGCGGCGCGAGATCGGCAGTCACGATCTCGGGAGGATCAAACGCCTCCCGGCCCGAATGCGCGGCCTCTTCCCACAGGCGGTAAGCCACGCCGGGCGACTGCCTTGCCGCGCGCCCCGCCCTTTGCGCGGCGGCAGCCTGGCTGGAGCGGCGGGTAACGAGGTGCGTGACCCCGGCGGCGATGTCGAACTCGGCCCGTCGCGATAGACCGCTGTCGACCACTACCGAAACACCGTCGAGCGTGATCGACGTCTCCGCAATGCTTGTGGCGAGCACGATCCGGCGGCGGCCTTCTGGGTCACGGCGGATCGCGGCGCGTTGGGCGGCAGGCTCGATCTGGCCGTGAAGCGGCAGGATCGGCACATGCGGCAGGCGCTCGGCCAGCCTTTCGCGAGTTCGCTCGATTTCGCCCACGCCCGGAAGGAACGCGAGCAAGTCACCCTCCTCCTCACGCCAGGCGGAGAGGATTGCGCTGGCCATCGCTTCGTCGGTGCGCAGCTCCGGCCGGCTGCCGAACCATCTGATCGCCAGGGGATAGGCCCGCCCCTCGCTCTCGATCACCGACGCGCCGTCGCCGAGCAAGCGCGCGAAGCGGGCGCCGTCGATCGTGGCGGACATGACGAGGATGCGCAGGTCTTCGCGCAGGACGGACTGGCTTTCGATCGCCAAGGCCAGGCCAAGGTCGCTGTCGAGATGCCGCTCGTGCGCTTCGTCGAACAGCACCGCGGAGACGCCCTGTAGTTCCTGATCGCCGAGAATGCGGGAGACGAAGATCGCCTCGGTTACGACGAGAATTCGCGTGGCGGCCGACTGCTTGCTGTCGAGGCGGGTGATATAGCCGACACGCTGGCCGACCGGTTCTCCCAAGAGTTCGGCCATGCGCTCCGCCGCTGCGCGCGCGGCGACGCGGCGTGGACTGAGAAGGATGACCTGACCGGTACACCACGGCTGGTCGATCAGCGCCGGGGCAACGGCAGTGGTCTTGCCCGCACCTGGCGGTGCTACGAGAACGGCGGAGTTCCCGGAACGAAGCGCTCCGAGCAAGTCGGGCAGAACGAAATGGATCGGAAGGTCGGCGCTCACCATCTAGCCCCTACCTGCTTCAGCATTTCCGCGAAAGCGAGTGCCTAGTCGGCCAGGGCCGTGGGATCGCCCACTTCGCGGTTCAACCGCGCCGCCTCGCTAGCCAGTTGGGTAACGACATCACTCTCGATCCTCTCGCCTTCCCGGAAGACGATGTTCCCCAGTTCATACTTCCCGCTCGGTTTGATCCGCGGCTCGATCCCCGTGAGGCGCTTGCCGCGCCAGAAGCCGAACACTACCCGCTCGTCCTCGACGTGAATCAGGATGCACAGCCCGTTGTGGACGAAGACCAGGTTGCCCCATTTGATGATCTCATCGAACGCCGCGGCCGAATTCACCGCGCCTCTCAGCGCGGTCACGAGTTCGGCCTGCCAGCCCGACAACTCGGCGACGAAGGCGTCCGGATTTGCGGCCGCCTTCATCTTCTGCATCGGTCAGTAGCCCCGGCTGACTGCGAACTGGGCCGCTTCGACCATCGCCCGGCGCGCACGCCCGTCGGGGAAGATTGACAGGGCATCGCAAGCGCGCTGCGCGAAATGGCGGGCGCGTTCGCGGGTCGCCGTCACGCAATCGTGGCTACGGATCAGCGCCACCGCGTGGGCGAGGTCCTCGTCTTCGGTGCGGAAACCGGCGATGGCTTCCTGCCAGAAGCGCCGCTCCTGCTCGTCACCGCGCGCGTAGGCGAGGATGACCGGTAGGGTCATCTTGCCCTCGCGGAAGTCGTCGCCGCGGTCCTTGCCCATTTCGGCGGCCGAGCTGTCATAGTCGATGGCGTCGTCAACCAGCTGGAAGGCGATGCCGAGGTTACGACCGTAATCGTCGAGCGCGCGCTCTTCGGCCTCGCTGCATTCAGCAACGACCGCCGAAATGCGGCTGGCGGCGGCGAACAGCGCGGCAGTCTTGGCGCCGATGATGTGGAGGTAGCGCTCTTCGCTGGTTTCGATCCTGCGTTGCGCGGTCAGCTGATCGACTTCGCCCTGCGCGATGATCGCGCTTGCCGACGAGAGGATCTTGAGCACCTTGAGGCTGCCGTCTTCGACCATCAGTTCGAACGCCCGAGCAAACAGGAAATCGCCGACAAGGACCGTGGCCGGATTGCCGAACACGATGTTGGCCGTTTCCTTCCCGCGGCGGGTTTCCGAGCCGTCGACCACGTCGTCATGCAGCAGAGTCGCGGTGTGAATGAACTCGACCGCGGCGGCGAGCTTGTGGTGGCGTGCGCCCTGGTAACCGACCAGATCGGCCCCGGCGAGCGTGAGCATCGGCCGCATGCGCTTGCCGCCGCCAGCGATCAGATGACCGGCAAGCGCGGGAATCAGCGGAATCTCGCTCTGCATCCGGTCGAGAATGGTCGCGTTGACGGAGTTCATCGCCGTCGCCGTCAGCGACAAAATAGGACTGAGCGACGGCTCCTTGACGGGTAAGGGGACGACCTCTGCGCTCATGCGGCGCAGATGGCGACCCGGCGCGCGCTTGGCAAGCGCGGAATCCCTGCTAACCCTGCAAACCTATGGCCAGCCAAGCGCAAACTTCCAAAGCAGACGCGGTCCTTGCGGGTTACCGCAAGTCGATCGACAATATCGATGCCGCCCTGATCCACATGCTGGCCGAGCGGTTTCGCATCACCCAGGCAGTCGGCGAATACAAGGCCGAGTCGGGCTTGCCGGCAAGCGATCCGTCACGAGAGGCCCGCCAGATCGAGCGCCTGCGCGCCCTAGCGGTCGACGCCGATCTCGATCCCGAGTTCAGCGAAAAGTTCATCCGCTTCGTGATCGACGAAGTGATCCGCCACCACCGGCGCGCCGCAGAGAAGTGATTTTCGTTTAGGCGGCAGCCGATCCGGCGGCCGCCCAACCGGCCCGCCTTACGCGGTCGGGATTTCGTCCTGACATTTTTGGAAGACTTGCGTGATCGCGTCCTTCGCGCCGGTCACAGTGAATGACGCTTCGACCCAACGAGCGCGTTCCGGGTTCATCCGCACGTTGAGTTGCTGCGCGCTGGACAGGCCCGTAAGAAGGCGCTGCAGCGTCTTCTCCGTCGTCTGGTTCACAGCCGTCGCCATCTGTTCGTAGAAACGGTAGCGCTCTTCAACGGTCGCTCCGGTATCGAAGCGGAGCTCGATCGGGCGCATCTGAAAGCGGGTGTTGCTCGGCGGAACGAGTTTTTCCTTGGAGATGATCGCCGCGTAGACCGTTCCCTTGCCCGGCTTGTCGCACTTCAGCATCAACTGCGAACCATCTGCGCCCTGGACACCGGCACCAAACGACCCGTCTGCCCCTTCGAAGAAACCCCACGCCGAGTTCTGCGCCTGCGCCGCCACTGAAGTCAGGGCAACGATCGCCGCACCCGCTACCAAATATCGCATTTCCCTATCTCCCTAACCCTCAAGTCCCGATCCGACAGGTCAGGATACGCGCCCCCTCCTGCCACTTCTCTTTGCTCAAGTTTCTGGCCGAATTTCATCCAGCTAGGGTGCATCCTAACGGCTCGAAACTTGCGGGGCAACGCCCCGAATGGTCATCCAGCTCGCGGCAGCCGGAGCGTGACCATCAGGCCTCCTAGATCCTCGCTCTCGCCCAATTCCACCTCGCCGCCGTAGATCTCCACCACGTCGCGCACGATGGCGAGGCCAAGGCCAGTCCCGGGCTTCTCGGTGTCGAGCCGGGCGCCGCGCGAAAACAGCTTCGCCCGATCGCTCTCCGAAATGCCGCGACCGTCGTCTTCGATCCAGATGTCGCAGAGCCTGGCGCCCGGCACGGCATCCACCGTCACAAAGACGCTGCCACCGCCGTACTTCGCGGCATTTTCGACGAGGTTGCCGAGGATCTCGTCCAGGTCCTGACGCTCCATGGCCACGAACGCCGCGTCCGACCCGTCGGTGTCGAAGCGAACCTTGGGATAGAGCCGCGCCACCGCACGTTCCACGCCTTCGACCGATTGCAGGACGTTGGTGCGCGAATGGCCCATCGCACGGCGCCCGACGGCGCGGGCCCGGGCGAGATGGTGATCGACCTGGCGGCGCATGGTCGCCGCTTCCCGCAGGACTGTCGTGTCGAGGTCCGGCGAATGGGCCGAGGCGGCGTTGGTCAGGACCGTCAGCGGTGTCTTGAGCGCATGGGCGAGATTGCCGGCATGGGTGCGGGCTTCCTCGGCCTGACGCTCCGAATGGGCGAGCAAGGCGTTGAGCTCCTCGACCATGGGCTGAACTTCGAGCGGCAAGGGGTCGGTTACGCGATTGGCCCTGGCGGTCCGCACGTGCGTGATCGCCCTGCGGATGCGGCGCAACGGGCCAAGGCCGTACCACGTCTGCAACCCCGCCATGAGGAACAAGCCTATCCCGAGCACCGCGAAGCTCCACACCAGAATCGAACGGATGTCGGAGATTTGCTGGTCGAGTTCGTTGCGATCCCCGGCCACGACGAACTGCCAGTCGTTGTCGCTCCCGGGTATGCGGATGGTCTGTTCGACTACCCGGAGGGGTTCGTCGGGGAATTGGCGTGAGTTGTAATAGGTCGGCGCATCGCGGGAGACTCTCCCGCTGGTTTCGAGCGTGCGGTCCCACAGCGAGCGTGACGGCGTGGGCTCATGCCCTTCGCCGTTGATCTGCCAGTAGAGGCCGCTGTTCGGCTCGAGGAACCGCTGGTCGCCGAGCGCGCGGTTGAACCAGATCTCGCCTTCCGGGGCGATCTCCGCCGACGAGATCAGCGCGATCAGCGAGTATTGCAGCCGATCGTCGAACTCCCTGGTCAGCAGGTCGTTCAGTGTCCTGTCGAGCGCCACGCCGCCGAGCAACAGCAGGATCGAGATCCAGCCGGCCGCAATCACCATCATCCGGCGCGCAAGGCTGCCGGTGTGCTGCGGCGGCCCCTTCGCTTCGCTGCTCGCTTCCGCCGACGGCAAGTCCGCCGGCACGGCGCTTACCGCAGCGGGCGCCTCATTCGCCGCGCGAGGGGTCGTCGGGGTCGTCGAGGCTGTAGCCGAGGCCACGGATGGTGGTGATGACATTAGCACCCAACTTCTTGCGAATACGGGTGACGAAGACCTCGATCGTATTCGAATCGCGGTCGAAATCCTGATCGTAGATGTGTTCGATCAGTTCGGTACGGCTGACCACCTTGCCCTTGTGGTGCATGAGGTAGCTGAGCAGCTTGTATTCCTGAGCGGTGAGCTTGACCGGCTCCCCGGCCAGCGTGACCCGGCCCGAGCGCGTGTCGAGACGCACACCGCCGGCGGTCAGTTCCGAGCTGGCATTGCCCGAAGCGCGGCGAATGAGCGCGCGCAGGCGGGCGATGAGTTCTTCGGTTTGGAATGGCTTGGCGAGATAGTCGTCCGCCCCGGCATCGAGCCCGGCGACCTTGTCCGACCAGGAATCGCGCGCCGTCAGCACCAGGACCGGGAAATTCCGCCCTTCCCGGCGCCACATCCCGAGCACGGTCAGGCCATCGATCTCCGGCAGGCCGAGATCGAGAATTGCGGCGTCGTATTGTTCGGTCGAGCCGAGGAAATGCCCGTCCTCCCCGTCGGTGGAAAGGTCCACCGCATAGCCGGTCTGTTCCAGTGTTGATTTCAACTGCTGGCCCAGCGTCGGTTCGTCCTCGACGATCAGGATGCGCATTCATATTCCCCTGCTTTGACGCGGCCCACGATGTGGGCTTTTGAACGAAACGCGTCAACGGGGTGGCCGTTTCCGGCAAGTTCCGGATACTTATTTGGATACGCGCAGCACGCGGCCGGTACGTGCGTCGACGTCGACCCAGGTGACCTGGCCTTCCTTGATGAACTTGAGGCGATAGGCGCTCGCGACGGAATCGTACTCGAAGCCAAGGTAATCACTGCCCCTCATCTGCGGCACGATGCGACGTTCGATATCCCGCGATGACAGGTTGCGGCCCGCGTTCATCTCCTCGCGCGCGGTCGCCTGATCGCTGCGCGACGAATCGCCATGGTTCCCGTTACCCCTGTCGCGGTGTTGCGCGGCCGCAGGGGCGGTTAGGCCGCTGGCACATAGGACTGCCGCGGCAAGAGAGGCGATAAGCTTGCGCATAACGCCTGTCTGCCTAGGGCTATGGCATTGAACAAGGTGTGAATGCCGCAGTGCGGTGCAATTCAGGTTGAGGTGTGGCTATCGGGTCAACTCGTAAGTCACCGTAACGGTGACACCAGCCTGCACCATGCCTGGCTGCACCGGGGTAGAAGCATCGGCCGCGGCTTGGGCCTGCATCCTGAACATCGGCATCGGCCCTTGCTGGGAGATACCCTCGCGCACTTGCAGCAAGCGGACGTCGGCGAAGCCCGCCCCTCGTGCATAATCGAGTGCCAGCGCCCGCGCGGTGGCCATGGCGGTCTGCCTTGCCTGGGCGCGCGCGCCGGTATCGTCGTCGACCGAGAATTCCGGACCGCCAATGTCGGTGGCTCCCGCTGCGACCAGCGCGTCGAGCACTTCACCGGTGCGGGAGACGTCGCGCAGCTTGACGCTGACCCGGTTCGACACCTGGAACCCACGGAACACCTGCCGCTGCGTATCGCGGTCGAAATCGTATTGCGGGCCGAGATTGATCCCGGTCGTCTGAATGTCGCGTTCCGGTATGCCAAGCTGCTTGATCCGAGCGGTCACCGCGGTCATCGCCTGGGCGTTCGCCCGCATGGCCTCGTTCGCGGTCGGTGCTTGAGTGGTCACCCCGGCGCTGACAGTGACGATGTCGGGCGCGACTTCCACGCTTTCATTGACCGTCAGCTCGACCACCGGCCCGCTGGAGGTGACTTGCACCTGGGCATCTGCCGGGGCGGCAAGCGCAGCGGAAGCAAGGACAGGCAGGACGTATCGTATCATCGCGGTATCTCCGTTCGAATGCGCCTTGGCTGCGCGTCTGGCGATTACGCGCAGCTTAACCGTGGGGTTCCTTCCCAAGACGGTGCCGACGGGCCGGAGCCTTTCTCACCAACCTCGAAAGGTCACGATTGCCTAAGCTGCGGGAAAGGCTCTAAGCGCCGCGCCCATGGCTGAAGCACCGATCCTCTCCTGGGAAGGCCTGGGACTACAGCAAGGCGGCCGCTGGCTGTTTCGCGACCTCGACCTGCACATCGGCCCGCGCGACAGGCTTGCGCTGATCGGCCGCAACGGCGCGGGCAAGACGACCTTGCTCAAGCTGATCGCGAACATGATCGAGGCCGACAAGGGCAAGCGTTCGATCCAGCCCGGCACCCGCGTAGTGCTGATGGAGCAGGAGCCGAACTTCGCGCCGTTCGAGACGCTGATGGACTTCGCCTTGTCAGGCGACGACGCGCCAAAACAGCACGAAGTCGAGGCGATTGCCGGCCAGCTGGGGATCGACATGAGCCGCCCTTCGGCCACCGCCAGCGGCGGCGAGAAGCGCCGCGCCTCGATCGCGCGCGCTCTCGCCCAAGACCCTGACCTGCTGTTGCTGGACGAACCGACCAACCACCTCGACCTTGCGGCGATCGACTGGCTGGAAAGCTGGCTCAACCGCTTCAAAGGCGCCTTCATCGCCATCAGCCACGACCGTACGTTCCTGAAGCGCCTGACCCGCGCCACCCTGTGGCTCGACCGCGGGTCGATCCGGCGCAAGGAAGTGGGCTTCGGTGGCTACGAGGCTTGGGAAGAGCAAGTCTACGCCGAGGAAACTCGCGCGGCCGAGAAGCTCGATGCCAGGCTGAAGCTCGAAGCGCATTGGCTGGAACGCGGCGTGACCGCGCGGCGCAAGCGCAACCAGGGCCGGCTCGAAGCGCTCCATCGCATGCGGGCGCAGCGCGCGGCGATGATCGGCAAGGCGGGCACCGCCAAGCTCGGGCTCGAGTCCGAGGCTGAAGTGCGGACCAAGTCGGTGATTGTCGCAGAGAACGTGACCAAGCGCTTCGGCGAACGCACCGTGATCCGCAACTTCACCCTGCGTATCCAGCGCGGCGACCGGATCGGCGTCGTCGGTGCGAACGGCGCGGGCAAGACCACGCTGCTCAAGCTGCTGACCGGTGAAATGGCGCCCGACGAGGGTTCGGTGACGATCGCCAAGACACTCCTCGGCGTCATGATCGACCAGCAGCGCAGCTTGCTGGCCGCCGACAAGAAGGTGCGCGACATCCTGGCCGAAGGCGGCGACTGGGTCGATGTGCGCGGGGTGCGCAAGCACGTGCAGGCCTATCTCAAGGACTTCCTGTTCGAACCGTCACTGGTCGATACGCCCATCGCCGCGCTCTCGGGCGGGGAGCGGTCGCGCCTGCTGCTGGCGCGTGAGTTTGCCCGCAAGTCGAACCTGCTGGTGCTCGACGAGCCGACCAACGACCTCGACCTCGAAACGCTCGACCTGCTGCAGGAAGTGATCGCCGATTACGACGGTACGGTCCTGATCGTCAGCCACGACCGCGACTTCCTCGACCGGACGGTGACCGTCACCCTCGGTCTCGACGGTTCAGGCACGGTCGACATTGTCGCCGGTGGTTATGAGGACTGGGAGGCGAAGCGGAAGAAGCCCACCGCTCCCGCCACGAAGAAGCCGGTGCGCGAACCCGCCCCCACGGCCGCGCCGAGTTCGTCGGCCCCGGCGAAGAAGACCAAGCTCACTTACAAGGACCAACGCGACTACGACCTGCTCCCAGCGCGGATCGAGGAACTCGACGCTGAAATCGTCAAGGGCGAGCATGCGTTGGCTGACCCTGACCTCTACACCCGCGATCCGGCGCAGTTCGGGCGCCTGACCGAGAAGCTCGACAAGCTCCGTACCGAAAAGGATGCGGCCGAGGAGCGGTGGTTGGCGTTGGCGGAAATGGTTGAGGGTTGAGCTCCTCTCCGAGCTTATCTCGGGGAGGTGGCGCGTGCCGCAGGCACGTGACGGAGGGGTAAGCGGACGAACGCTGGTGGTTCGACAAGCTCACCACAAACGGTGTTGGGATCGGAGTTGTATCCAACCTCCGTTCGTCCTGAGCTTGTCGAAGGACACCCCTCCACCATCCACTTCGTGTATGGTCCCCCTCCCCGAGCGAGCTCGGGGAGGATCTAAGACGGCTAAGCCGCTTTCACCCGTGCGGCCCACGCCGCCACTCGTTCGTCCAACATCTCGAGCGGCATGCTGCCTTCTTTGAGGATCTCGTGGAACTGCCGCAGGTCGAACTTCGCCCCTAGCTCCTGTTCGGAGCGGCGGCGCAAGCGGACCCACTCGTTCTGGCCGATCTTGTAGCTGCAGGCCTGCCCCGGCGAAGCGCAGTAACGCTCGATCTCGCGCTGGGCCATCGGCCTGGCGTAACCGGTGTTGGCCACGAGATAGTCGGTCGCCTGTTCGCGGGTCCAGCGCTTGGCGTTGAGGCCGGTATCGACCACCAGACGCGCCGCGCGGAACAACCAGCTCTGCAGCGCCCCGGCCTTCTCGATCCCGGTGTATCCGCCCAGTTCGTCGGCCACCATTTCGGCGTAAAGCGCCCAGCCCTCGCCATGCGCTGACAGCCAGTAGTTCTTGAGCAGCAGCGGCAGGTCCTTGTCCTGCTGCAGTAGGCTCAAGTGCAAGTGATGCCCCGGCACGCCCTCATGGTAAGTCAGCGCCGGCAGGGTGAACTTCGGCCACTCGGCGGTGTCCTTGAGGTTGATCCAGTAGATCGCCGGGCGCGAGCCATCGAGCGAGGCGACGTTGTAGTAGCCGCTCGGCGCTCCGTCCTGGATCTCCACCGGCACCCGTTTAACCACAAGCGGCTGGCTCGGGATCGTGGCGAAGGCCATGGGCAGCTTGGCCTGCATCGCCTCGACACCGTGGTTGAGCGAGGCAATCAGGGCCTCGCGCCCGCCATCGTCATTGGGGAAGAGCTGGTCGGGCCGCTCGCTAAGCTGGATCAGCCGCTCTCCGACCGTGCCACTGGTCAGCCCATCCGCCCGCATCAGCTTGTCGAGCTCGGCGGTGATTTCGGCGACCTGTTCGACGCCGGTCCGATGAATCTCTTCGGGCGAGAGAGAGGTGGTGGTGAAGTAGTCCAGCGCCTGGGCATAGATTTCATCGCCGCGCGGCACGCGCCACACGCCGTCGCCAGCGGGCGTGTTCGGCCGTAGCCCCTTCAGCAATTCCAGCTGGCGCCGCAGCGCAGGATAGACTCCTCCCTCGACCAGCTTGGTCGCTCGCGCCTGCCAATCACCAGAGAGGTTCTTGGCACCGGCACGGCGAACGAGAGAGCGGACCATGTTGTTCTCGCCGGGCGCAGGTCGGAGCTGCGCTTCGAGCTGGCCCATCGCCAGATCGAGCGACCAACCAGGCGCGAGATAGCCCCGCGCCGCATCGGCCTGCTGGTTATCGCTTTGCTCGTCGAGCCGGTCGGGAAAGGCCTCGAGGCGCGAAAGGTAAGCCTCGGCATCGGCAGCGGTCTCCACGGGATGAGTGGAATCGAGGAAGTCGGGGATCGAGAAGTAGACCCCATCCTGCTGGCTGATGCGATAAGGCGCGCCGACATGCTGGATGCCGAACGGCTCCGAGATCAGCCGCTTCCCCAGCAGATATTCGACAAGCTCACGCCGCACCTGCCAGGTTTCTGACAGACCTTTCGGAGAGATCGCCTTGACCTCGGCGAGCATCTTGCGGGCATGATCCGCTCCCGCGCGTTCTGCAGCCGGCCCCGTCCGGTCGAGGCGCGAGCGCATCGCGGCGTCAGCCCCAGTGTCGAGCCCGAGCGAGGTCATCGATTGCGGGCTGAGCAGCATGTCGCCGCGAAAGGTCCGGTCGATAACGTCCCGCAGGGCCGCGTCACCCTGGGTCTGAGCGAAGGCCGGCCAGGGAACGCTCGCCGCGATCGCCGCTGCGCCGGTGCTGACCAGGAATTGCCGTCTTTTCATGTGCCACCCATAAATCGAACTGAATGAGCGGGGTCTGGCAGGTTGCCGCACGTCGCTCAATTGCGCGCGGCCCCTTTTCGATGAACGTCAACGAATGCGATAGAAGTCCGCCACCCGGTCGAGCGCCAGCTTCAGGACGAGCTTGCCGCTGCGCGCGGGCCAGTCGAGCGCCTTTTCCGCTGTCGGCAGGGTCTCGCAAGCGCAGACGACGCGCCAGAGGATGTCCTCCAGCCCCTTGCCCGCTGCGGCCACTGCCCCATCGAAGCGGCTGCGGGCTGCGATCTGCTTTTCGGTGGGCGACAGGCCACCGGCGCCAGCGCCCTTGAGACGGACCGGGCTCCAACTCATCGTGATCGACGCGGCGAGGTTGGCCCGTTCGTAATCAGACCGTAGTCGTTCCCCGGCATCGAACAGCCGGTCTTCGAGGTGGCCATGCGCGTGAAGCCAACCAAGCGGCGATTCTCCAAGGTTCACGGTGACGCTCCGCCGCCGCCTGACGACGCCGTTTCGCCGGCGCGGACCTTCTGGCGTGAGTTCACGTTCTACGAGTTTGCGACGCATGCGAATCTCCTGCAAAGCCGAATCGAACCTTGCCAAATCAGCATGGTTGTAGGAAAGTGAAAAAACCAAATTGGTTATAGGGGTCAGAACGTGATCAATCGCATTCGGGATATTCGCAAGCAGAAGAACATGACCTTGGCGGAAGTCGCGGCTGCTTGCGATCCGCCGACGACGGCCCAGACGATCGGCCGTCTCGAAACGGGCATGCGCAACCTCTCGCTGGTATGGATGAACCGCATTGCCGAGGCTCTCGGTGTCGATCCGGAGCTTCTGGTTAAGGGAGAGACGGGAGAGGCCACCATGATCGTGGCGCGCCTGACCGATAGCGGGGCAGAGGCCCTAGCCACTCCGCGCGATGCCATCCTGCCGACCGACCTTGGCGGAGAGGGTGCGCTGGTTTGCATCACGGTCGAGGCGCCTCAGGGCGAATATCGCGCTGGCGACCAATTGTGGTTGCGGCAGGTGGAAGCCGATGAGGCCCCCAAACTGATTAACCGAGACGTTCTCGTCCCGCGCTCGGGCGGGCGGTTCGCTTTCGGCCGGCTGATTGATCGGCAGGGCACAATGGTCGGCCTGCTCCCTCCGGGAAGCGGACAGCGTCAGATCGTGGTAGATAAGCCGGCATGGCTGGCGGTGGCGGAGATGCTGGTCCGCAAATTGTGATGCGCGTCCTTTCGATCTCGACGCTTTATCCCAACGCGCATCTGCCGCGCTTCGGCACCTTCGTGGCGCGCCAGATGGAAGCACTTGCTGCGCGTGGCGACTGGGACGTGACGGTGATCAATCCGGTAGGCGTTCCGCCGGTACCGATGGGCAAATACGCGGCGCTGGCGAAAGCGGCCGTCACCGACGTCGAAGCCGGCGTCACGGTCCATCGTCCGCGTTTCACCCTGCTCCCCGCGGTGGGTGGACCGGTGAACCCGGCGATGATCGTTCGCGCCGTCCTGCCTCTCGCCAAGCGCCTCCATGCCCTTGCCCCGTTCGACCTGGTCGACGCGCAGTTCTTCTATCCCGACGGCCCCGCAGCCGCGCGTGTCGCGACAGAGCTCGGCGTGCCCCTCTCGATCAAGGCACGCGGTTCCGACATCTCGTTCTGGGGCTCCAAGGGCTATGCCCGCCGCCGGATGCTGCGGGCCGCTGATCAGGCAACCGGACTACTCGCCGTCAGCGAAGCCCTGGCGGCCGAGATGGTCGAGATGGGCTTCCCCGGCGAGAAGATCACGGTGCATTACACCGGCCTCGACAAAACCTTGTTCCGCCCCCTTGGCCGCGAAGTCAGCCGGGCGCGCCTCGCCTTGGACCTGGGTGTGATGGTGGCTCCGGGAGCCCCCTTGCTGGCCAGCGTCGGCGCGCTGATCCCGCGCAAGGGCCAGCAGTTCGTGGTTCGCGCGCTGGCGCGTCTGCCCGAAGCGCATCTGGTGCTGGTGGGCACTGGCCCCGACCGCGGGATGCTGGCCGAGCTGGCCCGCGGTGGCGGCTATGCCGATCGGGTGCACTTCCTCGGGTCGCTCGACCACACCATGCTCCCCGCGGTCCTCTCGGCGGCTGACGCGATGGTGCTGCCTTCCGCGAGCGAGGGGCTTGCCAATGCCTGGGTCGAAGCGCTGGCCTGCGGTTGTCCGGTGGTGATCACCGACGCGGGCGGCGCGCATGAATTGCTCACCGGCCCGGACCAGGGCCGCATCGTCACTCGCGATGCGGAGACGATTGCCGCGGCGGTGCGGGAACTGCTCGACAGCCCCCCTTCACGCGCCGCTGTTGCCGAAGGCGCCGCGCGCTTCAGCTGGGAAGCGAACGCGGCGGCTCTGGCGGAGTATTACGACAGGCTGGTGACGAGGCCTTAGGCCTCGCCGCGCGCCTTGCGATCCTGCACGTCGGCCCGGCTTTCGCTCGGGACGAAGCTGTCCGAAGTGACGCCCAGCCACACCAGTACCGGCGTCGCCATGTAGATCGAGCTGTAGGTACCGACGAAGATGCCGAGGGTGATCGCGGCGGTGAAGCCGAAGATCACATCCGGACCCAGGACCAGCAGCGCGACCAGGGTGATCAGGAGCGAAGTCGAGGTCACGATCGTGCGCGACAGGGTCTCGTTCACCGACAAGTCGAGCAGTTCGGGCAACTGCATGCGGCGGTACTTCTTCAAGTTCTCGCGCACACGGTCGTAGACCACGATGTTGTCGTTCAGCGAGTAGCCGATCAGCGTCAGCAGCGCGGCCACGATGTTGAGGTCGAACTCCAACTGCGTCAGCGCAAACAGGCCGACGGTCAGCGTCACGTCGTGAACCAGCGCGAACAGGGCGCCGACACCGAACTGCCATTCGAACCGGATCCAGATGTAGATCGAGATGCCGACCATCGCGAGCGCGAGAGCCAGCATGCCCGACTGGAACAGCTCGCCGGACACTTTGGCCGACACCGAATCGACGCCGTCCACCCGCACATCGGGATGGTTGGTCTTGAGAGTGGAAACGATGCGCTCGGACATGACGTTCGCCAGGGCCGTCGGGTTCTCGCCTTCCGGAAGCTTCATCCGGATCGAGATCTCGTTCGGCTTGCCGAATTGCTGGATGATCGGTTCCCCGTACCCGAGCTGATCCACTTCCTCGCGCAATTGGGCGAGCGGGGCGGATGGGCTTTCGGTGAAGGTCACGCGGATCATCTGGCCGCCGATGAAGTCGACGCCCAGGTTGAGGCCCTTGGTGGCCACCAGGCCGACCGACGCCGCCATCAGCAGTACGCTGACTACGTAGAACGGCACCCGCCAGCGCAGGAACTTGATGTTCGTGTTGTCGGGAATGAGCTTGAGGAGTTTCATCTCGACAGCGCCTTACAAAACAATGTCCGCCGGCCGCTTCTTGCGCAGCCAGCCGGCGACCCACATGCGGGTCAGGGTCACGGCGGTGAACACCGAGGTGACGATACCGATCATCAGCACCACCGCGAAGCCGCGGACCGGGCCAGTGCCGAACAGGAACATGATCACTGCGGCGATGACGTTGGTGACGTTCGCGTCCATGATCGCGCGGCTCGCTTCCTTGTAGCCCATCTCGACCGCCTGGACGACACGCCGGCCTCTGGCGCGTTCCTCTCGTATGCGTTCGTTGATCAGCACGTTCGCGTCGACCGCGGCACCGACCGTGAGCACGAGACCTGCGATACCCGGCAGGGTCAACGCGGCCAACGGGCCGAGCAAGGCCATCGTGCCGAGGATCATCAGCAGGTTCAGGATCAGCGCGATGCAAGTGTAGACGCCGAAGCGGCCATAAGTCGCGATCATGAAGACCATCAGCAGCCCAAGCCCGACAAGCAGGCCGATCGCGCCCTTCTGGATCGAGTCGGCGCCGAGGTCCGGACCGACCGTGCGTTCTTCGATCACGGTCAGGTCGATCGGCAGGGCGCCCGAACGCAGCGCGATGGCGAGCTGGTTGGCGGTCTCTACCGTGAAGCCACCGCTGATCTGCGCCTGGCCACCGTCGATCGGTTCATTGATGTTGGGGGCCGACAGCACCTCGCCGTCGAGGATGATGGCGAAAGGCTTGCCGACATTCTCGCGCGTCAGGATGCCGAAGCGGCGGCCACCCGCGGAGTCGAACTGGATCGACACCACCGGCTCGTTGGTCTGCGGATTGAACGACTGCTGGGCATTGGTCAGCGAGTTGCCGCGAATGCCGCCGAGCCGCTTGACCGCGATCGACGTGCCCTGGCCGATAGTGCCTTCAGCGTAAGGAACGATCTGGCTGCCCGGAGGGGCGATGCCCTGCTGGATGTCGGACTGCAACGCGGTCTGGTCGACCAGCTTGAATTCGAGTTCCGCCGTCTGGCCGAGCAAGTCCTTGAGCTGCTGCGGATCCTGCAGGCCGGGGACCTGCACCACGATGCGGTTGTCACCCTGGCGGATGATCGTCGGCTCGCGCGTGCCGAGCGCGTCGATACGCTTGCGCACGACTTCGGTGGCGCTCACCATTGCGTTCTTGACCGCTAGGTTGAGCCCGGCAGAAGTCTGCGTGAGGACAAAGCGGCTGCCGTCGACGACCTGGATCTGCCAGTCACGCTGGCCCGTCAGCCCGGCGCCCGTGGTCAGCGGCTCGATCACACCGCGGGCGGCGTCGACCTGGCTCGGATCTTCGAGCAGGAACGACAGGCGGCCGTTGGCTGTGGAGATGTCGCCGATGCGGATCCGCGGGTTGGCGTCGCGAAGCCCCGTGCGGACCGATTCTTCCATCGTTTCCAGGCGCTGATTCGCGACCTGGCGCGGATCGGCTTCGAGCAGGATGTGGCTCCCGCCCGCAAGGTCGAGCCCGAGGTTGATCATCGGGCTTGGGAGGAACTCGGGCCAGCGAACGTTCGTCAGCGAAATCAGCGAAGGAACCGCCGCAAGCGCGAAGAAGAGCGTGATCGCCCAGAGATAAACGCGCTTCCAGGTTGGAAATTCAAGCATTTGGGCAGGACCTTGGCGGATCAGTCGTTTGCGGGGGTGCCGCCGGGGGGAACGATGTCGCCGATGGTCGACTTGACCGCCTTGACCTTCACACCCTGGGCAATTTCGATCTCGACATAGAGATCATCGACCTTGATCACTTTGCCGATCAAGCCGCCGGCAGTGACGACCTGATCGCCCTTCTTCACCGCGGCGATCTTTTCGCGCTGGGCCTTCTGCTGGCGCATCTGCGGGCGAATGATGAGGAACCAGAAAATGGCGACCATGCCGACGATCGGCAGGAACTGGACCCATCCGGGAGCGGAGGCCGCAGTCGACCCTGCGGCAAGAATTTCAAGCATGTTTTCGGCCCATCCAATCGGCAACGAAGGCGGGGATATTGTGGGAGGCAAACCCCATTACAACTCCCCCTCCCAAACTAAGGCGGACCCGCTAGCAGCAAAGCAAAGGGGGTGCAATCAGCGCCGCTTGCGTTGCCGCTGACCCTTGCCTATAGGCCCGGCCTCCACTGGATCGGGACGTAGCGCAGCCTGGTAGCGCATCACACTGGGGGTGTGGGGGTCGCTGGTTCGAATCCAGTCGTCCCGACCAGTGGATTTCCGGCAATTCGATCGCCGGATGGGCAAACGGATTGGGCCTCAATCCGGCCGAATCCGTGAGTTCCTGCATGACAGCACCCCACCCAGTCCGCGGAGCGCTCCTATGCGTAGCCGCACTGCTGCTGTTCGCCTGCATGGACGCAACCACCAAGTACCTGACCGCGAGCCACGAAGTGCCGCTGATCGTGGCGGTCCGCTATCTCGGCAACCTGTTGATGATGATCGTGGCCTTCGCCCCGCATCACAAGATGGAGATGGTCCGCACCCAGCGTACCGGGCTGGTGCTGGTCAGAGCCCTGTGCCTCGCCATGGCATCGTTGCTGATCGGGCTCGCGCTACAACGCATGCCTGTTGCCGAAACGACGGCGATCACCTTTCTCGCGCCGATCCTGCTGGTCGCCATCGCCGGCCCCTTGCTCGGAGAGCGTGTCGGCTGGATCGGCTGGCTGGCGACTCTCGGTGGCTTTGCCGGAGTCATCCTGATCGTCCGTCCGGGAAGCGGGTTGCCTTTGACCGGCGTCGTCCTCGTCCTATGCGCGGTGGTCTGCAACCTCGGATACCAGGCCTTGTCACGCATTCTGGCGACGACCGAGAAGACCGCCGCCTTGTTGTTCTACACCGCGCTGGTCGGCTCGATCCTCTTCAGCCTCGGCCTGCCGTGGTATCTCGAAGACGCGGCCCCCTCGTGGTTCGAGGTCGTCTTGTTCGCCAGCCTCGGAGTCTACGGGGGCCTCGGCCACTTCATGTTCACCGCTGCCTTCCGTTATGCGCCCGCCTCGCTGATCGCCCCGCTCAACTACCTGCAACTCATCTGGGCCGGACTACTCGGCTGGATCGTGTTTGGTGACGTGCCTGATGGCGTGACGATTCTCGGCATGGTCATCGTGGCGCTGTCCGGCGCCATGATCGCCCTCAAGACGCGCCGGCCGCCGGAGAAGCGTACGGCCTGAGCGGCTGGCCGCCTCACAACTCTGGAAAACGGCAGCCGGGGGATTGTTGCCTTCCCGCAGACCCTTATGCGCACTGGTGTGAGTGCATCGGTAGAAATTGGCGTTGCCCCCGACGGGCGTCCTGTCACGATCGACATAAAGGAGCTGCTGGCTACCCGCCTGCTGGTGCAGGGCAACAGCGGCTCGGGCAAGTCACACCTCCTGCGTCGCCTGCTCGAAGAGAGCGCGGCGATGGTGCAGCAGGTCGTGATCGATCCGGAGGGCGACTTCGTCACGCTGGCGGACCAGTTCGGCCACGTGGTGGTCGACGGCGGGGCCTATACCGGCGCTGAACTCACTCGCCTCGCCAGCCGCATCCGCAAGCACCGCGCTTCGGTGGTGCTCACGCTCGACAGCCTCGAGGTCGAAGCGCAGATGCGCTGCGCCGCGCTGTTCCTCTCGGCCTTGTTCGATGCGCCGCGCGAAGATTGGTTTCCGGCGCTGGTCATTGTCGACGAGGCGCAGATGTTTGCCCCCTCGGCCGCCGGCGACGTCACCGACGAGGTGCGCCGCTTGTCGCTCGGCGCCATGACCAACCTGATGTGCCGCGGCCGCAAGCGCGGTCTTGCCGGGATCGTGGCGACTCAGCGACTGGCAAAGCTCGCCAAGAACGTCGCCGCGGAAGCGTCCAACTTCCTCATGGGCCGCACTTTCCTCGACATCGACATGGCCCGCGCCGCCGACCTCCTTGGCATGGAACGGCGCAGCGCCGAAGAGATACGCGACCTCGAGCGCGGCCACTTCCTCGGCCTAGGCCCGGCGATCAGCCGCAGGCCGATTGCGGTCAAGATCGGGCCTGTGCGGACGGGCTCGCAGGCTGTATCGCATGCGATGGCGCCGCCACCCTCGGTCTCAAGCGAAGAGTTGCACGCGCTGCTGCACGAAGCGGACGCGCACACGCCTGCCCCGCCCCCCACTCCGCCAGTCCCGGTTGTCGCCGCCGAAGAATTGATCGGCCGGATCGAAGAGATCGCAGCGATCGACGAGGCGCCCCAAAGGACTTCCGAGCCGGCGGACGCGGCGGCCCCTGACGACAGCGAGCAGGTCATCTCGCGAATCCTGGCCGAGATGGCATCCGACAAGGAAGCGCCGTTCCGCAACTCGGCAGCGCTGTTCCAGGATTTCTCGATGCGCTGCCGCATGCAGAAGATCGGTGTGCGCGGGGTCGGCCTGACCGATTTTCGCCGGCGCTTTGCCTTCGCTGTTGCTGGCCTCGGGAGCCCGCCTGCTGAGGAATGGGCCGACATTACGCGGGCGGCGCAGGACGTGCCCGATGATCTCCTGGCACCCTTCCTCATGCTCGCCCGCGCTGCGCAGGGGAACGAGACTTGCCCTGAGGACGAAGAACTGGGCCGGGTCTACGGAACCACTTCTCCCGGGCGAATCCGCCGGCTGCTGGAGTATCTCGAAAAGAGCGGATTCATCGCGGTGCGGACCGATTTCAGCGGGAGACGATCCGTGTCGCTGCCGCAACTCGGGACAGCCACTGCACCGGTGGATTGAGGGCTCCAAAGAAATTCCCAAGCGCTAACCCTCTCGCGCTCCCCTCGCCTTGGCGCTATGGCCCCGGCCAGCGCCAAGGGGGAGCAGTATGTCGAATAGAGTTCTCGTCCTCAACGGACCCAACCTCAACTTGCTCGGCTTGCGCGAGCCGGAGATCTACGGCTCCGACACGCTCGACGACATCGCCGGACGGCTCGAAGACCGGGCCAAGGAGCTTGGCCTCGAAATCGACCTGCGCCAATCGAACCACGAAGGGCATTTGTGCGACTGGCTACACGAAGCCCAGGCAGAGGGTATGAAGGCAGTGCTGCTCAACGCTGGCGCGCTCACGCACACCAGCCTGGCGCTCTATGATGCGATCCGGTCGATCAAGACTCCGGTGATCGAAGTACACATTTCCAACCCCGCCGCGCGCGAGGCCTATCGCCACAAGAGCTACGTCGGGATGGCCGCCAAGGGCACCATCGCGGGGTTTGGCGCGTATGGCTATGAAATGGCCCTCGAAGCAGCCGCCAGGCTGTAGCGAGACGTATCGCTGGTACTTGCCAGCGCCGAACACCGCGCGCATAGCGCCGGGCTTGTTCGACCAGGATAGAGGGATCGCATGGCCGAAAGTAACAATCGCGGACGTGGAGGCAGCATGAACGTAGACACCAAGCTGGTGCGCGAGCTGGCTGAGCTCTTGTCCGAAACCGGCCTTACTGAAATCGAAGTTGAAGACGGGGACCGGAAGATAAAGGTCTCGCGCGGAACGGTTGCTCCAGTGCAGGCCTACGCCGCAGCTGCGCCCGTTGCCGCCGCTCCTGCGCCTGCCGCAGCGGCTGAAGCCGCACCGGCCGCCGCCGAAGTCGCCGCCAGCGCCATCCGCTCACCGATGGTAGGCACGGCCTACCTGTCTGCGGAGCCGACTGCCGATCCGTTCGTAAAGGTCGGCGACAAAGTCTCGGCCGGCGACACGCTGTTGATCGTCGAAGCGATGAAGGTGATGAATCCGATCACCGCCACCGCGGGCGGCACGGTCAAGCAGGTCCTGGTCGAGAACGGCCAGCCTGTCGAATACGACCAGCCCCTGATCGTGGTCGCCTGACACCATGCCTATTACCCGGCTCCTGATCGCCAATCGCGGCGAAATCGCGCTGCGCATTCACCGCGCAGCGCATGAGATGGGCATCGAGACCGTGGCGGTTCACTCCACGGCCGACACCGACGCCATGCATGTGCGGCTGGCCGACCATGCGATCTGCATCGGCCCGCCCCCGGCAACCGACAGCTATCTCAACACCGCGGCGATCATCTCGGCTGCCGAGATCTCGGGCGCCGACGCGATTCACCCGGGCTACGGCTTCCTGTCGGAAAACGCCCAGTTCGCCGAGATCGTCGAGGCTCACGGGATCGCCTGGATCGGGCCCAAGCCCGAGCACATCCGCACGATGGGCGACAAGGTCGAAGCCAAGCGTACGGCGGGGGCCCTCGGCCTGCCGCTGGTGCCGGGCTCGCCTGGAGCCGTCTCCGATCCCGAAGTGGCTGCCAAGATCGCCGACGAGATCGGTTATCCGGTGATCATCAAGGCCGCTTCGGGCGGCGGTGGACGCGGGATGAAGGTGTGTAACTCACCCGACCAGCTCGCCACGCTGATGAAGCAGGCGGGCAACGAGGCCAAGGCCGCGTTCGGCGACGATACGGTCTATATCGAAAAGTACCTCGGCAATCCGCGGCACATCGAATTCCAGATCTTCGGCGACGGCAACGGCAACGCCATCCACCTGGGCGAGCGCGATTGCTCGCTGCAGCGGCGTCACCAGAAGGTGCTCGAAGAAGCGCCCTCCCCGGTCATCACCCCGGAAGAACGCAACCGCATGGGCGGGATCGTCAGCAAGGCGATGGCCGACATGGGCTATCGCGGCGCGGGGACGATCGAGTTCCTGTGGGAGAACGGCGAGTTCTACTTCATCGAGATGAACACCCGCCTGCAAGTCGAACACCCGGTGACCGAAGCGATCACCGGCGTCGACCTGGTGCGCGAACAAATCCGCGTCGCCGACGGCAAGCCGCTCTCGGTCCGCCAGGAAGAGATCGAGTTCAAGGGCCACGCGATCGAGTGCCGCATCAACGCAGAAGACCCGTTCACGTTCGCCCCGAGCCCCGGCCTGGTCACCGCCTATCACGCAGCGGGCGGCATGCACGTGCGCGTCGATAGCGGGCTCTACGCCGGCTACCGCATCCCGCCGTACTACGATTCGATGATCGCCAAGCTGATCGTCTACGGTCGCACCCGCGAAGGCTGCATCATGCGCCTGCGCCGCGCACTGGAGGAAATGGTGGTCGAAGGCGTGAAGACCTCGATCCCGCTCCACCAGGCGCTGCTGCGCGATCCCGACGTGCTCAACGGTGACTATTCGATCAAGTGGCTCGAAGAGTGGATGGAGCGGCGGGAAAGCTGACGGCTAGCGCCGCTGCAGCAGCCGGGCGACCGTTTCGCTGGTCGTTGCGGACTTGCCGCTCTCGATTTCGATCTCCTCGATCTCCAGCGCCTCGCGGATGCGCTCGATCTCGATGTCGGTGAGATGTTCGATGCCGATGAACTGACCGCGCGCCTGCTCGACCGCGCGGATCAGTTCGTCGAGCTTGGCCTGCATCGCGGCCGCATCGCGGTTTTGCGAATTCTGGATCAGGAACACCATCAGGAAGGTGACGATCGTCGTCCCGGTGTTGATGACCAGTTGCCAGGTGTCGGAGAAATTGAACAGCGGCCCGGTGACCCCCCAAACGATCACGATCGAGAGCGCCAGGAGAAAGGCTAGCGGTTGACCAGCCAGGCCGGAGATCCGTGTCGCTATATGGGTGAATAGCTTGTCCATGATCCGAGGAACGAAGTTATCGAACCCCGGTGCCCGGCGCATCAGGGCCGCCAATTCCATCCACTGATTTTCCGAATGGCTGGGCGAACGGCCGTGTCCGAGCTAGCTTAGACGCCAGAATAGCGGCGAAAGGCCCTTCTCATGAAGATCAGCGCACGCAACCAGATCGCCGGCACGGTGCTGTCGTTCGATCACGGGGCGGTCAACGGAACCGTCAAGATCGACATCGGCGGCGGCAACGTCATCACCTCTAGCATCACCGAGGAAGCGATCGCCGACCTCGGGCTCACGACCGGCGACAAGGTCACGGTCCTGATCAAGGCGAGCGACGTCCTGATCGGCAAGTAACGGCTCAGCTGGGCGGGCTGCAGCGCTTCCCTTCGTACTGGAAGCGGTTGAGCTCATAGGCCGTGCCATCCCAGCGTTCGACCGGGAAACAGAACCCCGGGCCGCCAATCTCAAGGTCGGGCCAGCCCCCTGCCCCCTTTTGCTCCAGCACGTTGACGATCCCCGGACCGCCGGTGACCAGTTTCCACTCACCGTTCGCCTGCTTGCTGACGATCACGTAGCCGACCTCGGTCGAGCCGAAGCAGAACACGCTGCCCTCGGTGATGATAGCCTCGGGCCGCCCATCGCCATTGAGATCACGCACTTCCGCGATCTCGCCGGGTGTGTAGCTCGCCGTGCCTGGGTCCTCGCAGCCGCGCCACTGCCCGCCCTCCTGCTTGAACCCGGCCGCGCGGAAAGCCGCCGCGCTATCGGCGCTGGAAAGCTTGTCCTGCGAAGCGGCAGGCGAGGCGAGGAAGATCAGCGAGAGGGCGGCAATCGATAGAGCGCGCATGGGGCCTCCGAGACTATCGGTGCGACCATCGGCGCAGCTTACCGATCGCAGCGGTCACCTGCAATCGAACCGAGCAAGGGAAAGCCCCAATAGAATCGCCCGTCCGGTTGTCTCATCATGGTCTCCATGAATCGAACCGCCCTCCTCCTCCCAACTTGCGTGGCCGCCTGCCTGGCGGCGAGCGCAGCCAATGCCCAAGCCGTTGACCGGGGTGACCGGCCGATCCTCTCGATGGCGGGCTCGCTGAAGCCGGGAGAATATGTCTGGGCTCCCGAGCTAAGCCCCGAAGGACCCGCGCTGCTGGTGGTCAATCTCGAAACCCAGCGCGCCGTGCTGTTTCGCAATGGCGTGCCGATCGCCGCCTCTACCGTCTCGACCGGCACCGAGGGCCATGAGACGCCCACCGGCGTCTTCACCATCCTCCAGAAGCGCAAGGAGCATTACTCCAACCGCTACAACAACGCCCCGATGCCCAACATGCAACGGCTAACCTGGGATGGCATCGCTCTCCATGCCGGGAAGCTGCCCGGCTACCCAGCCTCTCATGGCTGCATCCGCCTGCCGATGGCCTTTTCCGCGCTTCTGTTCGACGCGACGCAGCTCGGCATGACGGTCGTCATAACCAGCATACCCTCATTGCCGCTGGGCTCGGCAGCGCCCCAAATCGCCGTCCCCGCCACGTCAACCGACGAGCAGCCGCTCGCCGACGCGCCGTTCGATTGGCATCCGGAGCGCGCGCCCGAGGGGCTGGTCTCGGTCGTCGTCAGCGTGGCAGACCAGCACGCCATCGTGCTTCGCGGCGGGGTGGAGATCGGATCGGCCCCGGTCCGGGCCTTGCGCCCGGTAGACAGCGGCACCGCCTACATGCTGCGCGCCTGGGACAACACCGGACGGCACTGGCTGAAGGTCAAGTTCGCCGGCCCCGGCGACAGCATGGAAGTGTCCATGGACGAGGCCGGCCAGTTCGACGTCCCCTCAGGCTTCCGCCGCGCGATCTCCGATGTCCTGCAACTCGGGAGCGTCATCATCGTCACCCCGGAATCGCTCACGGCCGGCGGCTCGGGCAGCCCGCTGAGGGTGATCGAGGACGAGGACAGTTCGGAGGCGCAGGACCAAGCGGGCGGAGAGTAGAAGCGGTCAATCCGCTAACGCCCAAAAACGGATATCATGGATGTGTCGTCCAACGCCCCAGTCTAATCGCCATCGTCGGCTGCGACGGGATAGTTAGCACCCCATTCTTCAATCAGTTTGTGATCGCGAATGCGGCCAACGAGTATGCCGGCAATCTGGAGCGGTTGCGGGACCGAATGGATGGTCCATGTGTATGCGAGCGAAAACACATCGCCGCTGCCCAGGAGGTATTGCCAATCCTGGGTGATGGATGCTCCGTTGAAGCTGTCCCGCATCCCCTCGACGGCCCGTATATGGGCATCCCGACAGTCAAAAACGGTTCCGTTGATATTCTGGAACACGACGGCAGCATCTTCCAAAGCCATGAGGCCGGAGAAGTCACTTCTCTCCCAAGCCGCTTTTTGCGCTTCGATATATTCCTGCGCAAAGCGATTCACATCGTCTGCCATCCAGGACTCCCCTTTGGCCAAAGAAGACGCAATCGAGGGGCAAAGACAATCAGAAAACGGCGTCGGCCAGTTTGTCCGTTCACCACCCATTGCGGACGTTCCGACCGGCCTGAACGCAAATTGACGCCCGCTCCAAAGCGGACGGGCCGCAAACGACCCCAAACGGTCGTTAAGGATATCAGAACGACAGGCAGTTAGGCCCAGCTCGAGCGACCCCGCACCTGCGCGCGCTCGCCTGGAGATTCATTGTTCGATGGATGATCAAGCACGGAAGATACAGGTTCGAGCAAGGAACGTTTTCAAGGTCGCAGCCATCAATCTTGTGTTCTTTTTTGCTGTGGCGATCCTAATTCCGATCTTTGGGGCCAGCTTTGCCGCCAACTTGTTTCACGAGGGCTTGTATTCGGAACTTTCCGCTTATTGCGTAGAAAGACCCTGCAAGGTCGCTCCAGCGACAGTAAGCGCGGTCTACTTGCTTCAAGCCTTCTACTGCCTGTTGTTCCTTGTATGGGCGTGGGGCAAGGCGATCCTCTCTCGGGCTCGTCTCAAATCGGCATTTCTTATTTCGGCACTAATAGCTATGCTTCTAATAATAACTGTTGGCCAACAGTTCGGCTTTGAACGAGATTCAATTTTTGCGAACCGGGTATATGACTACCCAATATACCTGATGCAGCCAGCATTTCTGATGATTGCTGGATGTTTAACTGCGCATACATTGGCCGTTATGCCTCCGTACATTCTCGACAAGTCTGGGCCAAAACCGAAATTAGTTTATCTTGACGAAAACTCTCTCCCCACTTGGCGAGACGAGTTTGCGATGAAGCCGCAGGTTTTCCGGCGTCTCGCGCTCTGTTGGGTGCTGGCTGGTGCTCTGTTGGCTGTCTTGGCCCTCGCAAAGATCATCGCATCGTTTGCCCAATAGTGTGGGTACGGGAAGGTCCGCTAACCACCCATTACCGCCGTTACTAACTCAGAGAGCTCATCCCGAAAGCAGACGTTCGGCCTTGAGGTCTCTCTCAGCATATCTGCAATGTCCCACATGAGTGGCAAGAGACGTTTGGGAAGTGACGTAAGAGTACGGTCGCAACTCATCCGTTTCGACTTCGTACCGATTTTTTTTTGGGAAAAGGCGCAGTAACTTTGTTGGACGTAGGTTTCCTACTTGCGCTTAAGAGGCCTTTCATGGTGCTGGTCCTGAGCCGACCAAAAATGGTCTGAGACATCAACCGGGTGAGGGGCGGATGATCCGACATACGTTCTGGTTCGCATGCATGTTGTCATTATCGGCATGCGGCGGCGGGTCCTCTGGCGGAGGGGGAGGTAGCGCACCGACACCCACGCCCACACCAGCGCCTTCTCCGTCACCAACTCCCACTATGGATATCCGGGACCTGTCCGCAACAACACCGAGTGGGGGATTTCTTGTTACTGGGACAGCCACCGCTAGCGGAGCGGGCGTGGGCTTTGCCGGAGCAGCCCTGGGAGACGTAAACGGCGACGGAATCGACGATTTTGCCGTCGGCGTCGCCCGCGACAAGGTCGCAATCATCTTTGGCAGTTCGACACCGCTCGGAAGCTTAGTCGGCTCGCAACAAGTGTTGGACTTCGCCACTATCACTCCAACTCAGGGCTTCCTGATTGAAGGAGCATCGATCGTCGCCTCTGCAGGTGACATCAATGGCGACGGGCTGCAGGAGATAGCCCTCGGGCGTCCCACTGGCGTCCCGAACAATCAGGGCGACGGCTACGTGATCTTCGGAAAGCAGGGGGCGTTCGGCCAGGTTGCCAACGGTCAAGCTGTCATTTCCCTCGCTACTCTGTCGCCGAGCGACGGCTTCCTTGTGCGCGGAAAGGAAGGCGGCGACGCTTCAGCCACCGATATTTCCGCGGCCGGAGACCTAAATGGTGACGGAATTGGCGATCTGCTCGTGGGTTCGCCCTATGCCGACCCCGTCGGAGCCCAGTTCAACAGTGGCAATGCCTACATTGTATTTGGGCATACGGGGACGTCTTTTGGGGCGCTGGTCGGCGGAAGGACTATCGTTTTTCTGGGGGGGCTAAATCCCGGAGAAGGCGTCTTGATCTCGGGCGACGGTGCCGGCGCCTACGCAGGTACCAGCGTTGCTCCGCTGGGTGACTTCAACGGCGATGGCATCGACGACATTGTCATCGGCGCGCCGGGACAGACGACGCTCTATACAATCGGTGGGGCGGCTTATGTCGTTTTTGGAACGCGGGGAAGTTTCGGGCCGACAGTCGCCGGGCAAACGACGCTCTACACGGGCACGCTCAGTCCATCGCAGGGGTTCCTGATGGCGGGAGACTTCGCATCCGGACTCGGTCAGGTCGTCCGAGCCGCTGGCGATTTGAATGCCGACGGCCTGCCAGATCTCGTGGTCGTCAGCCACACCCCAGATAGCTATGGCGCGAGCGCTTTCGTTGTGTTTGGAAGCAGAAACCTTCTCGGTGAGGAGATCGCTGGCCGTCGGGTCCTGAATATGGTGACACTTCCACCCAGCGTGGGCTTTGCATTCAAGGGCGCAGTTCGAAGATTGTCGGCGGCGCGTGCTGGCGACTTCAACGGGGATGGCATCGACGATCTGTTGCTGGGCGATCAGGGGCGCGATGCTGTGGCTACCGGTTCGGGTGTGGGCTACGTAATCTATGGATCCCGGCAGCCATTCGGTGTCGTCGTCAACGGTCGTGGCGTGATCGACCTGGAAACGGTCCCAAAGGCTGCGGGCACTATCTTTCGTGGCGTAGCTGCGCAGGATGGTGCGGGCTACGCGGTCGCAGGCCTTGGAGACGTCAACGATGACGGGAGGCTAGACATGATGATTGGCGCACCCACCACACCTCTATTCGGGAGCGGTCGGGCGGGTATCGCATATGTCATGTACGGTCTTGCCCAATAGCTCGGAATGACATTGCCTGCCTGCAAATCCTAATGCCGAAGGTCCGCAATGGGTCGAAAGGAGACTGTCCGCAAACGACCCATTGCGGTCATAGTCCAAGCGAAGCACAACGTGGCGGATGAGACTGGCGATAGCACTTTCACTTGCGTTCTCGTCAGTGTTGTCCGGCTGCGGTTCGGCGTCCAACGATGGCCGTGACGATTGCACCCTCCGGGCGGTAGAAGAAGTAACCGGTTCAGGTGGGCTGAGAGCCACCCTGAGTGTGCCGGAACAGTATCGTTCGGGCGTTGAGACTTCGAATGGCGGCATCATAGTTTACTGGGGCGATTGCGACTTTCCCCTCAACGCCTTCCTTTCATACGAGACCGCAAGTCACATAATCGAAGTTGCGCCCGCACGCACACTTACGGATAATGTGCACGGCTTGCGTCTCGTCGACGCAGAACTTTTCATAGAGATGCTCAAAGATGGGTCGGAGGGTCCGAGTTTCTTCGTCTCAAAGGTCGGTGACATGAAACCGATCACCAAGCCCCGCACCCCTCTCGAGGCCGAGCGATATGTTGTGCCGGAAGTCGGGGATTCACCGCTTTAGCGAGCGTCCGCTTTCCACCCATCTCGGTCATTCCGATCGGCAAAAGGGCAAATCGGCCCTCGCTCCAAAGCGGCCCGTCCGCAAACGACCCATTGCGGACATTGCATCGGCTCGCCACAAGCGAAGCATGAGGTGGCGCTACGGATATAGTTGGGTCGTGTTCTTTGGAGCTGCTGCAGCTACGGCATTCGTTTCCTCAACCGAGTGGTCGAGCCGCATTGTCGTATTGGTAGTAACGACAGTCCCCATCTCGATTTGGCTGCTGAGACGAATTGGCGCGACAAAAAGTTAGAGTCCGCTTTCCACCCATCCCAGTTGTTCACACCGGCAATCGGCCTGACCCACTGCAGACGGTCCGCTTTCTACTCGTCACTCCCCCGCCTTCCCCGCCTCCTGATACTCCAGCGCAAATGCAGGATCGCACTCGTAGGGGTAGACATACTGCCCCGGCTGCTTCGCCCACTGGATGTAACGCGCGCCGTTGTTGTCGAGCACTGCCGGGTCCTCGAACCACTGGGTCGCGATCAGCCGCTTGCCGTCCGGGCTCAGCCGATAGCGTTCGACCATGTGAATGTCGGCGCTGTGATCGAGCCCGTTGTTGGTGATCGTCGAAGGCGCGAGGTGAGTGGTGTCGACCACCAGCTCGTCGCCTTCCCAGTGGCCGATCGAATGACCCATCTTCGAATGCGGCGCATCGGCCGGCGGATGGCCGCGGCCGTCCATATGCACCAGGCGGACCTGGTCGAAATACTCGTACTTGAACACGATCAGCTCGGGCGTCTGGAACACTTCGAACGGGAACGGGCCCTGGATCGCGTAGACGATCGAGGGCGCGAGGCACACGCGCGACAAGGTCATCTCGTCAGCCGGCTTCCACGCATTGGCCTTAGCCAGCGCCTCGGGCTTGAGCTTGAGGCCGCCGTATTCGCCCTCGGGAAACTCGACCACGCCGGTGTCCGCGATAATCACCGTGTCCGGCGGCAACTTGGCGACGAGGTCGGCCGGCGGATCGCCCGCTTCGAAACTGAGGTTCCAGAACCCGGTGAGGTCAGCTTCCGCGAAAGCGGGCGCGGACAGCGTGAGCAGCGCCGCGCCAATAAAGGCCGTCCGCATCAGCTCTGGTCCGCCTGTCCGAAGGGGGCAGTCCCAACCAGGCTTCCGTCCGCATGGACCGCGCGGCGCAAGCGCATGTACGGCTTGCCGTCGCGCGAGGGCCAGCCTTCGATGGTGATGGTCTCGCCGACCTTGATGCTGTCGCGCGTCCAGCCGCGCCGCTGCAGCACCACAGGTGCGTTAGTCTCCGCCCGCCATTCGCTCACCTTGCCCTGCGCGTCGGTTACATCGAGCACCACCGTGCCGTGCGGATTGGTGAAGCGGAACGAGGTCACCTTGCCGGTGATGGTCACGTCCTTGCTCGGATCGAAATAGACGGCGAACGAATGATGAGCCTCGGCGGCAACTGGCGTCAGGCATGCCAGTGCTGCAGCGACGATTAGCGCGCGACTTCTCATGTGCGGACCTCTCCCGGATTTTTCGGCACGCTAGCACCATCGCCCCAGACGGCGAAAGCGCCTATTCCAGCGGAACGCCCGGCTCGTTTTTGGCGGTGCGGATGGTCAGCGACGTCTTCACGCTGGCAACGTTGGGCGCCGGGGTGAGCTTGCTGGTCAGGAACTCCTGGAAGCTCTGCAGATCCTTGCTGACAATCTTGAGGATGAAGTCGATCTCGCCGTTGAGCATGTGGCACTCGCGGATCTCGGGCAGCCCCTTGATGTGCTGTTCGAACGCGCGAAGATCTTCTTCCGCCTGGCTCTTGAGGCTGACCATGGCGAAGACGGTGATGGTGAAGCCGAGGCGCGAGGGATCGAGGTCGGCATGATATCCCCTGATGACCCCCTCTTCCTCCAGCGCGCGGACCCGGCGAAGGCACGGTGGCGCGGTCAGCCCGACACGGCTCGCGAGATCTACGTTAGTGATGCGGCCTTCGGCCTGCAGTTCGGCCAGGAGCCGGCGATCGATTGAGTCGAGCGTTGCCATCAAGCCGGTTACCGCCCCCCTATTAACTATGAGCGTAATTTTGCGCCGCACAGTGCGGCAATCCCGTAATATTATTGTTTATGGCGGCAATTGTCCCGGTTTGCAACGCACGATGCGTTCGCCGTTCCACCTTTGAAAAGTGTCGCTAAGTGGCAGTCTGCGTATTGCTGCGTGTGACTTTCCACGCTTACCGGAGCGCCGATGCTGTTCGATGATCGCCTTGCTACCGTCCTGCGCTTTCCCGCGCAGAGCGAGCTGGCGTCCCGTACACAGTACCGGCAACTGCTCGACCTGCTTGGCAGCATGCCGGCCGATACGCCGAGCCAGCTCACCGAATCGGCCTTTGCCCGGTTGGGCGATCTGGCGGACGAACTTCCCGCTGCGATGCAGTCGGCCATCCTCAGGGCTCCCGGTCTCCGGCTCCGCAATCCGAGGCTGGTGGCGTGGCTGGCTCAGTCAGAGCCGCAGGCCGCCGCCGCCGTGATGGCCACGGCGCAGTTGACCGACAGCGAGTGGGTCGAGCTGATCCCGCGGCTGCCGCTGACCGCTCGCGGCTTCCTGCGTCACCGGCGCGAGCTGCCGCCCGGCGCTCGGCAGGTTCTCGACCGGCTGGGCGTGAGAGACCTGGTTCTTCCCGAGCCCGAGCGGGTCGAACCTGATACGCAATCCGAGGACCCCGGCATCGGCGCCCTCGTCCGCCGGATCGAGGCGTTCCAGAATGCCAAGCGCAAGGGGCCCACCGCTCCGCGTCTGCCGCTGGGTGACGGACGGGACTTCGACCACGAGCACTTCCGCCACAGCCGCGCGTTCGACTTTTCGACTGACGCGCAGGGCGTCGTCACCTGGGCCGATCCGGCGATGGCGCCAATGGTCGTGGGCCTGGCGCTCGGCCCGGCCCGGCCCGATGCGCTGGCCGTGCTCGACGCGGCCGGGGCGAAGACCATGCTCAGGCGCCTGCCGCTGCGCGGGGCGAGCCTGAACCTTGACGGCACGGCCGAGATTGCCGGCGAATGGCGGATCGATGCGGCGCCGGTCTTCTCGCCCGACGAAGGGCGCTTCACCGGCTACAACGGCCGCATGCGCCGGCCGCTGCCGGTGCTCGCCGCGACATCCACCGCGGCTCCGGTCAAAGCTGGCGGATCCGGCGACCGGATGAGGCAGCTGCTTCACGAATTGCGCACGCCTGCGAACGCGATCCAGGGCTTTGCCGAGATGATCCAGCAGCAGATGTTCGGCACCACGCCCAACGAATACCGCGCCCTCGCCGCCGCGGTTGCCGTGGACGCGGCGCGGATCATGGCCGGGTTCGACGAGATCGACCGGCTTGCGCGGTTGGAATCGGGCGCGCTCGAGTTCGAGGGTGGCCAATGCGATTTGCGCGAGGTGGTGAACCAGCTTCTGCGCCGGCTCGACGGCGTGCTGCGCCAACGTAGCGCCCGCATCGAGTTTGAGGCCGAGGGCCCGGACTTCACCGTCGGGATCGAGCGGGACGATGCGCTGCAGCTGATCTGGCGCTTGCTCGCGACCCTGGCCGGGGCGCTTGCTCCGGGGGAGATCATCGATCTCACTCTGACGGTCGGTTCGGGTCAGGTGACGATGGAGCTCGACATTCCCGGTTCGATGATGGGCGATACCGACTTATTTGCAGCGACCGCCACGTCCCAGCCGCGCGCGGTGTCGGCCGGGATGTTCGGCAGCGGGTTCACCTTCCGGCTTGCTCGCGCCGAAGCCAGGGCTGCGGGCGGCGAGCTTGAGCGGCAGGAAGACCGGCTCCAGCTGACGTTGCCGAGCTTGACCGATGCGCGGGTTACCCTCGATAGAAGGGGCTAGGCGGATCGACCGCTACCGAGGGGGGTGAAAGCTAAGTCATGCGATCGATGATCGATCCGCCCTCGCGGCCAGCGTACGCGCGGTTCGATCCTCCTTTCGGTTGCCGCTTCCTGCTGACGGTCGACACCGAGGAAGAGTTCGACTGGACGAAACCGCTCACCCGCGACCAGCACGGCCTCGACCATGTGCCCGAACTGGCGCGATTCCAGCGGTTCTGCGAGGCGGAAGGGGTGGTGCCGGTCTACCTCATCGACTGGCCGATCGCGCAGTCGCAACAGGCCGCGGAGATCCTGCGCGCCCCCCTCGCCGCCGGCAAGGCGGAGCTCGGCATCCAGCTCCACCCCTGGGTAAATCCGCCGTTTGTGGAAGAAGTTAGTCAACACAACTCCTTCGCCGGCAACCTCCCCCCGGAATTGGAAGAAGCCAAGTTCCGCGCCCTAAAGGAAGCGATCGAACGCAATTTCGCAATCGAACCAACTATCTACCGCGCCGGCCGCTACGGCCTCGGTCCAAACACCGCGGCAATGCTCAACCGGCACGGCATCGCGGTCGATACATCGGTCAGGTCCAAGTTCGACTATTCCGCCATCGGAGGCGCAAACTACGGTAGCCACCCGCTGGCGCCCTATTGGGTCGACGACGAGCGACGCTTGCTCGAATTGCCGCTTACCACCGTCCACTGGGGCATGCTTCGGCGCCAAGGCGACTGGCTCCAGTCCACCCTCGCTGGCTCCCCGGCGCTGCTCGGCGCCTTGGCCCATACCGGCATGCTTGAGCGCATTCCGCTGACGCCCGAGGGAGTGGCCGTCGAGGAAGCAATCCGCGGCATCGACATGGCCCTCGACGACGGCCTGCCGCTGCTGGTCCTGTCTTTCCACAGCCCTTCGCTGCAGCCCGGACACACGCCCTACGTCCGCGACGAAGCTGATCTCGAGAACCTTTACGACTGGTGGCGCCGCGTTTTCGCCTACCTCGAACAGCGCAAGGTTGCGCCAACCACGGTCGCCGAAATCCTTACGTCGGTGCAGCGCTAACGCCCTGACTTGCCAGCGCCCCGGCACCAAGCTACCTCGCCGCGGCGCCCATGGTGCACGGGCCTGTAGCTCAGCGGTTAGAGCTGGCCGCTCATAACGGCTAGGTCGCGGGTTCGAATCCTGCCGGGCCCACCAATTTTCCGTGCCACCCTATCGCTTAGGCTTTTGGCTTGCGCCAAAGCGGCAGCAACCATAGGGAGGCGCCCCCGGTCGGGGAGTAGCGCAGTCCGGTAGCGCGCCTGCTTTGGGAGCAGGATGTCGCAGGTTCGAATCCTGTCTCCCCGACCAACTTCCTTGCGAGGCCTTGAGCCTCGGCGCTGAGCGCCTTCAGTCACCGTCGCCAGCGGCGAGCAAATCCATCAAATTTCGCGCTGCTTCACGATCGGCTTCTTCCTTGAAGGCGACGTCGAGGTCTGGCGCTTGTCCGAGCATATAGAGCACGGACCACAGCGCGAAACGGCGCGATCGATCGGTCTCCAGGCCAAAGTCCACGCGAAGCCGGTCAAGGCCGGCCGCTTGCACCGCCGGCGACGCTTCCGAGAGGTCGGATGTGCCAAAGTAGCGCTGCAGCAGATCGTCGAAATCCATCCGTGAGTGCTAGCGTACCAGACCCATCAGGCAAGCGACATCGTGAGCGCCAAGACTACTCCGTCGGCTTTACAGTCACCCAAACATCGACCGGGGCGATGAACTTGCCGGGAGCGGGCTTGCCGACGTCGATGCGCTCAGCGGTGACGAGCTCTCCGGTGGCGAGGTTAAAGCTCGCCCAGGGCTTCGGCATTCGTCCGAACGACATCTTCTGGATTGGACGCCCGGTCACAGTGTTCATGATAGTCGCGATGATAGCCATGCCGCGCCGCTAGGGTGCGGTGCCATACAGGTCCAGACTTAGGCCGCGGCTAATCAACAACCGTGCCTTTATGCGCGTACCAGCGCCGCTTCCTCTGGCCGAAGCGTCAAGACGCGAACGCCGTCTCGGGTCACCGCTACGGTGTGTTCAAATTGCGCTGATAGCTTTGCATCGGTGGTGACGACGGTCCACCCGTCCGCCTCGGTGCGAACCGTCCTTCGACCCTGGTTCAACATCGGCTCGATCGTGAAGACCATGCCCTCCCGGAGGGTCAACCCCGTGCCGGGTCTTCCGAAATGGAGCACCTGTGGCTCTTCGTGCATTTCCCGGCCGATGCCGTGGCCGCAATAGTCGCGCACGATTGAATAGCCGGCTCGTTTGGCGTGGCGCTCGATGGCATGGCCCACATCGCCCAGCCTGGCGCCAGGACGAACAGCGCGAATGCCCTTCCACAGCGCTTCATACGTCGTTTGCACGAGCCTCTTGGCTTGGGGTGCGACAGTTCCGATGAGGAAGGTCTTGCTGGAATCGGCAATAAATCCGTTCTTCTCCAGCGTGATGTCGAAATTGACGATATCGCCGTCCTGCAACACGTCCTCCGTGGACGGGACGCCATGGCAAACGACTTCGTTTCTCGAACAATTCAGCACGAAACCGTAGCCGTATTGGCCTTTGCTGGCCGGTCGCGCGCCAAGCTGGTTGACGATCAAGTCTTCGACCAGGTCATTGACCTGCATGGTGGTCTGGCCTGCGAGCTCCTGGTGGTCGAGGTACGAGAACACGCTCGCGAGAAGGCGGCCGGATTCGGCCATCAGCTCAACCTCGGCGGGCGATTTGATCACTAGACGACGACACCGGCATCGGCAGGATCGACGCCGGCTTCCTTGAGCTCACGAAGCAGGACCTGATGAAAGGTCAGTTGGGGGTTCAGCTCGCACAACATGCCTATCTTTATCCAGAAAGCGGCTTGTGCATTGATGGAGCGATAAGAGGCCTTGCTCGCCTTGCGGAGCTGTTCGTGGAGGTCGTCCTCTATGTTGACGATACCCATTTGATCATCCTCGAATATACGAATCGTATATGAATCATATAGTCGAGCTAAGTGTTCAGCAAGCCGGAAGGAATGACGGCTGGAAAAGCCCGCGAACCCGTCCCATCTTGTTGACCACCCAGTCGGCGTGGAGATGAGTTCAATGAGCGTGGCATTCCGTCGTGAGAGCGACGAGGAACATCTGGAGCCTAAATTCGAGCTCCCGATCCCTTCCGGTCCCAACCTGGTCACCGGCCGAGGCTTGGCCCTGATCAGGGAACGGATTTCCGAACTCGAAGCTCAGCTTGGCCGCGTCGACGATCCTGAGGCCATCAAGAAGCTCCAGCGCGACTTGCGCTATTGGAATACCCGGCAAGTGACAGCCGAGCTTGCCCCTCTCCCGCTTGGCGACAAGGTGGAATTCGGGACCCAAGTCCGCATTCTCCTCAACGGCAAGCCCAAGACATTTCTGATTGTGGGAGACGACGAGGCCGATCCCGCCGCGGGACGGCTCTCCTTCAACGCCCCGTTGAGCCGCGCCATGCTCGGGGCCGAAGTGGGAGAAACCCTGCCGTTCGGCAACGCGACCGACGCAATCGAGATCGTGGAGATCACCGTCCCGCCGGAATAACCCGCCCTGCCCTTAGCGCAGGCCCACTCCATCGGCTAAGCGGCGCCAGTCGAGCGCTTCGTGTCACGCCTGCCCGCTTGCCCCCTGACGCTGCACCGCCTATCTGCGCCGCAACCTCCCCACACCGATTTCCAAGGACGACCATGGCCGCCCAGTACGCATACGTCATGAAGAACATGACGAAGACATTCCCCGGCGCCCAGAAGCCGGTCCTGTCGAACATCAACCTGCAGTTCTACCAGGGCGCCAAGATCGGCATCGTGGGTCCGAACGGCGTCGGCAAGTCGACGCTGATGAAGATCATGGCCGGGATCGACACCGAGTACACTGGCGAGGCCTGGCCCGGTGAGTACATCACCGTCGGCTATCTTGCGCAGGAGCCTGAGCTCGATCCGACCAAGACCGTGCTCGAGAACGTCAAGGACGGCGCGCGTCAGGTGGCCGACATGGTCGAGCGCTTCAACCAGATCGGTATCGAGATGGGTGAGGACGGCGCCGACTTCGACGCACTCGGCGCCGAGATGGGCGAACTGCAGGAGAAGATCGACGCGGTCGACGGCTGGACGCTCGACAACCAGCTCGAGATCGCGATGGAGGCCTTGCGCTGCCCGCCGGGTGACATGGGTGTCGAAAGCCTCTCGGGCGGTGAGAAGCGCCGCGTGGCGCTGACCCGCCTGCTGATCCAGAAGCCTTCGATCCTGCTGCTCGACGAACCGACCAACCACCTCGACGCGGAATCGGTCGAGTGGCTCGAAAACCACCTCAAGGAATATGCCGGCGCGGTGCTGATGATCACCCACGACCGCTACTTCCTCGACCACGTGGTCGACTGGATCCTCGAGCTCGATCGCGGCAAGTACTTCCCTTACGAGGGCAACTACTCGACCTACCTGGAAAAGAAGGCCAAGCGCCTCTCACAGGAAGAGCGCGAAGAGAGCGGCCGCTCGAAGGCCCTCCGGGAAGAGCTCGAGTGGATTCGGCAGACCCCGGCTGCTCGCCAGACCAAGTCCAAGGCGCGTATCCGCAAGTTCGAACAGCTCCAGGAAGCGCAGAACGACCGCAAGCCCGGCAAGGCGCAGATCGTCATCCAGGTGCCCGAGCGGCTCGGCGGCAAAGTCATCGAGGTCAACAACATCTCGAAGGCCTATGGCGACAAGCTGCTGTTCGAAGATCTCAGCTTCACCCTGCCGCCTGGCGGCATCGTCGGTGTGATCGGTCCCAACGGTGCCGGCAAGTCGACGCTGTTCAAGATAATCACCGGCAAGGAGCAGCCGGACTCGGGCTCGATCGAGCTCGGCACGACCGTGCGCCTCGGCTTCGTCGACCAAAGCCGCGACCATCTCGATCCCAAGCACAACGTCTGGGAAGAGATTTCCGACGGACTCGACTACATGAAGGTCAACGGCAACGACATGAGCACCCGTGCCTATGTCGGCGCGTTCAACTTCAAGGGCCAGGACCAGCAGAAGAACGTCGGCAAGCTTTCTGGCGGTGAACGCAACCGCGTGCACATGGCCAAGATGCTCAAGACCGGCGGCAACGTGCTGCTGCTCGACGAACCGACCAACGATCTCGACGTCGAAACTCTGGCCGCGCTCGAAGACGCAATCGAGAACTTCGCCGGTTGCGCCGTGGTCATCAGCCACGACCGCTTCTTCCTCGATCGTCTGGCGACCCACATCCTCGCCTTCGAGGGTGACAGCCATGTCGAATGGTTCGAAGGCAACTTCGAGTCTTACGAGGAGGACAAGCGTCGCCGCCTTGGCGATGCTGCCGATCGTCCGACGCGTCTGGCCTACAAGAAGCTGACCCGTTGACGTTCAGCTTGACTGCTTGAAACATGAACAAAAGGCTGTCCGACCGGTTCAGTTGTCGGACAGCCCAGACGGAATATCACCGACTCATTAGCCGCAGCCACTTGGCGGTAGAGTTTGGAGATGCCGTCAATGTCACATCAGAGTTTGAAAGGGCGTGTCGGGTGGTCTGCGTTGGCAGTCGCGCTCGTCGCCAGCAGTTTATCGGTTCCCGCTACCGCACAGGATCGCGGCGGGCGGAACAATGGCCGCGGAGAACAGAGTTCGCAGCGCCAGCAAAGCTGGTCGGAGCGAACCGAAGCTCGCAGGGCGCAACCCGCCCCGCGCACGCAGGTAGAGAGCGACCCCCAGCCCCAGCGTCAGGCGCCTGAGCGGAGCGCTCCGCAACAGAATACCGCCCGCGCCGAACAGCGCCCGGCGCCTGCGGCCCCGCAAGGCAACCGAGTGGCCCCTGCTCGCCAGCAGGCCCAGGTAGGCCAGCGCGCCACACGGGATCAGCAGCAAACCGAACGTCGTGTGGAGCAACGCGCAGAACAGAACGCGCGTCTGCAGGAATGGCTCAGCAGCCGCTCTCAGGCACGAGCGGGCCAGCCGAGACAGGCGGGACAGACAGGTCAGGCTGGTCAGCCAAGACAGGCAGGTCAGGCGGGGCAGGAACGCAATCGAACCTACACCGACCAGAACCGCAATCCGGCCTATCGGGACGCCAGCCGCGACCGCGACAATCGGCAGGGCTGGCAACAGCGCGAAAACGACCGTCGAGTCGACGACAACGCTGGCCGGGCCGAACGCGACAATCGGCAAGGTTGGCAACAACGCGAAAACGACCGCCGGGGCGACCAAAACGCTCGTCGCGCCGATCGGGATGACAGGCCTGACTGGCAGCGTCGGGACAACGACCGGCGTGGCGACAACGATTGGCGCAATGGCCGCTACGCTCAGAACGACCGGGGCGACTGGAACCGCGGCAATCGGCAGGACTATCGCCAATGGGACCGTCGTTGGCGCGATAACAACCGCTATGACTGGCAGCGCTATCGCAACAGCAACCGCTACACCTACCGGCTAGACAGCTATTACGCGCCCTACCGCAACTACGCCTACCGCAGGCTGGGCGTCGGGTTCTACCTCGACTCCCTGTTCTTCGGGAACAACTACTGGATCGGCAACCCGTGGCAGTATCGCCTGCCCGAGGTCTACGGTCCTTACCGCTGGGTTCGCTACTACGACGACGTCGTACTGGTGAACACGTTCACCGGCGAAGTGGTCGACGTGATCTACAACTTCTTCTGGTAACTGCCTTTCTGCCGGTGTGAGTGGCCCGGCAGGAGCGAAGCCCTCGCCCGGAAACGGGCGGGGGCTTCTGCTCGTCGGATTTCAAGGGCTTGCCTCTGCGAGCAGAGGGTGGATAGGTTCGCGGCCATGACCGAGATCCACATTCCGCCCCCTGAGGACAAGAGCGACCAGCCGCGACTGCGGAAGCTCGGCCAGAAGGTGCGGGAGCGGCTCGCCGCCAACAAGGACGTCTACGCGCTCCCTTGCGAGAAGGCCGAGCTGTGGGCGGTCGGCAACTTCTTCTCGCCCGAGGAGTGCGTCCGGTTAATGGCGATGGTGGATGCCATCGCCAAGCCGAGCCGGGCCTTCGACGCCGAGTATTCGAGCGGTTACCGCACCTCCTATTCCGGCGACGTCGATCCACTCGACCCCTTCATCAAAGGCCTGCAGCGGCGGATCGACGATCTGCTCGGGATCGATCCCACTTTCGGCGAGACGATCCAGGGCCAGCGATACCTGGTCGGCCAGGAGTTCCAGGCCCATGCGGACTGGTTTCCCGGCGGCACTTCGTATTGGGAGATCGAAAAGGACCGTGGCGGGCAGCGGTCAATCACCGCGATGGCTTACCTCAACCAGGTCGAGGAAGGCGGCGCGACGCACTTTCCGCGGCTTGGCTTCAAGGTCGACCCCCAGCCCGGCGCCTTGCTGATCTGGAACAACGCCGATCCGGAAGGCGTGCCCAATCCCTGGACCATCCACGCCGGCACCCCGGTGGTCCGCGGGGTGAAGTACATCGTCACCAAATGGTACCGTTGCCGGCGGTGGATTTGAGCCTCAGGCGGTTCGTTCCAGCGCTTCGGCAATCAGCTTTCGCGTATTGGCCACGCCGTAGAGGGCGATGAAGCTGCCCATGCGCGGCCCCTGGCTCGAACCGAGCAGCGTTTCGTAAAGCGCGCGAAACCAGTCGCGCAGGCTCTCGAAGCCGTACTCTTCCTTCTTGCCGATTTCGTAGACCGCGGTCTGCAGGTCTTCCGCCGGAGTATCGTCGCCCGAGCGCGCCAATTCCTCGTCGAGCGCCCGCAGCGCCGCGGCCTCGTTCGGCTCCGGCGCGCGGCGGTTGAGCGTCGGCGCGATGAAGTCGCGGTTGTAGGCCAGCGCCCGGTTGATCAGCGCATCGAGCTCGGGATGGTGGGTCGGGTTCAAGTCGTGGATGTAATTGCCGAGGTAGCTCCACACCTGCTCGTGCGTCGCCCCTGCGCCCAGAACCCCGACCAGGTTGAGCAACAAGGCGTAGCTCACCGGCAGGGTATCGCCCTCGCCCCCGTGATAGCCATTGGCGCGCAGTAAGTGCCAGACCGGGTTGCCGAGCTGCTGTTCGAGCGGCTGCTCAGGGATCTTGGCGCGGAACTGCCAATATTCGTCCACTGCCTTGGGGATCACTCCGACATGCAGGCTCTTCGCGCTCTTCGGTTCGCGGAAGATGTAGAAGCCCAGGCTCTCTTCGGTGCCGTAAGTCAGCCACTCGTCGATCGTCAGGCCATTGCCCTTCGACTTGGAGATCTTCTCTCCCTTCTCGTCGAGGAACAGCTCGTAGATCATCACTTCGGGCATGCGCCCGCCAAGCGCACGGACGATGCGGCCCGACTGGGTGACGCTGTCGGTCAGGTCCTTGCCGCTCATCTCGTAGTCGACGCCGAGCGCGTACCAGCGCATCGCCCAATCGACCTTCCACTGCAGCTTGGCCTTGCCGCCGAACACGCATTGCTCGACCGTTTCGCCTTCGTCTTCGAAGCGGACGATGCCGTTGGCCGCGTCGACCACGGTGACGGGCACCTGCAGCACGACGCCACTCTTCTCGCTGATCGGGAGGACCGGCGAATAAGTCTTCTGCCGCTCCGCCCGCAGCGTCGGCAGCATGATGTCCATGATTGCGTCGAACGTTTCGAGCACGCGGACCAGCGGCGCGTCAAACGCGCCCGAGTTGTAGCGATCGCTCGCGGCGACGAATTCGTACTCGAAGCCGAAGCGGTCGAGGAAATCGCGCAGCATCGCGTTGTTGTGGTGCGCGAAGCTTTCGAACTTGCCGAACGGATCGGGCAACCGGCTCAGCGGCTGACCGAGATGCCGCGCCATAAGTTCCTGCTGCGGCACGTTGTCGGGGACCTTGCGCAGCCCGTCCATGTCATCGCTGAACGCCACCAGCCGCGTCGGCGCGCCGCCGGAGACGATTTCGTACGCCCGGCGCACGAGCGTGGTCCGCAGCACTTCCTGGAACGTGCCGATGTGCGGCAGGCCCGAGGGGCCATAGCCAGTCTCGAACAGCACGGGCGCCCCGCCCGGCTTGCCATCCGGGTAGCGTTTGACGAGCTTCATCGCTTCCTGGAACGGCCAGGCCTTGGAAACTCGGGCGGCGGAGATCAGCGCGTCATCAAACATGCTGGGGGCCTTTGCGGAAGGCGGCCCTCGGCGCAAGCACGAAGGGCAGCGTGCGACGTTTGCGCTGACAGGAATGTGGCTTCGCCAATAGTCCGGATTGGCTGAATTCCGCCGTCCTCGATCCCGTGACGCCTCTGGTTCCAACCTAGATCAATGGCCTCAGGAGCGGGAGACAAGGGACTGTTTACAAACAGCTATTGAAATTGAACGCAGTTAAGGCATTATTCGCCCAAGACACGCCCCCGCAGCCACTAGGATCTCTTCGATCCCAAAGAGGCCGCGGAAGAAGGCCGCTAAGATTCGCCCAAAAATGGGTGGTTTAGGGGAGGGAAGACATGCGGGTCTACAGACACCGCGGCACGATGATGTGTCGCGAGCTCAGCAGAATTGCACTTGCCATTGGCCTTGCAGCGGGTTGGTCCGCCACCGCGATGGCGCAAGACGCGGCCCCCTCGGACCCTCCAGCCGCCGCTACGGCGGATGGCGAAAACCAGATCGTGGTCACCGGCTCGCGCGTTACCCGCAGCACTTTCGAAACGCCGAACCCGGTCACCGTGCTCGACTCGGAAGACATCCAGGCCCTGGGCCTGAACAATGTCGCCGAAGTCGTCTCGCAGTTGCCTTCGAACTCGAACTTCTTCGCTGCCAACAACGTTGGCCTCGGCAACTTCAACGTCGGCGCGCAGCTGGTCAACTTGCGCGGCCTCAATCCGTTCTTCGGCACGCGCACGCTGACGCTGATCGATACGCGTCGTGTGGTCCCAACCACCACGGGCGGCGGCGTCGACATCACGCTGGTTCCCTCGATGTTGGTCGGCCGGGTGGAGACCGTCACCGGCGGCGCCTCGGCGGTCTATGGTTCCGACGCGATTGCCGGGGTCGTGAACGTGATCCTCGACAAGGATCTCGAAGGCATCAAGGCGCAGGCCGACTACACCGTCACCACGCACGGCGATGGCGACGATTTCCACATCACCGGCGCCTATGGGACCGCCTTTGCCGACGATCGCGGGCACTTCATCGTCGGCGCCGAATTTCAGGACACCTCGGCGATCGGCAATTGCTCCGAGGAACGCGACTGGTGCGCGCAGAACTATGCGATGTTCACCAATACCGACTACGCGACGAATGGTCAGCCGCACTACATCATCGGTCGCGACGCGAGCCCGGCCTACACCAGCCAGACAGGCGTGCTCATTCCGTGCCTGGCGTTTGTCGGCGTGTGTATCTACGCGCCCGCCGTCACCGGGCCCGCGGTCCAGTTCAATCCGGACGGCACCGGGACCGTTCCCTTCGATCCAGGCCTGTACTCCGCCGGCGCCGGCATCTTCGGTTTCCGCCAAGGTGGCGACGATCTCGCAGTGGGCGCTTATGATGCCACCACCGTGCGCGTGGCGGTCCAGAAGCTCAGCACCCTCGCCCGCGTCGAATACGAAGTCGGTTCGTCGGTAACCGCCTCTCTCGAAGGATCATACGCCCGCAGCGAAGCCAACAACCCGGTCGCAACGGGCGCTATTGGACCCTACGCGTTCGATGTCGGCGGGGGCGCCCTCGTCGGCTATCATATTGCGCCCGACAACGCCTTCCTGCCTGCCGGCGTGGCGGCCACCATGGGGCCAGGCGGCGCCTTCATCGGCCGCAACATGAACAATCTCCAGACCGCGGAGAACGACACCAATAACGAAACCTGGCGCGTGGTTGCTGCGCTTTCGGGAGACGTCGGCGAGAGCTGGAACTGGGACGCCTACTACTCGCACGGCGTGAACAAGAACGACCAGCACTTGTACCACAACGTTGTCGATCCGCTGCTGCGCTTCGCGCTCGACGCGGTCAACACGCCCACCGGGATAGCCTGCGGTATCGACGTACCCGGACACATCAATCCCAACACCGGGCAGCCCTACACCGCGGCCGACCAGGCTCTGGCCGATGCGTCGGGCACTTGCGCGCCGCTCAACCTGTTCGGAGCGGCCAATGCCGATCAGGCGGCGATCGACTACGCCTTCCGCACATTGGTTGAGTTCTCGACCCAGAAGCAGGACGTGATCGCGGCCAACTTGCGGGGCGACTTGTTCGATGGGTTCGGCGCGGGGTCGGTCAAGCTCGCCAGCGGTGTCGAATGGCGAACCGAAAGCGGCACCGTCACGCACGATATGGCGAACCAGCCTTGGTACTCCGGCTACACGCTCAGCTACGGCCTCGACTACGGCGGCAAGACCGAAGTCCTCGAAGGCTATGCCGAATTGAACGTACCGGTGTTTCGCGATTCGCCTGTCGGCAAATATCTGGAACTCGACGGTGCGGTCCGCCTGACTCACAACAAGAACACCGGCACATCAGGAGCCAATGACGGTCAATCGGCCAGCCGCGAGTTCCTCACCTGGAAGCTCAGCGGTATCTGGGACGTTACCGACTGGGTGCGCCTGCGTGGCACACGCTCGCGAGACGTCCGCGCTCCGCAGTTCCGCGAACTGTTCCAGACTTACGCGACGACAGTGGGCGGGCCGTTTGGTTCAGTCAGCAACCCCTGGCCGGGTGGCAGCCCTAGCGATCCGGTCAGCATCGACAGCGGCGGCGACGTCAACCTTCGGCCCGAGAAAGCCGATACCCTGACCGTAGGCGTGGTGCTGACGCCAGAGGACTGGTTCAGCGGCTTCCGCTTCTCTGCCGACTGGTATCAAATCAAGATCAAGGACGCGATCATCGGCCCGCCGTTCGGCATCGGGGCGCAGAACATCGTCACGGGTTGCTTCCAGGGCAACACGACCTTCTGCGATCTGATGGAGGGTGAAGGGACGGCGGACATCATCCACATCGACAACCGCGCGGCCAACCTGCAAGGGTTTACCACGCGGGGCATGGACTTCGAGGCGCAGTACCAGACCTCGATTGGCACCGGTTCGCTGCTGGTTCGAATGCTGGCATCTTATCTTTACGATCAGCTGTTCGACACCGGCCTGACCAACGCCGCGACCGGCGAGCCCCTGCCGCCCACCAACTACGCCGGGCAATCGGGCCCGACGGCCGCGTTCGGCAGTTTCAACACGGCACCCAAGTGGCAGGCGAACGCCTTCGTCACGTACAACCAGGGCCCGTTCACCGGGACGGTGCAGGCGCGCTACATCGGCGCGGGACGGTTCCTCACCGTCACGGCCAGCGGCGGCGCGCCGATCGATCCCAGTGACCCGGGTTACGCCACGACTGATCCGAACAGCATCAGCGACAACCGTGTCGACGATGCGATCTACATCAACCTCTCTGGATCTTATGACATCACCAAGCAGATCCAGGTCTTTGCGGCGCTGAACAACGTGTTCGATCGTGATCCCGTGATCGCGCCGGGCGGGAATGGCTTCCCGACAAACCCGGTCTACTTCGACACGTTCGGGCGGAACATCCGCATCGGAGCGCGAGTGAATTTCTGATTGGAACGGCGCCCTTTCGAGGGCGCCGCTTCCTTTGGATGCCGAGAGGCGGCACTGCGCACCGCCAAGGAAACCTAGTCACCCGCAGATCATTGTACCCAATGAGCAATCGCGCTCCAGAACGGGGACGGGGTGGCGCCGCAGACTTCGACCTATCAGTTCGCGCCGCATGAACGGCCGGTCATGCCCGGCTCGCCGGCGACGCCGACGCACCCCATGCCGCGCCGGATCGGCTATTTCGCGATCGGCGTCCTCGTCGCACTGACGGCGGGGCTCGCGAACGGATTGCTGATCGGAAACCTGCCCCAGATCCAGGGAGCGCTGGGCCTGACGAGCGTCGAGGGGGCCTGGCTGACCGCCGCCTATTCGATGACCAATGTCTGCACCAGTTTCATGCTGATCAAGTTCCGCCAGCAGTTCGGACTGCAGCGCCTGACGCGGGTATTCCTGCTCGGGTTCGTGGCGATTTCCGGCATCCAGGTCTTGGTCCACAGCTATGGCCTCGAGCTCGCGCTGCGCGCCGGAGCCGGGATCATCGCCGCCGGTTTCACCCCGCTGGGCTTCTTCTACATCATGCAGGCCATGCCCGCGAAAGCCCGGCTCGGCGGGATGATCCTCGGCGTGGGCCTGACCCAAGTGGCCTTGCCGCTGGCGCGGGTGATCTCGCCCGTGCTGCTGGCCAATGGCGAGATCACCAACCTCTACCTGTTCGAATTCGCGCTTAGCTTGATCTGCCTCGGCAGCATCGCCCTGCTGCGCTTGCCCCCGAGCGAGACGGCAAACGTGTTCGAGAAGCTCGATTTCGCCAGCTTCGCGCTGTTCGCGCCGGGCATGATGCTGCTGTTGGCGGTGCTGACGCAGGGGCGGATCGTCTGGTGGACGACGCCGTGGATCGGCTACGGGTTCGCGGCCTCGGTCGTGCTGATCGGCACCGCGATGGTGATCGAACACAACCGCGCCAACCCCATGCTCAACACCCGCTGGATGCGGACCGGCGGCGTAATACGCTTCGCCCTGGTGGCGGCCACGGTCCGTCTGCTTCTGGGCGAGCAGAACTACGGAGCCGTGGGCCTGCTTTCGGTCGTCGGCATGGGCAATGACCAGCTCATCATGTTCAACCTGGTTCTGGTGGCGGCCACTCTGGCCGGAGTGATCGCCAGCCTGGTTACGCTCAACCCGAACGACCTGCTCAAGCCGATCGTGCTGTCGGTCGCGCTGATTGGCCTAGGCGCCTGGCTGGACTCGCATTCGAGCAACCTCACCCGCCCCGCCGACTTCTACGTGACGCAGGGCATGATCGGCTTCGCAGCGGCCTATTTCCTCGGACCCACCATGATGCTCGGCATCCTGCGCGCGCTCGCCAAGGGGCCGAGCCACATGGTGAGCTTTTCCGCAGTGTTCAGCATCGCGCAGACGCTCGGCGGGCTTGGCGGCGGGGCGATGCTCGGCACATTTCAGATCGTTCGCCAGCGCTACCATTTCAACGAGCTGGTCCAGTCCATGCTGGCGACCGACCCCCAAGTGGCGCTGAGGGTCAAACAACTGAGCGGGGCCTACGGCAAGGTCGTGACCGACCAGGTGCTGCTCCAAAAACGAGGGATCGAACTTCTCACCCAGCAAGTCACGCGCGAGGCGAACATCATGGCGTTCAACGACGTGTTCCTGCTGATCGCGGTGCTGTCGGCTATCGCGTTCGCCTATCTTTTCGGCCGCTGGCTCTATCTCCGTTGGTACGGGATCAACCCCCTCGCCGAAGAACTCGCCGCACTCCAGAGAATGAGGCCCAGCCAGTGAGCGACACCCAGCCTCCCGAAGACAAGCCGACGCCCCCGCCCGCCGAAGAGCCCGATGCCGAACACGTCAGGCAGGAGGATCCCTTGGAGAGCCCCGACCAGGTCGGCCCCGAAGCGAGCGGCTGGGCCCCACCGAAAAGCGGGCGGAAGGGGACGATCGTGTTCCTCGTGGTCCTGCTCGCCGGGGTCGTTCTGGCGCTCTACGCCTGGGACCTGCCGCCATTCCACAGTTCGGTCCAGACCACCGACAACGCCTTCGTCCGCGGTCAGACCACGGTGATATCCCCGCAAGTGAGCGGCTATGTGACCAGGGTCTACGTGCAGGACTTCCAGCAGGTGAAGACAGGCGATCCGCTGGTGCAGATCGATGACCGCACCTACCGTCAGCGGGTCCAGCAGGCCGAAGCCAACCTGCAAGCGCAGATCGCCACGCTCGCCAACTCGGAACAGAGCCAGCGATCGAGCGAGGCCTCGGTAGTCGGCCAACAGGCGGCAATCGAAAGTGCCCGCGCCCAACTGGCGCGAGCCCAGGCCGACATGACCCGCATCGGCGAACTCTACGCCCAACGCTGGATCACCACGCGCGAGCGCGACCAGGCGCTGGCAGCGCAGCAGCAGGCCGAAGCCGCCGTCCGCCAGGCAGAAGCGCAGCGCACCGTGGCACAGGAGCAAGTCCGCAGCGTCACTGTCGGGCGCGGCGGACTGGAGGCGAGCGTAGCCAACGCCCGCGCGGCGCTGAAGGTGGCGCAGATCGACCTCGAAAACACCCGGATCCAGGCGCCGCAAGCGGGCCAGGTGAGCGAAGTCGGCGTGCGCCTAGGCCAGTTTGTCACTGCCGGCACGCAGCTGCTGTTCGTGGTGCCCGAGAAGATCTGGGTCGTGGCCAACTTCAAGGAAGCGCAGACGGCCAATATCGAGCCAGGCCAACGCGCGCGGGTACGGGTCGACGCTCTCGCCGGGCGCGAGCTCCAGGGCCGTGTCGAACAGATCGCTCCGGCGGCGGGCAGCGAATTCTCCGTCATCCGCCCCGACAATGCGACCGGCAATTTCGTCAAAGTCCCGCAACGCATCCCGGTGCGGATCGCCATCGACCCCAACCAACCCCTAGCGCGGCGCCTGCGGCCCGGCATGTCGGTGGAGGCAAGCGTGGATACGAGCAGCGGCCGGTAGGTCGATCGGGCCAGATTCCCACAATCCCCGCTTGCGCTCGCGCTCGGCTGTGGCAGGTAAGCGGACAACGAGAAAACAACAGGGAGAGATGGGGGTATGGCTCTGCAAGCCTATCCGGACGTACCGCTATTCCGGTACCCGTACACGCAGCTGACCGAAGTGCAGGTCCAGGCAAAGCTCGCCGAGGCCGCTGGCGGTCCGGGGAGCAAGGGGCCGCTCGAGACCGACCTCGCGGGCGCCAACCTGCGCGTAGTGACCGACAGCGCGGGGACGCTGCTCTGGCAGTTCGGGCCGGGCAACAAGGTCACCTTCGAAGGGGCTGAGGCCGGATATGGCGCCCTGACGCTCGATCATGTCACCCTGATCGCGCACCTCATCCCCAACTCGACCCGCGGCTATGCGATTGCCTGGGATCGCCACAACAGCCTCGCCACGGTGTTCGAGCTATGGTTCGGCGGTGGCCCCTCGCCGCACAACCGCGAGGTCAATCGCGCGGTGTGGCACGGCTATGTGCAATCGGGCGACAGCGAAGCCCCGACGGAGCGCCATGCTCCGACGCTGCGGCTTGAAGGCCGCGCGTTTGCCTGGACCGAGGACACCGGCAACCGCACGATCGAGTATTATCCCTCGGTCACTTACACCCATTGGGTCGAGCTTGACCGGCTCAAGGAGAAGCGCGGCTATTCAGCGCCGATGGATTACATCCAGCTGACCGAAGACCTCTACCTGGTGGCGCGGGTCGAGTCCGAGTTCTCGGGCCTCCTGCACATGTACCTGGTGGACGTGAACCGGCTCCAGCAAGCCGGGCTTAGGCTCGGTTTCAACGGCGCGGACGAGTTGGAATACTACATGTTCCGCGGCACCGGCGAATGGCTCGGCCAGCTCGCCCGGTTCGAGAAGCTGGGCGATTTCAGCGCCGAGCCGCTCAAGATTGAGAACGCCAAGAAGGGCGAGCGGCGCATCTATCGCCCGGTCGCGACGATGGACAAGTTGACTCCGGCGGAAGTCGCCAAGGTCGTGGCCGAGAACACTCATGTGTTCGACCGCCCGAGCCCGATGGCTGGCAACGGCACAAAGTCCAGCGGAGAGCTGGCGGGCAAGTCCTTTGCCATCCACTACGATAACGGCCCACGGATGGAGTACCGCTTCACCAGTGCCGATAGCCTGCAATGGCGCAAGGACGGTGCGGGCGACTGGAAGGAAGCGCGCTACAACGCCTGGGAAGTGATGCCGGGCGCGTTCATCTTCGGCCACTTGCTGCAAGGCGAGCCGAACCATGACGGCCATATCGCGGTGATCGACCTCGATGCGGGCCTCGCGACCAATTACCACGGCTTCCTCAACACGCCCTACATAGCCAACGAGGCGGGCGCCGAGACGCTGTTCGGCAAGATCGTCGGGCAAGGCATCCCCGACCCCGGCACCAAGCGGCATGAACGCACCCGCGACTTGCTCGGGAGGGCGTTCACCTGGGAGTATTCGCCGGGCCTCAATTCGATGCACCTGTATTCGACGCCGAATACGACCTCGTGGATCATCCCCACGCCGACCGGTCATTTCGCCACCGAGTGGAGCGGGAGCGGCGACTTCGTGAAGATCCGCGACCAGCTCTACTTCGCGCGCTGGCAGGAAGAGGCGTGCAACGGGACGCTCGGCACGATCCTGATCAACATGCGCACGATGCACGACGCTGGCATCGGTTATCACTGCGGCAAGAACGGCCTCAGCATGAGCGCGGTCGGCGCCCCCGCCCGCCATGCCGGCAAGTTCAACGTCGACAAATTCTTCCCCGCGGCCTGAGGAGGACACGAGATGGAAAAGCTATCCGCAACGAACCGCCGCAGCTTTCTCAAGTCGAGCGCGCTGATCGCCGTCCCTATCGCAGCCGTTGCCCCGGTTGCCGCGCTTGCGGCCGACGACAGCCGCGCCAAGCTCGCCCGGCTCGAGGATGAGCGGGCGATCGAAGCCTTGCAGCGCAAGTTCCTGCGCCACCTCAACGGCACGGCCGATTGCGGCGAGTTCATCGCCTCCACCGACGCGGTAGACTTCGGCGAAGGCCTACGCTCGATCGCCGAGGACATGGGGCATGAGGCCTCGCTCGATCTGGCCGAGGACGGCCTCTCCGCCAGCACCCGCTGTGCCTGCCTGGTCGAGCGGGAGGCCGAGTTCGCCGGCCACTCCACTCTCGAACAGATGACCCGTTTCCAGGGCCAGGGCAGCCACCGGCACGAGGCGCGCCAGGTCCTCGCCACCGAATTCGTCAAGAGCGCAGACGGTTGGCGCATCGCCGGCGCCACGCTCGCTTAAGTCTCCAGGAAAGGTCACCCATGAGAATACTCGCAACGGTCGCGCTTGCCGCGCTGGCCGCCGGCTGCACCACTAGCGACGCCGCCACCACCAGCGCCGCCGCTTCCCCCGCGATCGGGAGCGCCGAGGGCTGCGCCGCCGTGACCCCGGCAATGCTCGGCGCCACCAGCGCCAGCGGCAAGTGGGTCGCACCGGCCAATGGCCTGCCTGGCTTCTGCGAAGTCACCGGCACGCTATCGCCCGTCGCGGGTTCGACCATCGGCGTTGTCTATCGCCTGCCAGCGAGCTGGAACGGCAAAGTCCTCGGCATCGGCGGCGGCGGATGGGCGGGCAACACCACCATCCAGGCAGCAACCCCAGCGCTCAAGCGGGGCTATGCCACGTTCCAGACCAACGCGGGCCACGATTCCACCAACGTGTGGGACACCAGCTGGGCGGCGAACCCGGAAGCGGCCAAGGACTTCGCCTGGCGCGGCATCCACGAGATGACGGTCTCCGGCAAGAAGCTGGTCGCGGCCTTCTACGACCGACCGCACAGCCGCGCCTACTTCGAAGGCTGTTCGACCGGCGGACGCATGGCGCTGATGTCGGCGCAACGCTTCCCGGCGGACTATGACGCGATCAGCTCCGGCGCTCCGGTCTACACGCTGCAGGTGCAAACGAGCGCCGTGCTGCGCAACCAGACTTTCGCCAAGAACAACGGCGGCTTCACGGCCGAGGACCTCGCGCTCGCCAAGTCCTCCGTCCTCGCGAGCTGCGATGCAGCCGACGGTCTCAAGGACGGCCTGATCGCCGATCCGCGCCAGTGTAACTGGGACCCGGCCGCGATCCAGTGCTCGGGCGCCAAGAACGCCACTTGCCTGGCCCCCGCGCAAGTGACCGCGCTGCGCACGGTCTACGAAGGCGTGCGCACGCCCAACGGCGAATGGGGCATGTTCCCGATGAGCCGCGGCGGGGAGACCGGCTGGAGCCTGTTCGTCGGTACCAACGGCGCCGGCACCGACCCGAGCGGCGGTGGCGGCCTTCGCGGCCTGCTGCCGCTCATCTTCGGCAACCAGCCGATCGATCTTACCACCATGACCCTCGCCCAGGTGCAAACTCTCCGCGGCAGCGCCTTTGCCGAGATGTACGAGGCGAAGAACCCGGACCTCTCGGCCTTCTTCGGCCGCGGCGGCAAGCTGATCCTGTGGCATGGCGAGAACGATCCGGGCCCGAGCCCGGTCGGCACCAACGACTATGTCCGCGCCGTGCTGGCCAAGAACAGCGCCGCTCCGCAATCGATGCGCTACTTCACCCTGCCGGGTGTCGAGCATTGCCGTGGTGGACCGGGCGCGGACCAAGTCGAATGGCTCGATGCCCTCGACAGCTGGAAGGATAGCGGCACCGCGCCCGAAGTGCTGGTTGGAACCAAGGCCGACGGCTCGTTGACCCGGCCGCATTGCGCCTGGCCGAAGGTTGCCCACTACAAGGGCAGCGGTGATGCCAACAATCCCGCGAGCTGGCAGTGCGTAGCCCGCGCCGCTAGCTGACGGTGATGGTCCTTCGACAAGCTCAGGACGAACGGTAAGGGAACAACCTCCGTTCGTGGCGAGCCCTGAGCTAGTCGAAGGGTCGAACCATCAGGCGAAGGTCGCTGCGACCTCGCTCGGCCGGCGGTAGCGCCGATTGTAGAGGCGATGGATGAAGAACACGTCGCCCAGGACCCACAGGCCCCATCCGATGAGGACGGCGAACCCAGCAATGCCGAACGTGCCGTCGCCGGTGGTGGCGGAAGTGAAGATCAGCATCCACGAGAACACGCCGACGAAGAACTGGATCACCGCCGACTGGTAGGCGCCCAGATAGAACCGGTGGGCGGAGAGATTGCCGAGGATGAACCACAACACATAAGCCAGGGCGAGGCTGCGATCGCCTGCCGGTTTGCTCTTGAGTGTGCCTGCTTCGCTGGAAAAATCGTCGCCGGCTTCGGCCTTGCGTGTGCGTTCGGAGGCGAGGAAGGCCTCGCGGCGGCGGGCCAGTTCGGGATCGCCGGACGACTGTCCCGCGTGTGAACCGAACGAGGCCTGCCTGCGTGACGAGTTATGCAATGCGTCGAGGCCCATGCCAGCCGGACCTGCCGTAGCAGCCGCACCTTCGACCCCAAGTCCCTTACGACCAAAACCGCTCATGCTTGCCCCCAAGCCTACGCAATTCGGCCCAGGCTATCGCATCGATTGGTTAATAACTTCCCACCAGCCCACGCGCGAAAGGGCGGCCGTGGAGTAGCCGCCCTCTCTTCGCTGCCTCGCGTAAATCAGGCAGCGACAGTCTTGCTGCGCGACAGCTCGGGCCAGTTGGCGGAGTACTGGCTGAGGTCGATCCAGGGATCCACGTCCGTGAAGTCGCGACCCAGCGATTGCAGGATCAGCCGAGCGCGCTTCATCCGCGCCTTGTTGCTGGCGAAGGGGTTGGCCCGGTCCGGCTTGGCGGCGACCATGCGCTTGAGCAGGGCGTCGCGCTCCTCAAACGAGGCGGGCATGCTGCGCGGGAGGGCCACTCCGGCGCCCGAGTGCGCCATGCTGGCGGGATGAACCGTGGCATGGACCGGCGCCCAATTGCGCGCCGGTTCGGCGACGAACGTCGAAGCGGCGAGCGTGGCAGGCAGCGGGCGCTGGACAGGCTTCGGCGCAGGCCGGACGCTCGTCTCGGCGCGGCGTTGAAGCGGCTTGCGGCGGCCGATGGCAACAAAACCCCAAACGGCGAGAGCCAGCACAGCGAGACCGCCCAGGCCGATCGGCACCAGGTCTTCGGTCAACTGATTGTCCGCCACCGGAGCAGCCGGTTCGGCAACGACCGGTACGGGCTGTTCAAGCTCGAACGGAACCACCTCGACCGGAGCGGTCGGGAGAACGGCTGCAGGTGTCGGGCTGGTCTCGGCCACTGGTGCGATTGCGCGAGGCGTGTTCGTTCGCTGCGCGGTTCGGGTCGTGACCGGAGCCGCCACAGGTTCATTCGAAGCGGCCGGAACCACCGACGCTGCCTCGGGCTCAGGCTCGGGTATCGGCTGAACCACCGGCGATGAGATCATCACCGGGTCGGCAGTCGTGATCGGGCTGGCTTCGGGCAGTGGAGCCGGCGTGGCGACCTCAGGGAATGGGCTGACCGAAGGCTCTGCGGTTTGCGCAAAGCTCGGAGTTGCCCCCAACAGCAGGGCCGTGGCAATCACGGAGCCGCTGCAAAGCGATGTGTTGCGTGTCTTCTTCATAGCAAGGGCCAAAATGGTCGTGGCGCGATTCGCGTTCCCTGACTCTTTGTTCAGCTTGGCGACAGAACGCTGTTTTTCCCTGTTTTTTCGAGGGCAAGATCAAGATGGACCGAAAGATTGCCGGGGCGGGCCGAGTTCGCAAAATACGCCAATCTGCGCCAGGCTGAGGGAAAAGCGGCCACCTCGCGCCTATCCGCGTTTACTTTTCGTTCCGGTCGCAGCATCAGACAATCATGCCGGCCCTCCCCCTTCCCGCGCTACATGCAAGCCATGCCGGAACCTGGGTGCGGACTCCGACAGGGGTGACGCGCGGAGTGGGCAAGGGCGAGGCCATCATGGCCGCCGCCGACACGCCGCTCCTGCTGCTCAACGCTCCACTGGTAGCGACACGGCTCGGCTATCCCGACTTGTCCGGGCTCGACTTGTTAGAGCTGTTTGCCTTCGTGCACCCGGCTCGCTTCGTGGTCCCGACGCCCAAGGGCCTTGCCCACGCGCTAAACTTGCCCGAACCGGCGAGCGACGATGCCGTGCCTTTGCTGCTGCAGGAAGCAGCGGGCGCCCTGATCGAAACCTGCGAGAGCGAGGATTGGGTCGAGCGAGAAGGCGCCTGGAGCGGCCTGCAGTCGCTCGTGCGCCTGCGCTGGCCTTGGGCTCAAGTCATTGCCCCGCATATCCGCAAGCCGGAACGAGCCGAGAAGTGGCTGTTCTCGAAGCTGCCAGAGTGGGAGGAAGCGCCGGAACGGCCGCAACCCGCCCAGGTCACGCTGGACGAGAGTGAGGTCGAAGCACGGCTCGAGGACCTGACCGGCCACGGCGCGGAACGGCGCGAAGGGCAGCGTGCCTACGCCAAGGAGGCGGGCCGGGTCTTCGCCCCACGCGACCGCCGGGGCACGCCGCACATCCTGCTGGCACAGGCCGGAACCGGAATCGGCAAGACGCTCGGCTACCTGGCGCCGGCTTCGCTATGGACCGAGCGCTCGCAAGGCACCGTCTGGGTCTCGACTTACACCAAGAACCTCCAGCGCCAGCTCCGCCGCGAAAGCAAGCGCGCCTGGCCCGAAGCGCGGCCCGATGGCAGCCGCCCTGTGGTGGTGCGCAAAGGGCGCGAGAACTACTTGTGCCTGCTCAACCTGGAAGATGCGCTGCAAGGCGGGTTCGGCGGGCGAGCGGCAATCCTGGCGCACCTGGTCGCGCGCTGGGCCGCCTATAGCCAGGACGGGGACATGATCGGCGGCGACATGCCCGGCTGGCTCGGCACCCTGTTCCGTAACCGCGCCATCCGTTCTTTGACCGACCAGCGCGGCGAGTGCGTCTATGCCGGTTGCCCGCATTACCGGAAGTGCTTCATCGAGCGCGCCGCGCGGGCCTCGGCACAGGCGGACCTGGTGATCGCCAACCACGCCCTGGTGATGGTCAACGCGGCGCGCGGCCGCGACCACGCCCAGCGCCCGACGCGCATCGTGTTCGACGAAGGACACCACGTATTCGAAGCCGCGGACAGCACCTTCTCCGCCGCGCTCACCGGACAGGAAGCGATCGAGCTCAAACGCTGGATCATCGGGCCCGAGAAGGGCTCGCGCAACCGCCGCCGGGGCCTCGCAGCGCGGTTGGCCGATGTCGCCAGCTGTGACGAGGCTGGCGGCAAAGCCATAGTGCAGGCCTGCGACGCCGCCGAGGCACTGCCGGGCGATGGCTGGCTCCAGCGCCTCGCAGAAGGCAACCCGTTCGGTCCGATCGAAGCGCTTCTCGCAGCGGTGCGGGCAGTGACTTACGCCCGCGACGAGAGCGGCGGGCAGGAAGCCGGTTACGGCATCGAGACCGAGGCGGCCCAGCTCGACGGCAACTTCGTCGAACTCGCTCAGCAGGCGGCCGCCTCGCTCGCCTCGATCCGTCAGCCGCTGATCCGCCTCGGCGTGCGGCTCGAAGCCCTGGCCGAAGACGCGCCCGATTGGCTCGACGGAGCCGGCCGTGCCAGGATCGAAGGCGCGCGCCATTCGCTCGCCTGGCGCATCGATACCCTGTCGGCATGGGAGGCTCTGCTCAACCGGCTCGGCGGCCCGACCGATCCGGAGTTCGTAGATTGGCTCGCGGTCGAACGCTCTGACGCGCGTGAGTTCGATATCGGACTGCACCGCCACTTCCTCGATCCGATGAAGCCGTTCGCCAAAGTCGTGCTCGAACCGGCACACGGGGTCATGCTGACCAGCGCGACCTTGCGCGACGGAGACGACTGGAACGCCGCGATTGCCCGCTCCGGCGCGCCCTACCTCGAAGGTCAGCCGCTGCTCACCAGTGCGGAGAGCCCGTTCGACTATGCGGGCCGCGCCGAGGTGTTGATCGTCACCGACATCACCAAGGGCGACATCGCAGCGCTAGCCGGAGCCTACGCCCACATCATCGAAGCGAGCGAAGGCGGCGTGCTCGGCCTGTTCACCGCGATCCGCCGGCTGCGAGCTGTTCACGGGCGCATCGCCGACCGCCTCGCCCGCGCCGGACTGCCGCTCTACGCCCAGCACGTCGATCCGATCGACACCGGCACGCTGGTCGACATCTTCCGCGACGATCCCAACGCCAGCCTGCTCGGCACCGACGCCTTGCGCGACGGCGTCGACGTGCCGGGCCGCAGCCTGCGCTGCGTGGTCATGGAACAAGTGCCCTGGCCCAAGCCCTCGATCCTCCACCGCGCTCGCCGTGCCGCCAACGGCGGGAGCGCGCATGACGACCGCCTGATCCGCGCACGCCTGGCGCAGGCGTTCGGGCGGCTCATTCGCTCGGCCGAAGACAGCGGGTACTTCATCGTGCTGTCCTCGGCGTTCCCCTCGCGATTGCTGAACGCCTTTCCCGCCGGCACCCCCGTCCATCGCCTGACTTTGGCCGACGCTTTACAACGCATCGCCACGGGTGTTTTCTCTGAGCGGGGCAACGGCGCCGCGAGGGTGCCGGAAGAGGAACGGGACCAGCAGTGAAACGGCTCGGTTTGCTAAGGCATGCGAAATCGGATTGGAGCGACGTGTCGCAACGCGATTTCGATCGCGGACTGAACAACCGTGGCCGCCGTGGCGCCGCCAAGATCGGCGAGCACATCCGCGATTACAGTGTGAAATGGGACGTTCTCCTCGCCAGCCCCGCCGAACGCGTAAAGGACACGATCGACGGCGCACGGTTGCAGATCCCCATCCAATGGGACGAGCACATCTATCTCGCGGAGAGCGGCACGCTGCTTCATGTCCTGCAGGGCGTTGAAGGCGATCCGGACGCCGTGCTGCTCGCGGGGCACAACCCCGGCCTGCAGGAACTCGTGTTCGATCTCGTCGCGGCCGAGAACGAGAACGCGCTGTTCAGCGAAGTGGCGGAGAAATACCCGACCGCCACCTTTGCGGTGCTGGAACTGGACATCGACCGCTGGGCCGACTGCCAGCCCGGTTGCGGCAAGCTCGTCCACCTCACCCGCCCGCGCGACCTCGATCCCGAACTGGGGCCAGAGCGGGTCCGCTAGGGCCGTCTAGGGCTCCAGCCTCTTTGCCGTCAGGTGCTGTCCGTCCTGCGTGAACTCGGCCGCGGTGACCTTGCCGCTTTCGTCAGTCGTGAACCGTACTTGCGCGTTCACCGCCTTCCAGAAGAAGCTAAGCGGAGCTTCGGCGAAGATCGGCAGTGTCGGCGCGTTGGTGAGTGCCGCGGTCAGCCCCTCGTCCCGCCTGGCAACCGTCATGACAAGGTTTGGCAGCAACTCGTAACGCCCCACAACGCGGTCGAGTTCGGCGGCCGGGAGAGTCACCTCGGTGCGCACCACCGGCGGAGGCGGAGCCGGTGGGATCGGCGGTGTCGCCGTGACCGGAGCGCCGACCAGGACATGCAGCGCGATATCCGTCGCGGATGGCTCGGCGCCGGAATTGGCCAGCGCCACCACCCCGCGCTGCTTCGCCGGCTCGAGCGCCAGGGCCGAGCGGAAACCACCGGTCCCTCCGTTGTGGATCACGATCTCGCGCCCTTCTTCGGGATGCCCGACCTGCCAGCCGAGCGCCTGCTGAAACCGGGGATCGCCGGTGTCGACGCGGTTGGCGAGCGCCGTCTTCATCGCCGGACCGATCGGCGATTGCGGATCGAGCGCCGCGGCGGCGAACTTGAGCATGTCGTCGGCGGACGAGCGAATACCGCCCGCCCCCATCAGGGTCGGCAACAGCCAGGGTTTGGCGGGGCGCATGTACATGTCGAAGGCTGGCGCCAGCCGCTTCGCCTGAGCCGGCGACAGGGTGACCGCCGTATCGCTCATCGCCAAGGGACCGGTGATCCGCTCGCGCAGCAAGGTCTCGTAATCCGAGCCAGCGGCACGGGCGAGCAGGTAACCGAGCAGGCCAGCGCCAAGGTTTGAGTATTCGTACTTCTCGCCGATGTCGCGTGGCAGCTGGTAGCCGTCGAGGAACGCCAGCATCAGCGCTTCGCTATAGTCGGCGTAGGGATCTTCGGGGTCGCCCATCGGCATGTTGTCGGGCAGCCGCGGCAGGCCCGACATGTGCATCGAGAGGTCCTTGAGCGTGATCTTGCGCCCGTTGCGCCCGGGCATGTGATGACCGGCGGGAAGATACTTCTCCGCCGGATCGTCGAGCGCGACTTGCCCCTTGTTGACCATGTCGGACAGGATCAGGGCGGTGAACACCTTGCTGATCGAGCCGATCTCGAACAGCGTCGTCCCGTCGAAGGTCACGCTTGCAGCGGGACCGCGAGCGATCACCCGGCGTCCCTCGGGCTCGACCACTCCCGCAACCATTCCCTGCCCGGTGCGCGGCGCGATGCGCGCATCGAGGGCCTTGGCGATATCGTCGTCCGAAGCCCGCCAGTTTGCTGGCAGAGGCGCTGGCCGCGGCGCGGCCGACAGGTTCAGCGGCGATGGGCCGACGTTCTGCTCCCAAGTGCCTGTCCACAGCTTGGCATTCTCGTCCCAGGTGGCCTGGTACTTGCCGAGGATTGCGGGGACCGAGAAGGCCAGCTTGCCCTCGCCGGCCACCACTTCGGCCAGCGCGATGCCGCGGGCGTTCTGGTCGGGGCTGTCGAGCGTTCCGCCCAAGTCACCTTCGGCATCGCGCGAGATGTGGATCACGACGCGCAAGGCGGTCGGGCCTTCGCCCAGCACGCCCGCCCAGTCACCGACGGCTTCCTGCGCGCTTGCTGGAGCCGCCATCACCATCGCTACGGCCGCTGCCAACGCTAGCTTCGTCCTCATGCACCCTTCCCCGTAAGCGCGTCGATATCGTCGATATGCCGCTGCAGCTTTGCCGCATGTCTCTGGTTCCACCACCACAGTCCGCCAAGGATCACCGCGGCGATGGTCAGCGACACCAGTTCCTGCCAGCCGACAGTGGCGGTCTCTCCGGTCTTGCTGATCCGCACGGCCCGTCCGCCTAGCGACATGACGAACAGCCCGGGAAGGAACGGCAGGATGTACCACCAGAAGATCGATCGCAGCGCATCCCGATGTCTGACCAGTTGCGCCCGCGAGAACAGCAGGATCGGCATGGTTCCGGCGCTTTCCGGAGGCACCGCGGAAGCGCGCCGGTGGAGTTGCCATGCAGCGAACACCGTGCCGACCACGATCATCGCCGATCCGATCTTCTGCAGCACATGGGGCAGGAACACGACGTAAGCCGAGAAGGCCACAATAGCTACGGCGCAGGCCACGTACTCGATCAGGTTGCGCCGGCGGACGAAGCGATAAAACTTGTCGGCCCCTGCCCGCACCTCGTCGAGCGGCAGCGCACCGCCGATTTCGACCGAGTTCTGCCAGGCCAGCTTGGCATCATCATCGGGGGTCATGCCCGTTTCTCCTGTGCGCGATAGGGCTCGGCGAGCAACGCCTTGAGCCGATGTATGCGGACCGCCACGGCCGAGGCCGAAAGGCCGGTGACTTCGCCGATCTCGGCGGCGGTCAGGTCTTCGAGGTAGAGCAGCATGACCTGGCGATCGGCCGGTTCCAGCCGGTGGATCGTCGCCAACAGCCGGTCGGACAGCGTCCGTTCCCCGGTGCTGTGCTCGGGATCGTCGTCGTTCGGCAATTCCTCGATCTGTTCGAGGCCGACCAGCCGCAAGCGCCGTTTGCGCCGGCCGGTCATCATATGCGTGACGCCGACATTGTGCGCGATCCGGTGGACCCAGCTCTTCTCCGCGCATTGCCCTTCAAAGATCGCAAAGCTGCGCCACAGCGCCGCGTGAATCTCCTGGACGAGATCGCGCCTCAGTTCCGCGTCTGCCTCGTAGCCTCGCGCCAGCCGCTCGATCATCGCCCCGTGCGTGCGCGCGGCGGCGAGATAGCGTGCGTCCTGTTGCGTCTTGGCGGTCTTGCCGTTCATGCCTCGTCCGATCCCTTCGACATGATTAGTCGAGGTGGTCGGCCAAGTCTTACAGCGATAATCGAATTATGTCCGTGAGGCAGCGGGCGCGGCGCCATCACCCTTGCGCAGCATCAACAGTCCCAAACCGATCACCCAGACCAGGAGCATGAGGAAACCGAGCATCCTCAGCGGCGCCAGCGCGGGAACAAGCAGCCCAAGGACGCGCCCCGCTACCGCAGCGAACCCAACCCAGGCAAACAGGCTTACTTTGTCCTTCCTGGCCATCAGCGCGGCAGCGATCAGCAGGATGCCGAGATCTCCGATAATCGTTCCGACCACTGTCAGGATCGCAATGATGTTTCCGGCCAAGTCACCATTGGCCAGTATCGCAGGGACGCTTGCAGCGTCGGCCGCAAGGTATGCCGCGGGCAAAGTCTGAAAGGCCGCGACTTCCAGCGCATCCTGCAGGACGATGAACAGCGTGCCGATGTACCACAAGAGCACGCCCATCTGGGCTTCGCCGCGATCCTTGCCAGCGACGTGCAGCCAACCGATTCCGGCCCCCAGGCCCAAGGCCGGCGCAACTAGCGCCAAGACTTCGATCAAATACCCGGTGGACCCTGATGCCGCGAGTCTGCGGAGTACTTCGGGGTCGCCGAAGTCCACGGGGGCGGGTCCTTCACCACCGGCGGTTATTCCAAGAGCTATGACTGTAATGAGTGTCGCGGCCGACAGCAGCGAGAACACGCCTGCCAGCCTGACGATAGACCATGTCGACATCGCACCCCCCGGTAAGCGACCCAAACTCTGGTCGGTCAGGCCTCCAAGGCCGCGGCCAACCTTTGCCGGAGGCTTCGCAGCGCGGGCAGAACGTCGGAATCGGTTTTCGTTGATGGCGGAGTAGACGGAACGCGCACGGCCGGCTCGTTAACATCGGTGCCACCTGCCGACTTCTCGATCGCCTGCCGGGCACCCTTGAGAGTGTACCCTTCCCGATTGATCAAACGGTCGATAGTCGCGACGAGAGCAACATCCGCCGGACGGTAATACCGGCGCCCGCCGCTACGCTTGAGCGGCCGGAGCATCGGGAACTGCTGCTCCCAATATCTGAGAACGTGTTGGCGGATGCCGAATCCGGCCGCCAACTCGCCAATCGTCCGAAGCGCATCCGGCTCTTTGCCGTCGTCAAATACGGGATGCCTGGCGTCTTTCACCCGCCCTTGGTTATCCTGTCCTTGAGTTTCTGGCTGGCGCGGAAGGTCATGACCCTGCGCGGCGTGATCGGAACCTCAATGCCGGTCTTGGGATTGCGGCCGACTCGCTCCCGCTTGTCACGCAGGATGAATGTGCCGAACCCCGAGATCTTGACGTTCTCGCCAGTGGCCATCGCTTCACACATCTTGCCCAGGATCTCTTCGACCAGGGCCAGACTCTCGGCTCGCGAAAAGCCCAACTTGCGGTTAATCGTCTCAGCAAGATCGGCGCGCGTAAGTGTACCAACGGATCGCATCATCTCGTGCGTTCCTCCAAAGCTACTTTCGTGCGACCCCTATGGCCATAAATGACTGAATTGCGAGCGTTTGGCAAGATAACTAAACGCGCAACTCACAACCTAAATTCGAAGCAGGCTGGCGCCCCAGGTAAAGCCGCCGCCCATCGCCTCGAGCATGACCAGATCGCCGTCCTTGATCCGACCATCGCGGCGGGCCACGTCGAACGCGAGCGGCACCGATGCGGCCGAGGTATTGGCGTGGCGATCGACGGTCACGATAACCTTTTCCGGCGGCAGGCCGAGCTTGCGCGCGGTCGCGTCGAGAATGCGCATATTGGCCTGGTGCGGCACGACCCAATCGATATCCGCGGCCGTGTAACCGCTCTGATCGAGGACTTCTTCGAGCACTTCGGCCAGGTTCACTACCGCGTGACGGAACACTTCGCGTCCCTTCATGCGGAGCTTGCCGACGGTCCCGGTTGTCGAGGGGCCACCGTCTACGAACAGCAGGTCCTTGTGCCGGCCATCGGCATGGAGCCGCGAGGCGAGGACCCCGGGGCCGTCTTCCGCGACGTCTTCCGCCTTGAACACCATGGCTCCGGCACCGTCGCCGAACAGGACGCAGGTGGTGCGGTCTTCCCAGTCGAGAATGCGGCTGAAAGTCTCTGCCCCGATCACCAGCGCACACTTGGCAAGGCCGGTGCGCAACATCGAATCGACCGTCGCCAGCGCATAGACGAAGCCCGAGCAGACCGCGGCAACGTCAAACGCTGCGCCGCCTGGGCATCCGAGCGCCGCCTGGACCTTGGCGGCCGTGGCGGGAAAGGTGCTGTCCGGCGTCGCCGTGGCGAGCACGATCAGGTCGATTTCGCTCGCTTCTATTCCGGCATCGACCAGCGCCGCACGGGCGGCTGCGATGGCCAGGGTACCGGTGGTTTCGCCTTCAGCGGCGATATGGCGATGGGTAATGCCCGTCCGCTCGCGGATCCATTCGTCACTGGTCTCGACGAAAGTCGCCAGTTCGTGATTGCTCATCTGCTTCGGCGGAAGAGCCGAGCCTGAGCCCTTGAAGACAGATCGGATCACTTGGACGCTCCACCCGATCCGTTCTCACGCAGGCGTATCTCGCCAAGCTCCGCCAAATCGGCGGTGATCCGTTCGGTCAAATTCTCTTCCAGCAGTGCTGCGGCGACCGCGACGGCATTGGCCACCCCCGCGGCGTTGGCACTGCCGTGCGACTTCACCACCACGCCGTTGAGGCCGAGGAACACGGCCCCGTTGTGGTTGTTCGGATCGAGGTGGTGGCGCAGCAGCTCCGTCGCCGGACGCGAGATCAGGAAGCCGATCTTCGAGCGCAACGAGCTGCGGAAGGCATCCTTCAAAAGATCGGTCACGAAGCGCGCCGACCCTTCGATCGCCTTGAGCGCGATGTTGCCCGAAAATCCGTCCGTCACGACCACTTCGATATTTCCACGGTTGATCTTGTCGGCTTCGACATAGCCTTCGAAGCTGAGGGCCAATCCGGTGGCGTCGCGGAGCCTTTGCGCGGCGGCTTGCAGTTCACCGGTGCCCTTGGTTTCCTCGGTCCCGATGTTGAGCAGCCGAACCCGCGGCTTGTCTCGTCCGGTGACGATCCGCGCATAGGCGGCGCCCATGATCGCGAACTGCACGAGGTTGCGCGCATCGCACTCGGTATTGGCGCCAAGGTCGAGCATGACCACGTCGTGCTCTTCGAGCGTCGGCATCAGCGCGGCGAGCGCCGGGCGATCGATGCCGGGCATCGTGCGCAGCGCCAGCTTGCTCATCGCCATCAAGGCCCCGGTGTTGCCCGCACTAACGGCAGCGCCGGCATCGCCGTGCTTCACCGCTTCGATAGCGAGACCCATCGAGGTCTTCTTGGCCCGGCGCAGCGCCTGCGTCGGCTTCTCATGGCCGCCGACGACATCCTCGCAATGGAGGATCTCGGAAGCGCTGCGCATGTTCGGATGGTTTTCGAGCGCGGCTTTGATCCGCGCTTCGTCACCGACAAGCAGGAACTTGAACTGGTCATGGCGACGCCGCGCGAGCGCAGCGCCTGAGACCATCACGCGCACGCCCTCGTCGCCGCCCATCGCATCAACAGCGATACGCGGCAGGCTCATGCGCTATTCCTTGGCAATCCGGGCCTTAGAGCCCGACGGAGACGATCTCGCGTCCGTTATACTTGCCGCAATGGGTGCAAAGGTTGTGCGGGCGCTTAAGCTCGCCACAATCCGGGCATTCGTGGAATGCTGCAACCGTGAGGGCGTCGTGTGAACGGCGCATGCCCCGGCGTGAGGGGGTAGTTTTTCTTTTAGGGACTGCCATTTCGGCACCTGTTCCTTGAAATCTCTGTCGTCTTTGACGGCGCCCCTAAGCCAAGCCCCTTGCATGTGCAAGGGCGACGGCGTCTGGGCAGCCATGCGGCGAAGGCGCGGCCTATAGCGATTTTTCGTAAGTGCGCAAGGGAGCCATCAGCGCCCCGCCCCAACCGCCGCATCGCTGACGAACGGATTGCTCTGCCGCTCGCGGCCGAAGGTGCTTGTCGGACCGTGCCCCGGAACGAAGGTCACCTCGTTCCCGAGGGGCCAAAGTTTGCCCGTTATCGCGTCGAGCAGGTCCTGGTGGTTGCCCATCGGGAAGTCGGTGCGGCCGATCGAGCCGGCGAACAGAACATCGCCCACAAAGGCGAAATTCGTGGCGCGATGGAAGAACACCACGTGGCCCGGCGTGTGGCCAGGACAGTGGATAACTTCGAGCTCGATTTCGCCGAAACTGACGGTCTCGCCGTCTTCGAGCCAGCGGTCGGGTTCGAATATCTTGGTCTCGATCCCGAAGCGCGGGCCGTCATCCTCCAGCCGGGCGATCCAGAAGCGGTCGGCCTCGTGCGGGCCCTCGATCGGGAGCGACAGTTCCTTCGCCAGCATGCCCGCCTGGCCGCAGTGGTCGGCGTGGCCGTGGGTGAGCAGGATCTTCTCCAGCGTGACGCCAGCTTTCGCCACGCTCGCCTTGATGAGGTCGAGATCGCCGCCGGGATCGACCAGCGCACCGCGCATCGTCTTGCTGCACCAGACCAGCGAGCAGTTCTGCTGGTACGGCGTGACGGTTATGATGGCGGCGCGCAGCGGTGCTTGAGGGGCTTCGGTCATGCCCGACAGGTGGACGTATTTGGCCCGGCCTTCAATCCTCCCCGAGCTTGTCTCGGGGAGGTGGCAGTCGCGAAGCGGCTGACGGAGGGGTAGGCGTGCGAGCGCTGGTGGTTCGACAAGCTCACCACGAACGGACCTTTTCTAGATCCGTTTGTCCTGAGCTTGTCGAAGGACGCCCCTCCACCACCGCCTGCGGCGGCGGTCCCCCTCCCCGAGCAAGCTCGGGGAGGATTTGCGATCACCGCGCCTGCCGCGCCTGCATTTCCTTCAGCCACTCCTCACGCGTCGGCATGATCGGGTTGTCGACGCGGCGGAGGATCTTCCACTGGCCGTCCTCGCGGATGAACTCGTCTTCGTAGAGCCCGGCCAGTTCCGGCGTCGGCTCACCGTCCTTGCCGCGCATGATCAGCAAGTGACGCGAGCGGGCCGTGGCATGGTCGCCGTCGACGTTGACCTGCGGATTGGACACCAGGTGATAGTCCTCCCGGTTGACGAAGCCGGCAGCCGGAGTGCCGAACAGGCCGACCAGCATGGCCTTGATCTCCTCGCGCCCGCGACGGACCGTGTTGCCGTTCTGCCAGATCCCCTCTCGCGCGAAGAGGTCGGAGTATCCGTCGAAGTCCCGCGCATCGAGCCGCGCGCCATACTCGATTAGCACCCGCTGGATCGCGAGCTGATCCTCGACCGCCCGCAGGCGCGCATCGTTGCTCGACACCGACAGGTTCGGCCCTTGCGCCGAGGGCGGCTCGTTGGGATCGCGGAAGGGGATCTCGCCCCAGGTCGTGCGCCGGGCGATCTTCCACTGCCCGTTCTCGCGCACGAACTCGTCCTCGTAGCGTCCGGCCATGAGGGGCGTCGGCCGATCTTCGGGAGAGCGGGACCAGAACAGGTATTTCGAGGTGACCTTGGCCCGGTTGCCGTCGATCTCGATCAGCGGGTTGGTCAGCATGTGGAAGTTCGACTTGTTGACGAACCCCGGCTCGGGTTTGCCGAGGCCGTCCTCGAGCATCTTGCGGATCGCCTCCGGCCCGGTGAACTTCCCGAACCCGCCGATCCATTCGCCGTCCGCCGCGAACAACCCGGCATAGGCGGCATAGTCGCGAGCATCGAGGTAGGCGCCGTACTCGACCAGAATGCGCCGGATGTCGGATTCCGCCTCCATCCGCTCGACGCGTTGCTCGAGCGTGGCTTGCGCCGAGGCGACCGACGGCAGCGCCATCAAGGCTGCGGCGAAAACGAACCGGTAGTGCATGAAACCCCTCCCCCAAGGCGATCGCTCTTGTCGGCGATCTTATAGACGTCCGCCCTTCCATACCACGCGGCCGACGACGTCGATGTCGCTCATTAGCACCTCGACCGGCTCGTAGGCCGGATTCTTGCTGATCAGCCGCAAGCGGTCCGGCGGCACGGCCTGGAGCAGCTTGACGTGCAGCGCCTCGCCTAGGCGGACGACGTGGATGCCTTCGCGGAACGGCCGCATGGTGCGGTCGACAAGGATCTCGTCACCGTCGCGCAGGACCGGATCCATGGAATCGCCCATGACCCTGATCGAGGACAGCATGCCCGGTTCCAGCCTCTGTTCGCGCAGCCAGCGGCGCGAGAAGCGGAAGGCGTCGAAGGGAATCTCCGCCGCCCCCACTGCGCCCGGACCGGCCGAGGCTTCGAGCGGCAGACGCGGAATGTCGACCCAATTACCGGGGCGTTCGTAGGATATTTCCGCCGCCGGTCCCCCGAGTTCCGATTCGCCTACGCCGAAGAATTGCGCCAGACGGCGGCGGTCCTCTTCCTCCAGCTTTCGCGGGCTGCCCTTGGTGATATACTGCTGCAAATACGTGGTATTTCGCCCAAGCATCCGCGACAGTGCAGCCAGGCTACTGCCTTGCGTCCGGGCCAGCTCAGCCAGTTTCCCACGTGCATCCATGGCCGCTTTCCTATCACTTTCGAGGGCAACCTCCTACACGCAGGATTTTTCCTAGACAAGTAGGATTTGAACCGCAATGGATTGAGCACGCGGGGCGACTCGCGAAAGTCACCATCCAGCTGAACGAGGCGCGCAATGCTGATCCGAAAGGTCGAGGCCTTCCTCCGAAAAACCGGAATGCCCGCGACCAAGTTCGGCCGCCTCGCCACCCACGATCCGCGTTTCGTGTTCGACTTGCGCAACGGCCGCTTGCCGCGAACTCGCATGGAACATCGGGTGGAACATTTCATGAACACTTATCGGGAGAGCATGCATGATTTCCAACCCTCGGCTTCCTGAGCCCGCCCCGCGTATCCGCCGCAATGCGGGCGACCGCCTGCGCGCCGTCCTGCTCGATCTCGCGAGGGGACAGGCGAAGATCACCACTCATTCGGAAAGGAACTGGGCCAGCATTACCTTCGCCGGCGCGCGCCATCGGCTAACGCTTGAGTTCGAGGGAGAAGAGGCGGTCCAGGCGGGTGAGCTGTTCATTGCGCTACTGCCGGACCACGAGTTCGCGATCCCCGGCCAACTCGTGGCCGATGCGTCGATCATTGCGGTCGACCACAGGCTCGAACCGCCTTGGATGCAGGTTTCCTGCGAGTTGCTCGTGCTGGAGGACGCATGATCCTCCCCGAGCTCGCTCGGGGAGGTGGCAGACGCCGCAGGTGGCTGACGGAGGGGTAGGCGGCCAAACGCTTTCCCCTCCACCATCCGCTTCGCGGACGGTCCCCCTCCCCGAGACAAGCTCGGGGAGGATCAAACCCGTCGGATCACCAGGTTCCGGATCTCGGTCATGTCTTCCATCGCGAAGCGGATCCCCTCCCGCCCCAACCCGGAATCCTTGACCCCGCCATACGGCATGTTGTCGACCCGATAGGAGGACACGTCATTCACTACCACGCCCCCCACCTCCAGCCGGTCCCACGCTTCCAGCACTTTGTGGATGTCGCGTGTGAATATCCCGGCCTGGAGCCCGAACCGGCTGTCGTTGACCTGCTCCAGCGCTTCGTCCCACTCGGAGAACCGCATCAGGTTGGCGAGCGGACCGAACGCCTCTTCCTTGTTGGCGTCACAGAACTCCGGGACATTCTCGAGCAAAGTCGCTTCGAGCATCGCCCCTTCGAGCTTGCCGCCGCAAAGCAGCGTCGCACCCGCGTCGACCGCAGCATCGATCCAACCCTTGAGGCGCAGCGCTTCCTTCTCGGAAATCATCGGGCCGATGAAAGTCTCACGGTCATGCGGATTGCCGGACACAAGCGTCTTGGTCTTGGCGACGAGCATGTCCTTGAACCGGTCGTAGAGGCTGTCGTGGATCAGGATGCGCTGCACGCCGATGCAGCTCTGGCCCGATTGGTAGAAAGCGCCGAACACGATCCGCTCGAGCGTATGATCGAGGTCGGCATCCTTGTCGACGATCACCGCCGCGTTGCCGCCGAGTTCGAGGACGACCTTCTTCTTCCCCGCCTTGGCCTTGAGCGACCAGCCGACGACCGGCGATCCGGTGAAGCTGAGCAGCTTGAACCGCTCGTCGGTGGTGAACATGTCCGCCTCGTCGCGGTGCGCGGGGAGGATCGAGAACGCCCCCTCAGGCAGGATGTCGCACTCGGCCAGGACCTCGCCGATGATGATCGCTCCCAGCGGCGTGAGGCTCGCCGGTTTCATGACGAAGGGACAGCCGGCGGCGATGGCTGGGGCGATCTTGTGCGCGGCGAGGTTGAGCGGGAAGTTGAACGGGCTGATGAAGCTGCACGGCCCGATCGGCACGCGCTTCCAGATGCCCATGTACCCCTTCGACCGCGGGCTGATATCGAGCGGCTGGACCTCGCCGTAACTGCGGGTCGCTTCTTCGGCGGCGATGCTGAAAGTGTCGATCAGACGGCCGACTTCGCCTTCGGAATCCCGGATCGGCTTTCCGGCTTCGACGCACAGGGCATAGGCCAGTTCGTCGAAGCGCTCGCGGAAGCGGGTAACGCAGTGGAGCAGGACATCGCGCCGCTCATAGCTCGCCAGCCGCGCCATCGGCTCCGCTGCGCGCACGGTCCCGGCGATAGCCTGTTCGATGATTTCGGGTGTCGCCAGCGCGGTGCGGAACGCGACTTCGCCGGTGAACTTGTCGGTCACCTCAAGGTCGGTGTTGGGCTGCGCGGCCTTGTTGTTGAGGTAGAGCGGGTAAGTGTCCTTGAGCTTCATTACCGTCTCCGTCCTCAATATCCGCGAGTCAGATCCACTTGCGCTTCGAGCGGTTCGCCAGCGCGGAAACGCTCGCAATTGCGCAGGAACCGCTCTGCCGCGCGCGCCTGGCTGGCAGGCGTCGGGATGCCCGAAAGGTGCATGGTGATGTGCGCATTGTCGAGCGACCAGAGCGGATGCTCGGGCGGCAGGGGCTCGGGATCGGTTAGGTCGAGAATGGCGGCGGCGATGCGCTTCTCGCGCAAGGCATCGACCAGCGCGGCTTGGTCGACGCAATCGGCGCGCGCAAAGTTCACCAACACCGCGCCTGACTTCATGACGTCAAGTTCACTCGCGCCGATCATGCCGCGGGTCTCTGGCGTTCCGGGGACAGCGAGCACGATCCAGTCGAAAGTGTGGAGCTGCCCACGCCAATCACTCTGGCGGCTCGTCACGGGCACGGTCTCGACCTCGAACGCTTCAAGCGCCCGGCCGATCGCCTGCCCGATCGCTCCGTTGCCAAGCAGAAGCGCCCGACTTCCCGCGAGGTCGCGTATTCCCGGCGGCACCGCGAGCCACTCCCCGCGATCCTGCGCCCGGACGACGGCGGGATAATCCTTCGCCACCGTCAGCATGGTCATCACGGCGAACTCGGCCACCTGCTGGGTGGTCAGGCCGGTACCGCAAGTCAGGCGCACCCCACGGCCATGCAGGTCAGCAAGCGGCATCCAATCGACACCGGCGTAGGAACTGTTGAGCCAGCGAAGGTTCGGCGCGAGTTCGATCGCGCGAAAGGCCGGCGGCTTCACATGCATGTCGAACCAGCCGATCTCGGCCTCCGGCGCATGCTGGTGCAACTCTTCGACCGAACCCCACCATCGTACGTCGAGCCAGTCGGGCAAATGCCCTTCGAGCAGCGTTCGCGTGTAGTGGGGCAGCACCGCTATCGTCACGGACTAGAGCTTCCACTCCCAGCCGAGCGGGTCGCCGTCCATCGCTTCCACGCCCTTCGCCGCCAACTCATCGCGAATGGCGTCAGAGGTGGCGAAGTCCTTCTCCGCGCGCGCGGCTTTGCGGCGGGTGAGCGCTTCTTCGATCTCTGACTCCTCGATCGCTGCGCCCTTGGGCCGCAGCCGCAAGTCTGCGCGAGCCAGATCGAGCAAGCCGAGGCCGAGGATGGCGTCGAAGGCTGCAACAGCCGTCAGGCGGTCCCGCGCATCGACCTTCTTGAGCGACAGCAGGTCTTCGAGGACCGTCAGCGCAACGGCCGTATTGAGGTCGTCCGAAACCGCCTCGTCGAACCGGGCGACGTGGGGCAGGAGCATGGCGCCGACCTCGTCGTGAGCCAGTAGCTGGGTCCAGCCGCCTTCCGGCTGTTCGATCGGTTCCTCGACCCGTGCCTTCAGGGCTTCGACCGCCATGACCAGCCGCTTCAGTCGAGTGAGCGCCGCGCCCAGCCCTTCCCAGCTGAACTCCAGCTCGCTGCGGTAATGCGCCTGGAGGCACATCATGCGGTAGGCGAGCGGGTGGTAGCCCTTGTCGATCAACAGCTGCAGCCGCAGGAACTCGCCAGCGCTCTTCGACATCTTGCCGCTGCGCTCGACCAGGAAGTTGTTGTGCATCCACAGCCTCGCGCCGCTGTTGGCCGGCACGTCGAGCCCGTTGGTGCAGCAGAACGCCTGGTTCTGCGCGATCTCGTTCGGGTGGTGGATCTCGCGGTGATCGATGCCGCCGGTGTGGATGTCGAACGGGAAGCCGAGCAGTTGCCCGCTCATCACCGAGCATTCGAGATGCCAGCCCGGTGCCCCGCGGCCCCAGGGGGAATCCCATTCCATCTGCCGCTTCTCGCCCGCGGGGGTCTTGCGCCAGATGGCGAAGTCGGCGGCGTTGCGCTTGCCTTCGACCGCTTCGATGCGGCCCTCGCCCTCGTCGGTCTTGGCGCGAGCGAGGCGGCCGTAGTCGGCCACGGTCGAGACGTCGAAGTAGAGCCCGCTGTCCAGCTCGTAGCAGTGCTTGGCGGCGATGCTCTCAGCAAACTCGATCATCGCCGGAACATAGTCGGTGGCGATCGACCAGTGCGCCGGCTGGCGGATGTTGAGCGCTTTTACGTCGGCCCAGTAAGCCTCGGTATAATGCTGCGCGATGTCCCAGATGGACTGCGCCTTTTCGGCGGCCATCTTCTCCATCTTGTCCTCGCCCTCGTCGGCATCGTCGGTCAGGTGGCCGACGTCGGTGATGTTGATGACGTGGGTGAGGTGGTAACCCTTCCAGCTCAGCGTGCGCCCGAGCAGGTCGGCAAAGACATAGGCGCGCATGTTGCCGATGTGCGGGTAATTGTAGACCGTCGGCCCGCAAGTATAGACCCGCGCCTCTCCCTCATGGATCGGCTGGAAGGTCTCGAGTTCGCGAGTGAGCGAATTGAACAAGTGCAAGGGCGCGGTCATCGCGGCGGGCTTACGCAGTGCGCCGCCGAGGTCAAGCAGGGGCCATCACGGAAATTCAGGAGCCGCTGTCGGGCACAGGCAGCCGAGCGCCGAGATAGGCAGCCAAACGCGAGACCAACTGACTGTCCATGTTGGCGGCAACCGCGACCTCGTAACCGAGGTCAGGGAACACCGTGAGGTCCGCACTCATGCCCGGCGCGCCGCCGCTGTGGCCAAATGCGCGGGTGCCATTCACATGGTTCGCGCCGAATCCGTAGCCGTAGCCAGCGCCCGGCCCCATCGCCACCTGGCTCTTGGTTGCTTCTGCGAGCAGTTGGGGCGAGACGAGCTTGCCCGCGCGCAGGGCTTCCGAGAACCGGATCAAATCGCCGACCGTCGAATAGCCGCCGCCTGCCGAGGCTCCGCGACAGGGCAGCGTATCGGTGTTCGGCTGCAACTGGCCGTTCGAACCCGGTACCTGGGCGGTATAACCGATCGAGCGGCCCGGGACCGCGACGGATTCAGGCAACGAGGCGGTCGAGCGCATGCCTGCCGGGGCGTAGATGTGTTCCTGAACGTAGTCGTAGTAGCTCTGCCCGGTCACTGCCTCGATGATCCCGCCGAGCAGCAGAAAGCCGTAGTTGCTGTAGGCGAAGCGCTCTCCAGGGGTGAACGCCACATCGCGCTTTCCGAAGAGCTTGAGATAGTCGGAATGCTCGCACAGCTCGAGCCGGTGCTGGTTGAACTCGGGGCCGAAGAAGTCGCCGGTGCCGCCCGTGTGGGTGAGCAGGTGCTTCACGGTTACGCGCGAGGCGAGGTCCTTGTTGGGATAGTCCGGGAGGTAGGTTGCGATCGGCGCGTTGAGGTCGATCTTGCCGGCCTCGACCAGTTGCAGGATCGAAACCGCGGTGAACATCTTGTTCATCGAACCGATGCGGAACAGCGTGTCGAGCGTATTGGCCACGCCGTGTTCTCGGTCCGCCTGGCCGCTGACATAGTCGAAAACCGTATCGCCGTTATGCGCCACGCGCACCGCGCCCGAAAACTGACCGGCAGCACTGGCGGCATCGAGCTTGGCCTTGATCGCGGCCAGTGCCTGGGTTTCGCTCATCCGCTGGGTCGGGGCGATGTCGGGCGGTGGGGGGACGCCTTGAACCCGCACTGCAATAATCTTGCCGCCCGGCTGCGGGTCCACGTCAAGCGCCAAGCGAGCGTATGAGTCTTCCCAATTGCGCTCCCTCAAGAGCACCACGATCTGGCTCTCGCTCGCCGATTCCACGCCGACAGACTCGAAACCGCCTACGAGGTTTCGAAAGTTGCGGTTGGACCCTGGCGGTGCGGACCAGCCTGGATACTCCTGGCGCATGTACGCGTCGAAGGCGTCGGGGTTGTCGCTGTTGAAGGCCTGGAGCCAGCCGGTAAGCTGGCGGCCGGCTTGGGTATCAGGGACGGTGGACAGACGCGGCGCGAATGTGACGGATTGCGGTTCGGCGCCAGTGTCGGAAAGTCGCGTGCCGACCACTTCGCTTCCGGCGTAGCGGCTCCTGATCCGGGTCGCCTTCGGACCCTCTCCCTCGAAGAAGAGCCGCACTCCGGCTGCGTCCCCTGCGAATTCGTTTGGACCAACGGTGCGCAGCGGCGGACCGACGGGTTGGCCGCTCAACTGAACCGTGAGCCGGTCGTCGTCGGTCAGGCCGACAGTCACGATCGTGCCGTTCAGCTCATAGCGCCCCACATATCGCTCCAGCACAGAGCGCGGCACTGAAGGAGAGGGCGCCGGGTCGGCCACTGGTTCTGAGGCGGCCTGCTGCGCCGCACATGGAAGCGCCAAAACCGTGCCAGCGAACGAGACTGCTGCAAGGAACCTGCTGAGCATGCCGTCCTCCCCATCTCCGTTATTGAGTGAACTCTAGTCGATAGAACGCCAGATTAACACTGCTTGCCTCGGACCCAAGTCCCTAAGGCTCCCCTGCACGCAATGTCGGCAACGGGTGGATCTACGACTGTCAGCTTTTGGGGGACACCTTTCACCGAGCGGCACTTTCGGGCAGTTTGTCTCTGTGGAGAGCTGAGAGCAAGTTTGAGAGGGGAAACTACAAATGAACTGGGCAGCAATCTCCTCCGTAAGCGACCTCGTGGCGGCCCTCGCTGTCGTGGTCAGCCTTTTGTATGTGGCCATACAGCTCCGGCAGAACACGAAGGCGATCGAAGCGAGTTCGCGGCAGGGGCTGCTCGACGGCGACCTTGGCCTTATTTCCGAGTATATGAGCCACGCAGTAGATCCACACTTGATAGGCGATGAGGTCAAGCTGTCGGCGGAAAACGAGCGCAGGTTCTTCTGGCTTGTAGTCAAGGCGCTAAGAATTCGGGAGTTTGCCTCGCATCAGTACAATTCCGGGATCCTAGATGAATCGACGTGGCGGTCTTACATGGCTCCGGTGCCGGGAATTTTCTCCACCAAGCGAGCAAGATCCGTCTTGGATATCTATACCGGCAGCCCTAAATTCATGCAGGTAATCAGGGCGCATGTGACTGACGCCACAACGTGAAGCGGGCTATCGGCAGACCGGCTCCTGGCAATCGGTAAGGCTGCGTTCCGACTGTATCGGACGTCCGCAATGCGTCGTTTGCTTAAGCCCATCCTATGGTACGCCCTGCGTGAACCGATCGAGGGCTAGGCCAATATCATCCTCGCTTGCGATCGCGATGGAGCCCTCCGCCGGGAGGCAACGCGCCCGTTCCGCTTCTACAGCGAAGTATGGATGCTCGGTCCGCTACGCTGGCGGAGAAGAGAAACGTCTCGAACCAGCGCAGCACCGGTTCCGGCGGATCGCCGTCGCGTTGCTTGTGGAGAGGTCAGCCGCCGCGATCTTCCTTCCTGACCGCTATGCTGGCTTGCAGATCGGTTGGACGAATGACTGGCATGACCGGAGCCGCGGCAACGAGTTTTACCCAGAGGACGTCCCCGCTCCTGAAATACGATGTCTCTTTCGCCTGGCGCAATGCGTCCATGCTGCCCTGTTCCGTTCCGGAGGTCGCACTGGCGAAACCCGGCAGTTCGAAAATAACCCATGAGCCCTGGTCCATTTCGGCCAGACTGAGAGTGACTTCCGGCCTTTCGGTCTTGACCAGGATCTCGGTGCCGGCACGCACGGTGCTCTGGTCGCCGGAGATCTTGAATTCCTTGCCATTGCGGACAAGCGCGATGGGCGCCTGCGGCGCACGGCGGGTGAACAGGGCTGCACGCTGAGCCTGGACGAGGGGCGTGTTCGGCGCATTAGGGCCGAGCGAGGCGAGCAGGGCGAACCGGGCAGTGCGGGATTCCAGATCGACTGCGCGTGGAAGTTCGCCCCTGCTGTCCGAGAGATTCAGGCGTCCGATATCGCCCTTGCACACGGAAGCATTCCAGCTGGGGTGGATCTCGCAGCTGTCGTCGGTGGCGACGCTGTCATTTTCGCCGTCGTGCAGCAGGACCTGGGAATTGGGGACACCGGTCACCGATCCGTCCAGGTCGCGGAAGGACAGGGTCCGATAGGCATTGCCGCCGCGGTTGTCGTTATCGAACCGAGAATCGAACTTCGGAAAATAGACCGGCTTGGCGTTGACGAACTTGGCGCCGCTGATGGTGCTTCCGGTACTGAGCCCCGCGCTCGTGAACAGCAGGAACGACAGCGCGCCTGTCTTTCTCCGATCGTTGTCCTGGAAATTCACGAATGTCGTGTTCACCACATCGCCGCGGTAATCGTAGTATTCGTAACCGCGGATGGGGAAGTCCGGGATGGATGGCTTGGGCAGGCTGCGTCCGTAGGCCACTTCCTCCGGTGTTGTTGGATTGCCGATGTTGGCGGTTTCGCCCACGACCAGCGCGTCCACCAGACGTGAACTGAAAGGCAGGCTGCCGATATCGCCGGCCGCCTGCGTCATGCCAATGGCATTATCAGCAAGCTTCATGTTGCTGTACACGTAAAGGTCCCCCCGGCCCCAGAGACCACCATTGCGGTTCTTGTAGGCGGTCAGGCTCTCGAAGTGCGTCTCGATCACTTCGCTCTCCAGATCGGTGGGATCTTTCAAAGGCAGCAACGGGATGGAGGCCAGCCCAAACGTGTTGTCTTGGTCGATGTGCCGGTCGATCAGGAACCCGTCGAAGTTGGAATGGGAAGTGTTGCCCCTGAACGCGCGCAGCGGCGTGCGGCGCGGCCAGGTGTTGAGGCTGACTTCCGTTCCCTGGAAAGCGCCATTGGGGTGTTCAGGGATCGACAGCCAGAAGCCGACCTGATCGGAACCGGCCGCCACATTATCGATGAAGCTGTTGTCCGGGTTGGTGATCCAGAAGGACGCCACGGTGTTGTCCGAAGGCAGCAGGGTGTTCCCGCCGTGGAAGCTGGCTTGCCTGGCTGCCGCAGGATTCGCGTACTGGGTGACTTTCTCACCGTTGGCGGCGAGGTTGGTGGGTACGCAGTCCAGTGTCGGATGACACTTGGTCTGGATCGCCAGGTTCCTGACGAACTCGTTTCCGTGCTCGATCCCGTCTTCCAGGAAGAAGCAGTGGCCGACCGTGTTGAAGGTCACATTGTTCTCGACGCGCAGATTGTTGGTGCCGTGAACCGTCACGCAACGGTTGTAGGTATCGTGGATCGCCGCGTTCTTGACGTACATCCCCGCGCCTTCACCCAGGAGGTGGAAGTGCATCGGATAGCGCGCCAGGGTCAGGTGCTGGCCCATGCGGTTCAGTTCGATGCCGTCGGCATGCACGGTCGAGCCCGCCATGGCCATGATATGCCCGCCGAAATAGCTTTCGTTGGCATCCTCTGACGCCTGCACCTTGATGTTGCGGGTCAGCATGCCGACCTCGCCCCGCTCGTCGACCCCGAAGGTGACCTCGCCGAAGTGCATGTACTGGAGCGGCTGGGCGAAGGAGATCGTGTTGCCCTTGACGGCCGTAACCGTGCGGCGCTCGGCCTGGCGCGGATTGTAGTCGGTCGAGGCGAGGACGATTTCGTCGCCGGTCCGCCATTCGGTTGCGTCGAGCACCTTGATGCTGGTGCTGCCGGCTTGGGCGGTGCCGTCAAGCTTGGTCCAGCTGTGATCGCGATTGCCGTGCAGCTCCAGCGTACCGCGCAACAGCATAATGCCGCGGTCGCCCATGCTGTTGATGTTTTCGCCAGGCACGGTGTCGGTCAAGGTGATCGTCGCATTGTGCCGGTACGGCGCGGCCTCGGTGCCGATCTCCAGCGTCCCGCCCGGAAGGTAGATCCAGTCGGTCCTGAGCTCCATGTCGCGCGTGTCCGCGAAACGGAGCTTGCCCTGGATCGTTAGGCTGCGCAGCGCAGCGGGCTGCACGTCGAGCATCACCTCGGTACCGCGCGGAATGGTCACTTCCTCGCCCGCCGAAGGCACCTTGCCCGAGGGCCATGCCGAGGCCTCCGACCACTTCACCGTGCGCGTGATCGCGGCGGGGGCGGTCGCGTCCGTCGCCATGTTGGCGTGATCCCCGTGATCCTGCGCAACGACGGCCCCACCCGTTACGAGCAGCAAGAAGGCAGCAACGAGGCGAGTGTAAATGAACAGCCTAGACTGTTTGCGCATGACCAAATTTCCCCTCTCCGGACTGACGAGTCCGACTTATGTTTTGTTTGCGAAGGGTTATGAAATGAATGAACCCTTCTGCCAAGCGGTCGAGCCGCAAAAAGGCGGAAGAAGTCGTAATGGTTTCTGCCTGGGACCGGAACGCGTGCACCCCGACGTTGTGCGCATGACGGTCAGACTTACCGGCGTAGTCCTGGTCGCATTCGCTGCGAAGCTCCCCTTACCCAGGCAAATGTCCGCGATCTATGCGCGCCATCGTTTCGCTGCGGATCGGCGCCGTGAGGCAGTCGGGGTTGCCGTGGAGATGTGCTGAACTGTCTGCATCGGAACTGCTCTCCCCGCTCAGGGTTGTCAATTGTGAGTTGACCCCGGGAGACCTGATGTGAGGAATACAATCGCCTTCGCCGCGCTGCTTGCGCTCTCGGCCTGCAACAATGCTGACTCCGGGGCCAACAAGGTCGATGCGACTGCAACAGCGACTGCAACCGGAGAAGTGGCCGATGCCTCCAGCGTTCTCGAAGGCGAGGCGCCAGGCTTCGAAGCCGTCGCCCCGGGCACTTACCAAATCACGCGCGCCGGCGGCGAAGTCGATTATATCGAGATCCATCCAGGCATGACGTTCTCGCGCATAGCTGCCGACGGCAAGGCCACGGGCGGATCGATCTTCATGAAGGATGGCAAAACCTGCTTCCTGGTCGAGGGCCAAGCGCAAGAGGCTTGCTTTACCGACGGACCACGACAGGCCGGCGGCACAATGCAAACGACATCCGCCGAGGGCAATGTCTCAACGGTGCGCCCGGTCGAAGGCCACCTCGAAGATCACGTCAAAACCAAGGCTTAAGGTCGCTTAGGGCCAAAATACCCTTCACGAACATGCCACTCCCGCTTCACCGTTACTGGCGCAGCTGATCCGATTGCCTGATCTTTATCACGCCCTCGATGAGCTGCGGGCGCCAGTGATCCACTTCCGTCTTGTAAACCGCGTCAGGGTTCTGTTCGTCCACAGAGGGCTGACGATCCCTGGGCGTCGGGACCGAACTGCCTGCATGATATTTGCCCCGACATTCGCTCAAGGCCGCCTCAACGACGGTGTTGGCTGGCACATTGGATGTCAGCGCGCGATTTCTCGCCGCCGTTTCAGTACAACTCCTCCAGTCGTCCGCGGGCCGGTCAGCTGCCGCCGCAGATACCGCGATGCTGGAAGTTGCCGCAATCAATAGAGCCGGCGCCCAATTTGGTTGGATCACTATTCTCTCTCCCCTGATAGCGCGTCATAGCATCCGTTTTTCATTTTGCGCGAGGCTGATTGACTCCATCGAACTGGCACGAGTTGATCCGATGCCAGATCGTGACATCGCACTAAAGCGCGCTGGTATGGACAGAGACCACCATGCGGTCGAATGCATTCGATGGCCCTTCCCATGCACCAGAAACCGGACAGGCCTTCTCCTGTTCGCGGGCCACGGCCACGGGGATGTGCTCGCTTCCAACCATCTTGTTATTGGTGGGATCGAACCCGTGCCAGCCAGCTCCCGGTATGTAGATCTCCGTCCAGGCATGCGAGGCACCGTGCTGGCCTTCGTTCATCTGGATGTATCCCGTGACAAATCGCGCGCCAAAACCCCAATATCGCGCGGCTTCCATCATCAGCACCGCGAAGTCCCGGCACGATCCACTGCCTAGCGAGAGCGTCTCGCAGGGCGGCTGGGTGCCATGCTCCTCGCGGTTCAAGTATTTGAATGATTTGTAGATATGCGTGTTGAGCAGGCCGAGAAGATCGAAGGTCTCGGTTACCTCGCCGCTGCCATGCCGGTACAGCTCCTCCAGCCAATCATGCAGCCTCGCTCCGTCGTAGGGATAGCTGGGGAGGCGATACTGGATCAGTTCGATCTGTTCTTCGGGCGCATACTGGAACGGGAAAAGGCGGGCGTATGGTTCGATGAGGCATTCGATGGGGCTGTCGCGGAGGTAGTCGATTTCCGCTTCGCCCAAGATGCTTAACTTGCTGGCCGGTTCCGCGAAGGTCAGGACGGCGATGGAGTTGTTGTAGATGTCGCGCAGCCAGCGCACCGTCGCCTCCGGCTCAACTTCGAGACGTCCGTCGACGATACGGATATCGTGCCCCTCGCGCGGGCGCATCATGATGCGATGCGGCCCGAACGAGACCGGTTCGTTGTAGAAATACTCGGTCTTATGGGCGATCTTGAGACGTTTCACGACATGCCGTCCTTTGTCTCCGGCCTGGCGTCCACAACCCCACCTATAGGTTCATCACCCCAACACCTGGGCTCGAAGCTTGGTGAACTCTTCGGCATTGATCACGCCGGATGCCTTGAGCTTTTCCAGCTTCTCCAACTCGTCCGCCCGGCTGTAGCCGACAAAGTCGCGCAATTCAGCGCGCGCCTGGCTTCGCTGAAGGTTGTTGCGCTCCGCCATGCCGCCCGATTGAGTGAGTAAATAGATGAACACGCCCAGGAATGGCGTCACGAATAACAGGATGACCCACAGAACCTTCTTGAACCCGCCTGCATCGTTCCGACGGATAAGGTCACCGATCACCGTAATCAGCAGCCAGAACCACATCACGAATGCAAAGATGATCGTGACACTTACAAGGAACGACCAGAGATTTTGCCACATCAGACTATCCCTTCGACTGATTTGACACTCAATATCGCGCGCCGCTCCGACTTATCATCGGTATAAACCCGAACGAGAGGCAGAGTTATGTCGGAGCCAATGCTCCAGCGGAAAACGAACTGACCCGCGAAAGGGAATTGAAGGCAGGGGCTACAGTTCGATCGACGTCCGCTTTTCAACCAAAAGCGGACTGTCAGGTCACTCGACCTCGAACAAATCCGCGAGCTGCTCGATGATCGTTCCGCCGAGCTGTTCGACGTCCATGATCGTCACGGCACGCTTGTAGTAGCGGGTCACGTCATGCCCGATGCCGACGGCCACCAGTTGAACGGGCGACTGCTTCTCGATCCAGTCGATGACCTTGCGCAGGTGCGTTTCGAGATACCCCGCCGAGTTCACGCTCAGCGTTGAATCGTCCACCGGTGCGCCGTCGGAGATGACCATCAGGATGCGGCGGTCCTCGGTCCGGGCGAGCAAGCGGTTGTGCGCCCAGATCAGCGCTTCGCCGTCGATGTTCTCCTTGAGCAGCCCTTCGCGCATCATCAGGCCGAGGCTCTTGCGCGCGCGGCGCATGGGCTCGTCGGCCTTCTTGTAGATGATGTGGCGCAAGTCGTTGAGGCGGCCGGGCGTGGCGGGCTTGCCGGAGTTGAGCCACTTCTCGCGGCACTGCCCACCCTTCCACGCGCGAGTGGTGAAGCCGAGGATCTCTACCTTCACCCCGCAGCGTTCGAGCGTGCGGGCCATGATGTCGGCGCTGATTGCGGCGATCGAGATCGGCCGCCCGCGCATCGAGCCCGAGTTGTCGATCAGCAGCGTTACGACGGTGTCCTTGAACTCCTGCTCTCGCTCGATCTTGTAGCTCAGCGAATGGCCGGGGCTGACGACCACGCGGGCGAGCCGGGCGGCGTCGAGCAGACCTTCCTCCTGGTCGAAGTCCCAGCTGCGGTTCTGCTGCGCCATGAGGCGCCGCTGGAGCCGGTTGGCTAGTCGAGTGACCACGCCTTGAAGCCCGGTCAGCTGGCTGTCGAGGTAGGCGCGCAGACGGTCGAGCTCTTCGAAGTCGCACAGCTCAGTCGCTTCGACGACCTCGTCGAACTCTTCGGTGAATACCTTGTAATCGAAAGTCTCGGGCAGGTCGGTCCACGGGCGGTTGGGGCGGACGGGCATCATGCCCTCCTCGCCCTCTTCGCCGGGCTCCCCTTCCCTCATTTCCTGCTCGGTCTCGACCTCCTGCTCGGCGTCCTCGTCGCCTTCACCCTCGCTGCTCTCGCCGGCGACCTGCTCCTGGCGCATCTCGGTGCCGCCGTCGTCGTTGTCGTCCTCGCCGTCTTCGTCTTCGGAGCCCTGGTCCTCACCCGATTCATCCTCGCCGGAATCATCGAGCGGTTCGGCTTCGACCAGTTGCAAGTGACGGAGCATGTCGAGCGAGAGTGACTGGAAAGCCTGCTGGTCGTCGATCGACAGGGCCAGGCGCTCGAAATCGTCGCCCGTGCGGCTCTCGACATATTCGCGCACCATCTCGACCCCAGCCTGTGCGGCTTGCGGGATCGGCTGGCCAGTCAGCTGTTCGCGCAGCATCAGCGCAAGCGCGGTCTGCAGCGGAACTTCGTCGGCCTTGGTCGCACGGGTGATCGGATCGGTCCGCACGCGCAGCTCGTTCGCGGCGGCGAGGTTCTCGCGCATGCCGGCGTAGTTGTTCTCGCCGAGCGCCTCGTAGCGGACACGCTCAATCGCATCGTAGCAGGCGCGCGCTGCGGGCTCGGCCGGCATCGAGCGGCGATGGACCGCCTCGTTATGGAAACGCAGCTTGAGCGCGAAGCTGTCGGTCACACCGCGCGCTTCCTGCGCCTGATCGCGCGGCAAGGTGCGACCCGGCATCGGTACTCGCAGCGACTTGCCCTGGATGCCCGGGGTGTCGGCCGTCCAGCTGACTTCGGCCTCCGCATCGTGCCCGATGGCGCGGGCCGCGCCGGTCAGCGCCTGCTTAAAGCGATCGAGAGGAGATTCTTCGGCCATCGGAATGCGATCGATCAGTAAAAATGTGTCTCTGCTAGCGAGTTGGGCGGTATAGGCGCCACCATGCTGCGCACAACCGCCTTTTCGGTTTTGACCCTCACCACCGCTGGAATCGCAACGAGCGCCCAGGCGGCTGACGAGGACACGCAGCTTTGGCTGTCGCAATCATTCCAGGTTCCGCTGGTCGAACACCAAGTCACCGGCACGCTCGACCTCTCGCAACGCGTCCGCGAAAGCGGCAACCAGCTGCTAACGCGGGGCATGGCGGAATTGAGGTTGTCTGAGGACGCCGTCGTCGGAGGGGGCGCGGCTTATGTCGAAACCTTCGACAGCCCGGACGAATTCCGACCGCATCAGCAACTCACGCTCACCTCTGGGATGTGGTCCTTCAGGACGCGCGTAGAGGAACGGTTTTTCGAAGGCGCGGACCGGATGGAGCTGCGCTTGCGGCAGAAGATCACGGCGACCTGGCCCCTGGCGAAGGAGCTCAAGGGCTCGCTCGCCGGCGAACTGCTCTACACCGCCCGAGCGCAGACCGTCGGCGACGATCCTCACATAGACCAGTGGCGCGCCACGGGGGCGCTGACCTACAAGCTCTCGCCGAAGGTCGAAGGAACCGTGGGCTATCTCATGATCCTGTCTCCGCGCGATGGGGCAGAGGACAAGCTCAGCCACGTCGCGCAGGTCTCGCTGACCTACAAGGGTTAGGGCAGAGCGCCACCGCCGAACGCCTCCATCAGCACCCGGTCGCGCGTGGCGGCAGGGTCGGCGCGGATAGCCGCTTCCTCGCGGCCGATCTCGGTCCAGATCACTTCCTCCACGGCACCGGCAAAGCCGCGCGCCACGCCACCCAAGTCGACGCCGGTAAGGCCGACCAGGAGTTCGCGAACGAGCGGGTCCTCGGCAACTTGCAGCGCCTGACCCACCTCGGGCACCAGCGCATTGAGCAACTGAGTGCCCATCTCCTGCCGCAGGAACGTCGTCGCCGCAGTCGGTCCACCTCTGATCAGCGCTACTGCGTTGGCGTATCCCACCGTCCGCACGGCATCGGCCACGACTGGGGCAACGCGATAGGAGGCGTCGATCGCGATATCGGCCGCCACTTGCTCCAACCGGCTCTTGAACAAGGTCGAGGTGAGGATGTTTGTGAGCACCGAGCCACGGTTGCCGAAATACCCGTCGAGCCCGACCTGCGTGACCTGCCTGTCCCAATAACCGCCTGGTTCGGTCAGCCGCACAAACGCCCGTTCGCTTGCCTGCACGAGCAAGCGCCGGATGGCCTCTTCGTAGCTGAAGGCCGGGTAAGTGGCGCAGCCCGGCAGCGCCAGGACAGCAACAGCGGCGAGCGAGCCGCCAATAAGCGCTCGACGGCGCACGGAAATCTCTTCGGGGATCATTTCGGGCATTTTTGCGACCTCTCTTCTTGCCGCCCCCTGCGTGCGACGCCCATATGCCGCCGTGAACATGAACCGCGCTCGACTGCTCATCTTCAACGCTGCGCTAGGCCCGCTCGACTACCGTGTCCCCGATGGGATGGAGGTGGCGCCGGGCTCGGTTGTCGTCGCCCCGCTCGGGCCGCGGCAGATCGTGGGCATCGTGTGGGAGGAAGATCGCCTACCGACGCAGTCGGTTCCCGATTCAAAGCTGCGTCCCCTGCTGGCCGTTCTGCCGGTGCCGCCATTGAAGGCGGAGCTTCGCCGGCTGCTTGAATGGACTGCCGATTACTACTGCGCCTCGCTGGCGTCGGTGGCGAGGATGGTGCTTTCGAGCGGGGGCGCCCTGCGTGGCCCCTCGACGACGATTGAGTATCGGCTGAGCGGCGGGATGCCCGAGCGGCTGACCCCGCAACGCCTGGCCGCGATCGAGGCGCTGGAAGGCGAGCAGGCGACGATCCGCGAACTCTCGGGCATCGCGGGTGTCAGCGACGGTGTGTTGCGCGGCCTCGTCAACCAGGGCGTGCTCGAACCCATCGAGGTCGATTGCGATCGACCTTATCCGCCGGTCGATCCCAGCTTTGCCGAGCCCGAGTTATCGCCGGACCAGCAGGAAGTCGCCGACCGTTTCGTGGCTTCGGTGGAGGAGCGCAAGTTCGCTCCCTTCCTGCTCGACGGGGTGACGGGATCGGGCAAGACCGAAACCTACTTCGAAGCCATCGCGCAAAGTCTCAGGGATGGGCAGCAAACGCTTGTCCTGCTTCCCGAAATTGCCCTGACCGAAGCGTTCCTGCGTCGCTTCGAAGACCGCTTCGGCGCGCCGCCTGTCGTATGGCATTCCTCGCTCAAATCGACCGAACGGCGGCGGGCCTGGCGCGCCATTTCAGCGGGGACCGCGCAAGTCGTGGTAGGTGCTCGGTCGGCGCTGTTTCTGCCTTATGCCAAGCTCGGCCTCGTCGTGGTCGACGAAGCGCATGAGGTCAGCTTCAAGCAAGACGACGGCGTACGCTACAATGCCCGTGACGTGGCTGTCATGCGCGCCCGGTTCGAGGGTATTCCGGTAATCCTCGCCAGTGCCACACCAGCGCTCGAGAGCCTGCAGATGGCCCAGAGCGGGATCTACGAAAAGCTGGTCCTCCCTGCCCGCTTTGGTGGCGCCGAACTCCCTTCGATCGACACGATCAACCTGACCGAAGAGAAGCCCGAGCGCGGGCGCTGGCTCTCGCCCCGATTGGTCGCAGCGCTCAAGGATCGGCTCGCGAAGGGCGAACAGTCGCTGCTGTTCCTCAACCGCCGCGGCTACGCGCCGCTGACGCTGTGCCGCCATTGCGGCTTCCGCTTCCAATGCCCCAACTGTAGCGCCTGGTTGGTCGAGCACCGCCTCAGCCGCCGCCTCGCCTGCCACCATTGCGGGCATGAGACGGTTCCGCCCGAAAACTGCCCCGAATGCGGCGAGCCCGATTGCTTGGTCGCCTGCGGCCCCGGCGTCGAGCGCATCGCGCATGAGGTCGAGGAGATCCTGCCTGAGGCGCGACTGGCGATCGTCACATCCGACACGCTGAACTCGCCAGAGAAAGCCGCGCAGTTCATCGCTCAGGCAGAGGCGGGAGAGATCGACGTGATCGTCGGCACCCAGCTCGTAACCAAGGGCTTCCACTTCCCCGAGCTAACCTTGGTCGGCGTGGTCGATGCCGACCTGGGCCTCGAAGGCGGAGACTTGCGCGCGGCCGAGCGGACCTATCAGCAAGTCGCGCAAGTCGCGGGCCGTGCCGGACGCGGCGCGAAGGCGGGCGAGGTCTTCATCCAGACCCGACATCCCGAGGCCACAGTCATCGCTGCTCTGGCTGCAGGCGACCGCGACGCCTTCTACGAAGCCGAGACCGAAGCTCGACGCCACGCTGGTGCCCCACCGTTCGGCCGCTGGGCGGCGATCATTGTGTCGTCGGAAGATGAAGCCGAAGCGCGCGAGGCGGCGAACCGCATCGGGGCGACCCGTCCGAACCTCGAAGACGTGATGATCCTCGGCCCGGCACCGGCCCCGCTTTCGATGCTGCGCGGACGCTACCGCTATCGCCTGCTGCTCAACGCCCGTCGCAGCGCCGAAGTGCAGCAAGTCATCCGCGATTGGCTTGGCGCCCTGTCGTTTCCGCAAGGTGTCCGCGTCGCGGTCGACATCGACCCCTACAGTTTCGTGTAGAGCCCCCTTGCTTCCTCGGTCACGCGCGCCATCGCCCAGTACCAGGGAAACGGGCCCCAACTGATACGGGCCACGCCAGCCGCGGCAGTGGCGGCGATGTCTGTCATGTCCCGCTTGATCACATTCACCGGCAGCGGCGAGGCCGCGCAGATCTCTGCAATAAGGTCGAGGTCGCTCACGCCCGGCACGAAGAAGCTGTGCGCCCCTGCTCCGGCGAAAGCATGGGCTCGCTCGAGTGCTTCGCCCAGCAGCGAGCGATCGTTCGCGTTTTCGCCGGCGATCAGCTTCTTGAGGAACAAGTCGGTGCGCGCGTTGACCCAAAGCCCGCTTTCAACGATCGCGGAGACACGGCGAGCCTGCTCCTCAATCGGATGGAGCCCCTCACCGCCAATAACCTGATCTTCGAAGTTGCAGCCGACCGCGCCAGCCTCGACCAGGAGGCGTGCGTGTTCGGCCAGATGCGCCGGATCGGCCGCAAAGCCGCCCTCGAAGTCGACAGAGACCGGAACCTCGACCGCCGAGGTGATCCGGCGAACACTATCGAGCAGCAGGTTGAGCGGAATACCCTCCCCGTCGGGAAAGCCCTGGGCCTCTGCCAACGAATGGCTGCCCGTAGCGAGCGCCGGTGCACCGGCGGCCACCACCGCCTTCGCGCTGCCGACGTCCCAGATGTTATAGAGCAGGACCGGATCACCGGGCCGGTGCAGGGCCGCAAAAGCTTCGCGCAGTGCATTCATGCCTGTTTCTCCCGCTCCAGCAGAGCCCGCTTGATGTCGAGCCCATAAGCGTAACCGCCCAATGACCCGTCCGAGCGGACCACGCAATGGCACGGAATGAGAACTGCCACGTGGTTTGCACCGTTGGCCGAACCGGCGGCCCGCACGGCCTTGGGATTGCCCGCAGCTGCGGCGATCTCGGTATAGGAGCGAGTCTCGCCTGGCGGGATCTTGCGCAGTTCTTGCCACACCCGTTGCTGGAACGCGGTTCCCGATACATCAACCGGGATGTCACGCCCGGAGGCCGGATCATCGACCGCCGCGACCACTCGGCCGACCAGCGCGGCGAAATCCGCTCCGCCCTCTGCCAGCTCGGCGTTCGGAAACAGTTGCTCCAGCTCCTCGCGCCCTCGTCCGAAGGACAGCCGGCACACGCCCTTGTCGGTCGCGGCCACCAGCATCGGCCCGAGGCTGGTCTCAACCACCGTCCAATTGATCGTCATTCCCGCACCACCGCGGGCCCACGCTGAAGGCTTCATGCCCAACTTTCCTTCCATCGAATCGTAGAACCGGCTCGGGCTCTCGAACCCGGCCTCGTAGATCGCCTCGGTCACAGAGCCCGAAGCGCTCAGCGCCTCGCGCGCCCGCTCTTCGCGCAAGGCGCGCCCATAAGAGGCAGGCGACAGGCCGGTGTCCCGAGTGAAGATGCGCTGTAGATGGCTCGGCGAGTAACCGACCGCGTCCGCCAGATCGCTCAACGACAGCGATTCTTCTGCCGATCGCAGCAGAGCAATGGCTCGCTCGATCGCCGCCCGGTCGCGCGCTACTGCATCCGGCTCGCACCGCTTGCAGGCGCGAAAACCGGCAGACTCGGCCATGGCGTTGCTGTCGTAGAACTTGGTGTTCTCTGGCCGTGGGCGCCGGGCCGGGCAGCTTGGGCGGCAGTAGATGCCGGTGCTGGTCACGGCGACCACGAAGCGGCCATCCCAGCCCCGGTCGCGCGCCGCGAAGGCCGCTTTCATCCGCTCTAGCGTCACAGGATCCTCAATCATCATGCCCTGCAAAATAGGCGATCAGACGTCGATTGCTTCCCGAATCTTGCGCTCAAAGCAGATGACGGCAAGAAGGCGCGCATGGCGGAGGGTAAAGTGCGACTTCACGGCATGATGAAATGGCTCGCGCGGCTGCTGCCGGTGCTGGGCCTGATCCTGCTCGTTCCCTCGGCGGCGCAGGCCGACCCGGAAGACATCAGCGCCGCGGCGCGCGGCGTAGTGCGAATCGTCATCGTCGAACAGGACGGGGACCAGATCGTCCCGGTCTCCCACGGCACTGGTTTTGCGGTCGGCCCCGAGATGATCGTGACCAACGCCCACGTCGTTGCCGAAGCCCGTTCCGACGACAACCTTTCGATCGGCATCGTCCCGTCCGACGGCACGACCGCGGTCTATGCCCGGATCGTAGCGGTGAGCCCGCGCAACGACCTCGCCCTGCTCGCCACGACCCAACCGATGCGGCTGCCCCCGCTGACGATCTCCGGCAATCCGTCGACCGAGAGCGGCAACGTCACCGCTGTCGGCTACCCAATGAACGTCGACCGCGCGCAGGGCCTGTCCTCGCAAGATATCTTCCGCGCCCAGCCTCCGGTGAAGAGTACTGGCAACCTGGCAGGACGGCGGCCGACGCGCGAATTCGATTCGCTGCTCCACACCGCCCCTATCGCCCGCGGATCCAGTGGCGGGCCCCTCCTCGACGATTGCGGCCGTGTCATCGGCGTGAACAGCTTCGGAGCCGAAAGCGGCGGCGCGGACGCGGAGTTCTTCTTCGCCGTCTCGACGCGCGAGCTGCTGCCCTTCCTGCGTGCCAACAACGTGACGCCACAGGTCAACGGCATGCCCTGCCGCTCAATCGCCGACTTCGAGGATGCCGAGCGCCAGCGCGCTGAGCAGCAGCGCCAGGCAGCCCAGGCAGAGGCCGCCACCAAGGAGCAAGCGCTCGCCCGCCGTCAGGCCGAATTGCGCCGCGAGATCGAGTTCAACCTGTTCGACGAGCGCGACAACGGCCTTGCGCTCTCGATGACCATGCTCATTTGCGCTCTGGGTGCCGCGGGTCTCGCGATTCACGCCCACCATGTCGGGCTCAAGCACAATGCCGAGATCGGGTTCGGCCTCGCCGCCGTAGCCGTGGTCGGCGCGGCTATCGCATGGATCGGAAGACCGGGCTTCGATGAGATCAAGGGCCGGCTCGAAGAGCGGCTGCGAACCGAGATGGAGGCAGAGGAGAAGCGTGGTCCGATGGTCGCCCCCACCGCCGGTAACATGATTTGTGCGCTCGTCCCTGAGCGGAGCCGCATAACCGGAGCCGCCGAGCCGAACGTCCCGTTCAATTGGTCGCCCGACGGCTGCGTGAACGGCCGCACGCAATATGGGTTCTCCAGCGGAACTTGGTCGCGCGTTCTCGTCCCGCAGGACGAAGAATCGGTTTCGGTAAACACCTTTGACCCCGCTTCGAAGGAATACCGGATGGAGCGGTACTTGCTCGACCGTGAGACGATGGAACGCATCCGCACAGCGCGGGCCGAGTTCCAGGCGCCCGCTTGCGGTGCCGGCCAGGAAGCCGCGGGCGAATATGGTGCGATGCAGTCCGGGATTCTCGCGCTGCTGCCCGAACGGCCGAATGAACGGCTGGTCTACACCTGCGCAAAGGCAAGCTAGCGACACTCGAAAACGGGCTAAGTGTGCCACGCTCGACGGATGCTGAGCACAGACCCGCGCTCACCGAGTTGCATCCCTGCCCCCCCTTTGCTACGGGCGCGCCAGCTTTGCCGGGGTGCCTCGTTCGCGCCCGCATTCGGTAAACTGACATTTTCCGTTTCACCGGACCTAAGAGGACCTTTCGCGCGTGGATGTTTCCGCCGGTATTCAGGCAAGCCTAGCGGGGCGTTACGCCTCGGCACTGTTCGATCTCGCCAGCGAGGCGGGCACAGTCACCGCGGTCGAACGCGACCTGGAGACGCTTGCCGCCGCACTCAGCGAATCGGCTGAACTGCGCGCTCTCATCCGCAACCCCGAAGTGAGCCGCGAAGCCCTCGGCCGTGTGCTTTCGGGGCTTGGTGAAAAGCTTGGCCTGGCCGAGCTCACCCGCAACTTCATCGGCGTGCTGGCGCAGAACCGTCGCGCCGACGAACTGCCAGCAACGATTCGTGCTTTCCAGACGATCGCTGCTGCGCAACGTGGCGAAGTGACTGCTGAAGTCGCCAGCGCCCACCCCCTCACCGACGAACAGCTCACAACGCTGGAGCAGAAGCTCCGCGCCCGCGAGGGCCGCACCGTGAAGCTGAAGACCCGCGTCGAGCCGGAGCTTCTCGGCGGGCTAGTCGTCACCATCGGCTCCCAGCGGATCGACAGCTCGATCCGCTCGCGTCTCAATACTCTCGCCCAGGCGATGAAAGGCTAACAATGGAAATCCGCGCCGCAGAAATCTCCAAGGTCATCAAGGACCAGATCGCCAACTTCGGCACCGAGGCCCAGGTCTCGGAAGTCGGCCGCGTGCTTTCGGTCGGTGACGGCATCGCGCGCATCCACGGCCTCGACAAGGTTCAGGCCGGCGAGATGGTCGAATTCGCCAACGGCATCCAGGGCATGGCCCTCAACCTCGAAGCCGACAACGTCGGCGTCGTGATCTTCGGCTCTGACGCCCAGATCAAGGAAGGCGACGTCGTCAAGCGGACCGGCACCATCGTCGACGTTCCGGTCGGCAAGGGCCTGCTCGGTCGCGTGGTCGACGCGCTCGGCAACCCGATCGACGGCAAGGGCCCGATCGAAGGCGCCCAGCGCAGCCGCGTCGAAGTGAAGGCTCCGGGCATCATCCCGCGGAAGTCGGTGCACGAACCCGTGCAGACCGGCCTCAAGGCGATCGACGCCCTGGTTCCCGTCGGCCGCGGCCAGCGCGAACTGATCATCGGTGACCGCCAGACCGGCAAGACCGCCGTCGCCATCGACACCTTCATCAACCAGAAGGGCGTCAACTCGGGCACCGACGAAGGCAAGAAGCTCTACTGCATCTACGTCGCCGTCGGCCAGAAGCGCTCGACCGTGGCGCAGATCGTCCGTCAGCTCGAAGAAAACGGCGCGATGGAATACTCGATCGTCGTCGCCGCGACCGCTTCGGAGCCCGCTCCGCTGCAGTACCTCGCGCCCTACACCGGTTGCGCGATGGGCGAATTCTTCCGCGACAACGGCATGCACGCCGTGATCGTGTACGACGACCTTTCGAAGCAGGCCGTCGCCTACCGCCAGATGTCGCTGCTGCTGCGCCGCCCGCCGGGCCGCGAAGCCTACCCGGGCGACGTGTTCTATCTCCACTCCCGCCTGCTCGAGCGCGCGGCGAAGATGAACGACGAGAACGGCGCCGGTTCGCTGACCGCGCTGCCGATCATCGAAACCCAGGCGGGTGACGTGTCGGCCTACATTCCGACCAACGTGATCTCCATCACCGACGGCCAGATCTTCCTCGAAACCGGCCTGTTCTACCAGGGCATCCGACCGGCCATTAACGTCGGCCTTTCGGTCAGCCGCGTCGGTGGCGCTGCGCAGACCAAGGCGATGAAGAAGGTCGCGGGCTCGATCAAGCTGGAGCTGGCGCAGTACCGCGAAATGGCGGCCTTCGCCCAGTTCGGCTCGGACCTCGACGCTTCGACGCAGAAGCTGCTCAACCGCGGCGCGCGTCTGACCGAGCTGCTCAAGCAGGCCCAGTTCAGCCCGCTGCCGTTCGAAGAGCAGACCGTGTCGATCTTCGCCGGCACCAACGGTTACCTGGATCCGATCCCGGCCAACCGCGTGACCGAATACGAAGCCGCCATGCTGAGCTTCATGCGCAGCGAGCACGCCGATGTGCTGACCCTCATTCGCGACACGCGCGAGTTCGGTGACGAAGCGAAGAAGAAGACCGTCGCGGCGCTCGACACTTTCGCCAAGCAGTTCGCGTAAGGAACGCTAAGTGGCCTCGCTGAAGGAACTCAAAGGTCGGATCAACTCGGTCAAATCGACCCAGAAGATCACCAAGGCCAAGCAGATGGTCGCCGCTGCGAAGCTGCGTAAGGCGCAGGCCGCGGCGGAAGCCGCGCGTCCCTATGCCACGCGGCTGGCGGCGGTCATGGCCAGCCTGGCCGGCAAGGTCGCGGGGCAGGACAACGCGCCCAAGCTGCTGCGCGGAACCGGCTCGGATCAGCGCCACCTGCTGGTGGTGGTGAACACCGACAAGGGCCTGTGCGGCGGCCTCAACTCTAACATCGTGCGTGCGGCCGTGGCCAAGGCGCGCGAGCTGATGGCTGCGGGCAAGAAGGTCGAATTCTACCTCGTCGGCCGCAAGGGCCGCGCGCCGATCCGCCGCGTCTACCCTGACGCCATCGGACAGAACTTCGACACCTCGACCGTGCGTGAGCCCGGCTTCGCCGAAGCCGAAGCGATCGCCGCCGAAGTGATCGCGATGTTCGACGCCGGCAAGTTCGACGTCGCGCACCTGATCTACCCGACGTTCCGCTCTGCCCTGGTGCAAGAGCCGACCGTGCAGCAGATCGTTCCGGTGCCGGCTCCGACGACGGCCGCCGAAACCGGCGGCGCTGTGGTCGAGTATGAACCGAGCGAAGAGGAAATCCTCGAGGAACTGCTTCCGCGTTACCTGAAGACTCAGCTCTTCGGCGCGCTGCTGGAAGTCTCCGCCTCCGAACAGGGTGCCTCGATGACCGCGATGGACAACGCCACGCGCAACGCCGGCGACCTGATCAACAAGCTGACCATCCAGTACAACCGCAGCCGTCAGGCCGCGATCACCACCGAACTCATCGAAATTATTGCTGGCGCCGAAGCGCTCTAAGCAAGTTCAAGGCAAGGAAACCAAAATGGCCACCGCCCCCGTGCTCAACAAGACGACCAACGGCACCATTGCCCAGGTCATCGGCGCCGTCGTGGACGTCGCCTTCGAAGGCGATCTGCCGGCAATTCTGACCGCGCTCGAAACCGACAACAACGGCAACCGTCTGGTGCTCGAGGTTGCCCAGCACCTCGGTGAGAACACCGTGCGCACCATCGCCATGGACGCCACCGAAGGCCTCACGCGCGGCCAGAAGGTCACCAGCACCGGCGCGCAGATCTCGGTGCCGGTCGGCCCGAAGACGCTCGGCCGCATCCTCAACGTCATCGGTGAGCCGATCGACGAGCGTGGCCCGGTCGGCAGCGACATGTTCGCCCCGATCCACGCCGAAGCCCCGCTGTTCGTCGACCAGTCGACCGAAGCGGCGATCCTCGTCACCGGCATCAAGGTCATCGATTTGCTCGCGCCCTATGCGCGTGGCGGCAAGATCGGCCTGTTCGGCGGCGCCGGCGTCGGCAAGACCGTGCTGATCCAGGAACTGATCAACAACATCGCCAAGGGCCACGGCGGCGTGTCAGTGTTCGCCGGCGTGGGTGAGCGTACCCGCGAAGGCAACGACCTTTACCACGAGTTCCTCGACGCCGGCGTTATCGCCAAGGACGCCGACGGCAACGCCACCTCGGAAGGCTCCAAGGTCGCGCTCGTGTTCGGCCAGATGAACGAGCCCCCGGGCGCCCGCGCCCGCGTCGCGCTCTCGGGCCTGACCATGGCCGAGTACTTCCGCGACCAGGAAGGCCAGGACGTGCTGTTCTTCGTCGACAACATCTTCCGCTTCACCCAGGCGGGTTCGGAAGTGTCGGCGCTGCTCGGCCGTATTCCTTCGGCCGTGGGCTACCAGCCGACCCTGTCGACCGACATGGGCCAGCTGCAAGAGCGCATCACCTCGACCAACAAGGGCTCGATCACCTCGGTGCAGGCGATCTACGTCCCCGCGGACGACCTTACCGACCCGGCGCCGGCCACCTCGTTCGCCCACTTGGACGCAACGACCACGCTGAACCGCGCGATCTCCGAGCTCGGCATCTACCCGGCGGTCGACCCGCTGGACTCGACCAGCCGCGTGCTGACCCCGGCCGTCGTCGGCCAGGAGCACTACGACGTCGCTCGCCGCGTCCAGGAGACCCTGCAGAAGTACAAGAGCCTGCAGGACATCATTGCCATTCTCGGCATGGACGAGCTGTCCGAAGAGGATAAGCTGACCGTCGCCCGTGCGCGCAAGATCCAGCGCTTCCTGTCGCAGCCGTTCCACGTGGCCGAGGTGTTCACCAACATTCCGGGCAAGTTCGTGCAGGTCGAAGACACCGTGCGTTCGTTCAAGGCGGTTGTCGAAGGCGAGTACGATCACCTGCCGGAAGCCGCGTTCTACATGGTCGGCGGCATCGACGAAGCGGTCGAGAAGGCCAAGAAGCTGGCTGAAGAGGCCTAATCATGGCTTTGCACTTCGAACTCGTCACGCCGGAACGTCTGGTCCGCTCCGAGGAAGTCCACATGGTGGTCGTCCCCGGTACCGAGGGCGAGTTCGGCGTGCTCGAGGGCCATGCTCCGGTCATGTCCACGATCCGCGATGGCGCGGTGAAGGTCTATCGTACCTCCGGCTCCGATTTCGAGAGCATCGAGGTTCGCGGCGGCTTCGCTGAAGTCGGCGAGAACGGCCTGACCATCCTCGCGGAGCATGTGGAGAGCTAAGGCTCCTCCCTCGCTAACGACAAAGGAAAAGGGCGCCCATTGCGGCGCCCTTTTTCATTCTGGCGGATGCGCTTCCCGATAAGCGTCCCACAGGACCCCGGGCTGATCGCCAGGCTTCGCCAACGGAACACGCGCATTCGCCCCGCGCGCAGTAGGCGCTGGAATAGGCTCTTCCCTGCGATTCAGGCGGCCAAAATAGGGATGAGGCCTTCGTGACACGTCTGTCTCCGGTGCGGCCCACGGGTTTATCGCCCATTCTGCCTTGCAGACCGGTTGAACGACTAGGTTACTTGACCGGTAACCATGATTTGCCGCGCTCTAGGCCGGCTTGGGTGCCCTTGCCCGGCCTTCCCACCAGAGGAACAGGCCCGCCCCGATGATGATCACCGCCCCCAGGAGCGCGATCGGATCGGGATGGTCGTCAAAGAAGATCCACCCCAGCGTAACTGCCATCAGCAGCTGCCCATAAGTCATAGGCGCCACCGTTCCTGCCCCTGCCTTCACAGTCCCCATGAAGATCAGCCACTGAGCCAGCGTGGCGCTGAGACCGATGAAGGCGCAACGCGCGACCACGCTCCAATGCGGCCAGTGCATCTGAAAATTCTCCAGCCCGGTAAAGTGGGCCGCAGTGGTGGCGAAAAGCAGGAAGATCATCGCCGTTACCGACATGTAGTACTGCATGGCGAGGATGCTGGCCCTCCCCTGCACCGCCCGGTTGGCGATGATCGTGACGGCCATGCCGGTAGCTCCCAACAACGGAAACAAGACGCCCCACCCGGCGGCCGCGAAGTTCGGCCTGAGCACCACGAACACCCCGGCGAAGGCGATGAGTGTGGCGATCCACGTCGCCGGTCGCGCCCGCTCTCCAAGCAGGATCGTGGCCAGAACTGCGGTGATCATCGGCTGAGTAAAGGCAATCGTCGTCGCTTCCGCCAGGGGCATGAGCCAGACCGCCAGGAACATGCCCATCGCCGACATGCTGATGGCGATCCCGCGCACCCACTGCAGCTTGTCGCGCGGCAGGGCCAGCGAGGCCCAGCCTTGATGGCGAACCATCAGCGCACCAAGCAGGATAGTCCCCGCGATATACCGCGTCGCCGCCATCGCCGGCGCTGGCCATGCGCCAGGCATACCCTTGATGATCGCGTCGCCGATGGAGAGGGTGCAAAATCCGGCAAGTGCGTAGAGCAGGCCGGCGCGATCGGATTGATGCATGTTGGCGAGCTACGAGGTTCGTCGAGTCTTGACCATATCCTTCCGCGTGGGGTGCGCTCGAGTGGGTGTCCCCAATCCGCCCTTCTTTGCAGCTTGTTAACCATTCCGGGACATTGGCTTCAACGCGCCGTGAGTTGGGACTCGCAAGGAAGGCAAGCATATGAAATCACGCCTTTACGGGCTAGACGGCATGCGGGGCATCGCCGCACTCTCCGTGGCGTGGCATCACCTCCAGCAGAGCTACCGCTTCGATACACCGGAGCCAGCGGCCATTTCCGCCGTCGATCTGTTTCTTGTCATCTCCGGCTTCGTCATGGCGCGGACGTATGAGCACAAGATGCCATCGCCTACCGCGTTCTTGCTTGCACGGTATCAACGGCTGTGGCCGATCATGGCGATCGGAACTTCCATCGGCGCGGCATCCGCCCTCCTTTTCAACGGTCCCTCCTTGGGACTGATGCTGACATACATCTCCACGCTGTTCTTCATGCCCTTCTTCGCCGTGAATTTGCCCGCATGGTCCCTGTTCGCAGAGGTTCTTGCAAATTGGCTTCACAGCAAGCTTTTCGCAGGAGCACCGAGCAGAGCGCTGTTCGTGTTGTCGGTCATCCTTGCGATCGCCTTCATCGTTGCGAGCCTGGTTTTGAATCGGGTGCCGTGGGGGTCGGATTTCACTTCACTGGCGGTCGCCACCACAAGGTGCCTGTTCTGTTATGTCGCCGGTGTCCTGATCTACCGCTTCTATGGCGACACGCCCCTCGGGAAAGCCCCATGGATCGCGCTCGCGGCGGTTCCAGTTGCACTTTTCGCCGGAGCTTTGTTGCCGCCGGTACTGTTCTCAGCACTGTTCGCCGTCGCCGTCGCGCCATTGCTGGTTAGGGCAGCTCTAGGGCTGCGGCCGTCGGGTCTGGCGGCATTCGCAGGTGCGGTATCCTTCCCCCTTTATGCAGTGCATCTGCCTGTCATGGCGGCATGCAAGGTTCTCGGATTTGGTCCGATTATCGCAGCTGCAATGGCGCTGGCCCTGGCCGTTGCGATCGCGTTCCTATTTGACGGAAAACGGCAGCTCTCCATTCCAGCGACCGCTTGAAGGTTGTAAAGTCCGAGCGCGAATAGCGCACGCCGACGCGATCATTTTGTTGGTAACTGGCTGCCGCCCTGATCGCTGCGGGTGTGTCGAAGCTAGGGGTTTCACCGTAAAAGCCAGGAGTTTTTACAGCTAATTAACCATCGTTTGTCATCGCTTCTCCTCACGAGGAGAAAGCATGAGCGTCCAGGATCTTAACCTCAAAGTCGAGACGGCCGTTACGGACGAGGTCGACGTCACGATCGTGATGCCGTGCCTGAACGAGACGCAAAGCCTTCCTCACTGCATCGGAAATGCGCTCGACGCTTTGGCTCGGCTGCGCTCTGAGTACGGAATGAGCGGTGAGATCGTCATAGCCGATAACGGCTCCACCGATGGGAGCCAGTCACTGGCGACCAACCTTGGTGCACGGGTCGTGCCGGTTTCTCGTCGGGGCTACGGCGCAGCGCTGATCGGAGGATGTGAGGCTGCGAAAGGCCGCTACATCCTGATGGGCGACTGCGATGGCAGCTACAATTTCGTCGAAGGCGTACCGATGATCGCCCGTCTCGAACAGGGCTACGATGTATGTATGGGCTCCCGATTCAGGGGCGGTATCGCCCCCGGCGCCATGCCGTGGAAAAACCGCTACATCGGCAACCCGGCCCTGACCGGGATCCTCAACCTGTTCTTTCGATCCGGCATCGGTGACGCCCATTGCGGCCTGCGGGCCATCCGCAAAGGGGCATTTGAAAACCTGCACCTGACAAGCAGCGGCATGGAATTCGCCAGCGAAATGGTCATCAAGGCATCTCTGCAAAAGCTCAAGATGACCGAAGTCCCAGCCACACTTTCTCCGGACTTGCGCGAGCGGGCCCCGCACCTGCGTCCCTGGCGCGATGGTTGGCGACACTTGCGCTATCTGTTCATGCTATCGCCGACGTGGATATTTGGGGCGCCCGCCTTGGCAGCGATAAGCCTGGGCATAGCGATCCTCGTCACGGCGATCGCCCACTCGCTCGGCTTGATTGGCCCGGTTCCGTTTGGCGAGAGCTGGATCGTGATCGGCGCGCTCCTCGCCAGTGTGGGCCATATGGCGGGAATGATGGGCATCGCGTCGCATCTATACGGAGTGCGCGAACGCTACCGCCTCCCCAAATCCTGGCCGCTCAGCATGCGGAAGTGGTTGTCCCTGGAAGGCTGCGTGATTTCCGGACTCTTACTGATCGGATCGTCGATCATTTCGCTAGCCGCAATTGGCGTCTATTGGGGAAGCGAGAGCTTCTCGGCATTGCCGTCCGTCTTGCCGGTTACGCTTGCCGGCCTGGCAGGCACGATCGGCCTTCAGTCGCTTCTCGGTGGATTTCTTCTCGCGGTGATAGGGGGCAACGAGGCCGATTTTCTTGTCGGCGCCGATCCGTTGGCGTCGTCAAAGAACGCCAGAAGCTGAGCGTCAAACCATGCAAATCGAGGCATCACCTGACCAGATCCGACGTCGCGAGCCTCGTATCGTCGACACCGACTGGCTCGTGCTTCGTGGACTCTCACGAGCTGTGAATGTCCGCGCGGCAGCGCTCGACGGAACAGGGAAGATTGCGATCGACTTCGGCTGCGGTGACCAACCGTATCGACACCTTTTCGAAACGCGCGGCGTGACATACCGGGGGGCAGATTTCGGCGGGAAAGTCGATATCGCAATCACCGACGAAGGTAGGGTTGAGGTCGAGGGGAAGACTGCCAATCTTGTGCTCAGTTTCCAGGTACTCGAACACGTCCGCGACCTGGACACCTACCTTTCTGAGGCCAAGCGCATCCTGCGTCCCGGAGGGACCCTCCTGCTTTCCACCCACGGCACTTGGCTCTATCACCCCCATCCGGAGGATCATCGTCGTTGGACTCGCCAGGGCCTGATCAACGAGCTCCAGTCTCGTGGCTGGACCGTGGATGAGTGTGAGGCGATTTGTGGCCCGCTCGCCTGGACTACACTGATCCGGTTGACAGGATACTGCTTCGCCCTGCGCCGTGTCCCGCTGATAGGGAGAACCGTGGGCGCCTTGCTCGCCGTCGCGATGAACTTGAGAGCCGTGCTTGAAGATCGGATCACACCTAGGTCCATCCGTGACCACAATGCCTGTGTCTATCTCGTACAAGCCCGGCCGAGCGCCGCATGACGTACTCTCTGCCCCGTCAAATCGGCCCCTATGCCATTATCGCCGCGATCTGCGCCGGCTTGAATCTCGTAATCCTCTTGGCTGGAGACCGCGCCGGCTTCCACTACGCAATTTCGACGACCCTGTCCTTCCTGGTCTGCGTGGTCGTCGGCTATCTTTTGCACTGCCGTTTCACCTTTATGGTAGAGCCTGGGTTCCCCGCATTGGCGCTCTACACAGCCGCGATGGGCGCCAACTATCCATTGGCGATGTTGGCGATCTGGCTATTCCACGATCAGCTCGATTGGCCCATGCTGCTGTCTGCCCCAGCATCGACCTTGGCGCTGACCCTCTACAATTTTCTCTCCAGCCGCTGGGCAGTTGTCCGCCTGACTGGTCGGCGCGCAGAAGGAACCGCAAAGCCATGACCGCGATTTCGCTCGGCTCAGTGACCGAAGTGCTGGAAAAGCATACGTCGGTCTATCGCCACAGGCCGCCAGTCTATCAAACAGTCATGCTCACCGACCTGGCCTCTGTCTGGAGCGGCCACCATTCCAACGTGCTCGACATCGGCGGCGGTACCGGCGTGATGGCTGAAGCCATGCAGGCCTTGCTCTCAGTGGACAGTGTGACAGCAATCGATGTCGTGGATCGCTATTTTGAGGATCTGTCGGTCGAGACACGCGTCTACGATGGCGCTACGCTTCCATTTGATGATGACGCCTTCGCAGCTGCGACCATCAATAACGTGATACATCACGTCCCCATTGAGGCGCGCGGGGGGTTGATGAGCGAGATTCGCCGGGTTGTGAAAGGTCCAATCTACATCAAGGACCATGTCGCTCGCTCCAGGCTCGATCACGCCCGTCTCACAACACTCGATGCTATCGGCAACATCCCATTCGGTGGCCAGATCGGCGCCCGCTACCTGACGATGAACGATTGGAAGTCCCTCGCTGGAGGCGCAGGATACCGCATAGCGGCAACATCGACGGGTCGGTACCGCCGCGGACCAATGGCATGGCTATTCCCAAATCGCCTGGAAATAGCGTTTCGCCTCGACCGCGCCTGACCACCAATCTGCACCATCGCTCGCCATGCGCGTTCTAACCGTTTCAGCCTTCTTTGAATCCCACGGCGGCGGTATCGAGATTGTGGCTAGCGCGTTGGCCCAGGCACTTGCACGTCGTGGCCATGACAGTCTGCTCGCAGCAACGGCCCTCGACCCGCCACCGGCGACCTCCAACGTAAGTTCCATTGCCCTGACCGCACGTGATCCGATCGAAGCGGTGACTGGGCTACCGATGCCCTTGCTCAATAGAGCAGCACGCGCCCGGCTCGAAGACGAAGTACGCAGAGCGGATGCTCTTGTGATCCATGATGCGCTTTATTCGACTTCGCTTCTTGCGCGCCGATATGCCGAACGTCACAAGAAGCCTTGGCTGCTAATCCAGCATGTCGGCCAGATCCCCTATTCGAGCAGAGTCCTGCGCACGGTACTGCGCGTGGCCAATAACCTGGTGACGGCGCCCATGATAACGGCCGCACCACAGACCGTGTTCATCAGCGATGTCGTGCGGAGCCAGTTCACTCATTTGCGCTGTCCAAGACCTCCGCAACTCATGTTCAACGGAGTGGACGGAACGGCTTTTCGTGCCGCTACGGAGAACGAGAAGCTGGCACTTCGCCAAAGCCTCGGTGTGTCGGCCCAACGCCCGCAAATGTTGTTTGTCGGCCGCTTCGTCGAGAAGAAGGGATTGTCGGCGCTAAGAGTCCTCGCGGCCCTGCGCCCTGAATGCGACTTCCTCTTGGTTGGCAATGGTCCGATCGATCCAAGCAATTGGGACTTGGCGAACGTCAGAGTGCTTGGTCGCAAGGATCGCACCGAACTGGCCAACATCTATCGCGCGGCCGACGCCTTGGTTCTTCCTTCGATGGGCGAAGGATATCCACTCGTCGTCCAGGAGGCGCTCGCCTGTGGACTGGCGGTCTATTGCGGTGCGGACACCGCCGCGGCCGATCCGGCAGCTTCTAGCTTCCTGGAAGGCGTAGAGGTCGACCCGCGCGCACCGGAGATTACTGCCCAGCGGTTCGCCAACGCGATCGCCCATCCGTTGTCCGCATTACCCGATCAGGAAGCCTCGGTCTTTGCGCGCGAACGGTACGACTGGGACGCGAATGCTGCCAAGATCGAAAGGCTGCTGCGGGCCCTCCTCTAACTTGGCAATTGTACGGTTAGCAGGCTTCCGGCAACTGTCGCTCGGTTTCGCCCACGACACTTAGCGAAGCGATCCCGAACCGCTCTGCATCGGCATCGCCGAATTCGACCACCTGATACTTGCGACAAATCTCAGCCAGTTGCTGATCCGTCAATAATACTGGGGTCATCCGCTTCGGTCGATTGATGAGGAAAGGGTCGTTCCGCACCAGATCAATCGAGTAGGCATGGCCCGGGGCATTCACCACCACCACATCAGCGTCGATCCGCGAGATGGCTGCGTCAGCTGTCCGATAGGGCGTGGTGAAACGCTCCGCCTGCCAGGCGCGGAACGGCAAGAGAGCGAGGGAAAGAACCAAGGCCGCCCCAAAGAGAGCCTGCATTCTCCGACGATCATCGGTCCTCTCCACGATCCTGAACCAGGCGAGGGTCGCCAGAAGGCACAAGCTGCCGAGCAATCCGTGCAGGTAGCGGTAACCCCATCCATGCCCCTGGAAAGCGAGCACAACGGTCATCGTTATCCCGGTGAGCACGATCCCGGCCAGCATGGCGCGCCAGGCACCAGCCTTGCGGACGAGCGTCCAGGCCACCGTAAGCAGTAACGGCACGGCCAGCAGGTTCTGCCAAACTGTCCACCGGATCAGGTTCAGTGACATGAGGCCCAAGTTGCTCGCATCAAAACCCGCCACCAGGTCGACCGCGCGCTTGAACAGCAGAGCGGTTCCAGTGGGGCCGGCTTTGGCTGGAACAACGTCGAACCACCAATAGAGCAAGGCATCCCATCCGCTCCAGAACAGGAAAGCCAGGGCGATGGCCGCTCCTTGCAAAATGGCGGCCCCGCGGCGCCCGGTGAGAAAGGCCTCGAACAGGAACGGAAGCGCGAAAAGCGGGAAGAACACCACCTGATGCAACCCGATCGCCAACCCCACCAGCGGCAACGCGACGAATTGCGCCAGGCGCGAAGAATGAAGGAACAGCCACAGCCAGGAGAGATTGACGGCAAGATGCGCGCTCATGGCGTAGGGCGTCATGGCGTTGAGCAGGAGTTGGCTCGAACTCGCCATCAACACGGCGCAAACGATAGGCGCGCTCCGGTGTTCTGGTAGCAGACGCCGTGCAATATCCGCGGCAACCAGAATGGAGAACCCCGCCAGTAAGGGCCCGGCCAACGGCCCCAAGTTGTGCTGAATGACGGCGTTCAACGGCAGATATTCCGATGCCCACAGCCCTTCTTGCGGAATGATCCGGGTGAACATCGGCTGCAAGGCAGCTGCGTAATCCCGCCATTCGGCAGGGATACGCGCCATCGGCTGACCCGTCGCGTAGATCGCGCCATCCGCGCGAGCCCAGAACTCGTCCATCGACAAGGGGAAGAAACCAAACACGAGCCAACCGCCAACCAAACCGACCACGGCGACAAGAGCCGCCAGAACCCAAGGCGGAATGCTCAAGCTCGCGTCGGCCAACGCGGCAAAGCGCGCGACCCATCCGGGTGATTTCAGCAGTCGAGGCACAAGGAGGGAAAAGCCGGCCAAAGCAACGACAGCCGGCAGGTCTTGCGTGCGGAAGAGGTGCAATGTGATGAACGGCACGCCCGCACTTGCGAGGCAGATCGCCGCGATGGCGGCCAGGCCCAACAGCAAGATCAGCGTCGGCCGCAGCAACCTTGTCGCCACGTCACCGCGCTCGGCCTGCTTGGTCATCAACATCGCCACCTCCGCAAGCGCGGTTAGCAAGAGAGCATTAACCAAACGATACCGTCCGCCGAACTCTTCGCTCGTGGTTAGTAAAGCCTCAACGCTTGGCCGTTAGAACACGTGCTTGGCTCCACGGGCCACAGCTACGCTTGAGCGAAAAAGGAATTGGAATGAGCGCTTTCGGCCGGAAAAACGGGGTTGCAGGAATGAGCCCCGGAGCTCGTCCGAGTTTCGGCGTGGCGCGGCCCATGAAGGGTGGCGCAGCGGTGCCGCGCGAGCCCGGCGGCGGGCAGCAGTTCCCGGCGGTTCCTAGCGAAATACCGAGCGGCGACACGGTTGCGCCCTCAGGTGGACCCAACCGCGAAGATGCGATGTCGCGCCTGGCGGACCGGGCCAATGCGGCCGCTGGGTCCGGCACCTCCGAGGTCGGCGGCTTCGAGGCGTCGGTCCACAAGATCAAGGAGCAGGTGCTCCCCCGCTTGCTCGAACGCGTCGACCCTGAAGCGGCCGCGACGCTGTCCAAGGATGAATTGTCGGAGGAATTCCGTCCGATCATCATGGAAGTGCTGACCGAGCTCAAGGTCACGCTCAACCGCCGCGAACAGTTCGCGCTGGAAAAGGTGCTGATCGACGAGTTGCTCGGCTTCGGTCCGCTCGAAGAACTGCTCGGCGATCCCGACATCTCCGACATCATGGTCAACGGACCGCTGCAGACTTACATCGAAAAGAAGGGCCGGCTGCAGATCGCACCGATCCAGTTCCGCGATGAAGCGCACTTGTTCCAGATCGCCCAACGCATCGTGAACCAGGTCGGCCGCCGCGTCGACCAGACCACGCCGCTGGCCGACGCCCGCCTCAAGGACGGCAGCCGCGTCAACGTGATCGTGCCGCCGCTTTCCTTGCGCGGTACTGCCATCTCGATTCGTAAGTTCTCCGAGAAGCCGATCACGATCGACATGCTCAAGGACTTCGGGTCGATGAGCGAGAAGATGGCCACCGCCCTCAAGATCGCCGGCGCCACCCGCATGAACATCGTCATCTCCGGCGGTACCGGCTCGGGCAAGACGACCATGCTCAACGCCCTGTCGAAGATGATCGACCCGGGTGAACGCGTGCTGACGATCGAAGACGCGGCCGAGCTTCGCCTGCAGCAGCCGCACTGGCTGCCGCTCGAAACCCGTCCGCCGAACCTCGAAGGCCAAGGCGCCATCACCATCGGCGACCTTGTGAAGAACGCCCTGCGTATGCGTCCTGACCGCATCATCCTGGGCGAAATTCGTGGCGCCGAGTGCTTCGATTTGCTCGCCGCCATGAACACCGGTCACGACGGTTCGATGTGTACGCTCCACGCCAACAGCCCGCGCGAATGCCTCGGCCGTATGGAAAACATGATCCTGATGGGCGACATCAAGATCCCGAAGGAAGCCATCAGCCGCCAGATCGCGGAATCGGTCGACCTGATCGTACAGGTGAAGCGCCTCCGCGATGGTTCGCGCCGCACCACCAACATCACCGAGGTGATCGGCATGGAAGGCGACGTGATCGTCACCCAGGAACTGTTCGCGTTCGAGTATCTCGACGAGAGCGAAGACGGGAAGATCATCGGCGAATTCCGCGCCTCGGGCCTGCGCCCATACACGCTGGAAAAGGCGCGTCAGTTCGGGTTTGACCAGGCCTACCTCGAGGCCTGTCTGTAAGATCAGATCCTCCCTGTGAGGCGTAGCCTCATGGGGAGGTGGCAGTCGCCGCAGGCAGCTGACGGAGGGGCAGGCGGACGCCCGCATGTGGTTCGACAGGCTCACCACGAACGGCCCTTGTACAAAAGAACTCCGTTCGTCCTGAGCTTGTCGAAGGACGCCAGCCCCTCCACCATCCGCTTCGCGGACGGTCCCCCTCCCCATCGCTGCGCGACAGGGAGGATCTAGCTACCCAGCTAGCCACCCTTTCAGCGCCATCCAGATCAGGATCGCGCCGGGAAAGAAGCACAGGAAAAACAACGTGGTCCACGGCATACAGCCGACCGCGTCGACATGTCTGCGCTTTTGCCGTCGGCGCTCGCCCACGGCGGCGGCCAGCGACACCAACAGCA